>JAUNUB010000018.1 GCA_030538375.1 Moraxella sp. | reverse complement strand
TGTACGACTTTGATTATTTGATTTTTATTGGGCGTTTTCAGCCTTTTCATCACGGACACGAATTCATCGTGCGTGAAGCCTTGGTGCGTGCCAAGCAGGTGATTTTGCTCATCGGCTCTGCCAATTCGCCACGCACGATTAAAAACCCCTTCACCTTTGCCGAACGCAAAGCCATGATTTTGCAAAGTTTTGACACCGCCACTGCCAAGCGATTGATTTGCCTGCCTATTGACGACACCTTGTATAATGACCACAAATGGCTGCACAATATCCGCAGCACGGTCAATATCGCCACCAAAAGCAGCCCAAAGCACAAAATCGGCGTTATCGGACACACCAAGGACGACAGCTCCTACTATCTGTCGCTGTTTCCTGATTGGGCGTATCTTGAACTGCCTAATTTTCAAAATCTTAGTGCCACACCGCTACGTCAAGCGTATTTTGGACAAGCCGATAGCGAGCTTTATCAAAAAATGCCCGCTGCCAGTGCCGAGTTTTTGCAGCAGTTTCGGCACAGTCATGACTTTGTGCGGCTACAAAATGAGTTTCATCACATCAATGACTATCGCCAAAGTTTTCATCATCTGCCCTATCCGCCGATATTTGTAACCACAGACGCTCTCGTGGTGCAGTCAGGGCATATTTTGCTGATTGAGCGTGGTGGGGAATATGGCAATGGTTTGTGGGCGTTGCCGGGGGGATTTTTGGACGAGAACGAAACCCTGCTCCAAGGCGTGCTGCGTGAACTCAAAGAAGAAACGTCCCTAAGCCTAAGCCAGCACGACCTTAAATCCACGCACACCTTTGACGCTCCAGAGCGTTCGCTGCGAGCACGCACCTTGACCACGGTATTTCACTTTGTGCCGCCCCACCGCACCCTGCCCACAGTACAAGGCAATGATGATGCCAAGCAGGCGTTTTGGCTGCCACTGGACGAGCTGGACGGTGAACGCATGTTTGAAGACCATTATAGTATCATTACCAAGATTTTGGGATTGTAGAGTTATCCATGACACTTTTGCACACCACACAAGACTATCTGCTCGCCCCCATCTACTACGCCCAAGCCAAAAAAGTCGCCAAAACCGCCCTACGCCTGCCAGAGCCCACAGGCGTGCGTATCGGCACAACGGCGATTGATACAGCGGCGATTGATACCACTGATACAAGTTCTCCAAAAAATACACTAAACCTAGCCATATTCGGTGATTCGGCTGGGGCTGGCGTGGGTGTGGACAGCCAAGACGACGCACCGCTTGGGCGGATTGTGGCACATTTGGTGCAATTGATGACTTCGGCAAATCCCCCCAGTCCATTTAAGCAAATCCACTGGCAACTACACGCCACCAGCGGACACACCAGCTTTGATTTGCTCACTCGGCTGTACGCCATGCCAGCGATTGCCTTTGATGTGGCGGTGATTAGCATTGGCGTGAATGATGTCATCAAACAAAGCACGAATGCCGCATGGCAGCACCATTTGCATGAAATCATCACCCTGCTACAGCGTAAATTCGCCGTGCGTGATATCATCTTTCTTAGCTTGCCGCCCATGCAGCTTGCCCCCAGTTTGCCAAGCCCACTAAACCGCTTAATCGGTCGGCGAGCGATGGTGCTAAGTCAGCTTATGCAGGCGGTATGCACCAAACACGCCAATGTGCATTATCTGCAAGATGAATTTTACACAAACAATCTTACTTATGATAAGATGTTTGCCAAAGATGGTTTTCACCCAAGCAAGCACACTTATCAAGTATGGTCGCAGACGATAGCCCACAAAATCATCACACTGATACAGTTACAGTAACAAACATCATTTTTGGTACAAAATCCAAAAAAATCCCTGCACAGCGACCGTTTATTTTGTTATAATGTCCGTTCATCAAAATCTTCTTGATGGTTGAAACCCTTTTTTTAGGAAGGTATAGTACATTTTTGGCGAAGGCATAGCCCCTTCCAAGTCAGGGCAATTCACAGTTGTTCTGCGAATTGAAACAAATATGCCGTATTTTGTCAGCTTTTTGGCATATTTCGCTGTTTAATGATTGTTTTGTACGGTTGCTTTGTGGCGTTTTATCACATTGATATTAGACCCAAAGCCACCAAAATCTTGGTAAATAACGTTAAATTTACCTTGTTAAATTTGCCTTTTGGCACACGCTTTTGTCCGTTTTTAGACGCATTACAAAATAGGGATATGCCCTAGTTTTTTTGACCGCTTAATAAATAGAGGTACTTGTGTTAAACCGTCGTCATCATATCCACTTAATCTGTGATTCTGAAGACACCAGCCTATTTTTGGCACGAGACAAGATTGCCGTCTTTTTTGAACAGCGAGCTTTTTTTACCAGAGATTTGCTGCTCTCAAGCCCAGATTCTGCCAATTACAGCTGGCGTTGCATTAATAACTGCGACTATGTCATCATGCTGATTGGTCGCAGTTATGGCAAGGTGAATGCGTCAGGGGTCAGTCAGTTACACGTCAGCTATCTCAACGCCAAGACCAAAAACAAACCTGTCATCGCCCTTATCCGTAGAGAGCTAGGCAGTGTTGACCGCAAATTAACCGACCTTATGCACTTGATTGAGCGACAATTGGAGCATACTTATCATTTTGATGATGAAGATGACTTTATGGAATTGTTTGACAAGGTTTATAGCAATCTTGTTACCCATTACCCTACCAATGGCTGGATTGGCAAAAACGCCCTAGAAGCCAGCCTACAAGCAGAAGCCGTCATCACGCAGTCCACTCAAAACAGCCCCAGCAACAACAAAATATCCAGTATGCTAAACTCTGGCGATAAAGCCACGAGCAGAATACAGCTTGCTCCCAGCCTGCAAGACGAGCTGATGGTCAGTTGTAGTGTTCATGCGTATCGAGGGGGCAACCTTAGCGAAATGGCATTTATGGCTTCTATTCGCTGGCAACAGCTGCTTTTGAGTTTGGCAAGCAGCAGCATACCCTTTACCCAGCAAAGTCTGTGGCGAAAACTCAATGAGCTGGTTACGCCGCAAGCACTTCCTAGTGTCCAACGCAACGACGCCAGCATACATGCGGTTAGCCGCTGCCAAGTTGGCAAATCAGATATGCTGTGGGTCAAAAACGAGTTGCTCGCCGCCAATTGGATTGCCCCTACCGAACCCAACAAAGACCTTTGGCTGGCTACCGAAACCGCCAAAAAACTTGTACAACAATCCGCTTAATCAATATCTGTATGATATAAATCATTTGATGACTTAAAACGTTTAATAGTACAAACCGCTTGATAATATAAGCCGTTTGATGACATAAAAAGTTACAAAAACCCCAAAAAATATTTTGGCTAATGCGGTGAATGTCATATTGCTTTGTTATGATATGTTTCATCATGATAAAAGCCACATTCACAGGAGATTAACATGAGCAACCTACAAGACGACATCAAGCATTTTGATGAGCTGTCCAAAACCATGCACGATGCCGAAAAAAAACGCACGCTAGAAGAGCAAGTCGCTTATCTAAAATCCCAAGGCATTGACCCTGCCAAGACTTACCAAGAGTGGGACGACGACAAGGAAGATGAGTGATATTTTTGCCTATTGCACACATGATAGAACTGTATTACAAAAATATTGCCAAAATTCACCCAAAATGTATAAAAACTACTGACAAGGCGTGCTTTTTGCGGTAAAATCCGTTTCTTTTTTATAAAAACCCCAAATTATCCAAGTTTTGTGCTTGGTTTTTTGGGCTTTATTTTGCAAGAATTTATTTGCTCACTGTCCTTAACGCCGCTTGGCAGACAGATGACACAGCAATAAATTCAAAAACTTCACGGAGTTGATAGCATAATCAAATCTCAAACGTGTTTGCCACAGATGTTCGGCTGATGAAGGTTCTCATCGCCGCATTTTGCCAAAAGTAGTTTGATAACGGTATTAAGCACCCCAACGCCTTTTCTCTTTTTTGCGTTTACGCACGCTTTTGGAGGACTCCACGTTGAGTACACCTGTCGCCACTAAAGCTGCCAAGTTGCAGCGAAACCTTGGTTTATGGCACGTCATCATCATTGGTTTGGCTTATATTCAGCCAATGACTTTATTAGACACTTTTGGTATGGTATCACGTGATAGTATTGGTCATGTGCCTACGTCTTATATCTTCGCTTTGGCGGCGGTATTGCTGACTTCTATCAGCTATGGGCATATGATTCGTGCCTATCCGTCTTCTGGCTCGGCTTATACTTATACCCAAAAATCCATCAACCCATCGATGGGCTTTATGGTCGGCTGGTCAAGCTGGTTGGATTATCTGCTGTCGCCCATGGTGAACATTATCCTTGCGGTGATGTACCTAGAAGCCCTATTCCCTTCGGTCTATCACTGGGTGTGGGTGATTGGCTTGACCGCCATCATGACAGGTATCAATATCTTTGGCTCTAAGGTGGTGGCGTATTTTAACAGCTGGATTGTACTGGTGCAGTTGATTGTCATCGCCGTATTCACCTACCTTATCTACACCAAGCTAAACGCTGGCTATAATGCTGATGGCGTGATAGACCCTAACAACCCTTATCAGCTGTGGAGCTTGACACCATTTTTGAGCAAGATGACAGAAGTTTGGCCGCTGATTGCTGGGGCGACGATTCTGTGCTTTTCGTTCACAGGTTTTGACTCCTTATCAAGCCTTGCCGAAGAAACCAAAGATGTCAAAAACACCCTACCAAAAGCCATGTTCCTAACATCGCTCATCGCTGGTATTGTCTTTATCTCAAGCTCGTATTTTATGCAGCTGTTTTTTTCTGGTGAGCCTAGCAGCTACTTCGAAGCGGTGGACGAAACACAGGCGGAGATTCTGCTGATTGTTGGCGGTTCGGCATTCCAAGCGGCGATACTGGGCTTTGCGATTGTTACGGTGATGGCAAGCGGTATCTCGGCTCATGCAGGGGTCTCTCGCTTGATGTACGTCATGGGGCGTGATAACGTCATCAGTAAAAAAATCTTTGGTCAAATTCACCCAAAATTTTTTACCCCTGTTAATAATATCTTAATTGCAGGGGCGATTGCCTTAACCGCAGGCTTTATCAGCCTAGAAGCCGTGGTCAATCTCATCAGCTTTGGGGCATTGACGGCTTTTAGTTTTGTCAATATCTCGGTGCTGTTCCGCTATGTCTTGCGAGATAAGCAATATCGCACAGGCAAAGAGATTTTTAATTACATCGTCATTCCGATTGCAGGCTTTATCAGCGTATTTTTGATGTGGCTAGAAGTTGATGATATTACACTCAAAGTTGGCTTGGCTTGGGCGGCGATTGGTTTTATTTGGCTTGGCATTAAAACATCAGGCTTCAAAAAACCTGTACCACAATACCAAGAAGAAGACGTGTAAATACTACTCTTAAAACCCTGTTTTCATCTTATCCCATCAAGCCTGTTTTGGTGGGATTTTTTGCATTTAGCACAATAACGGTTATGCACAATTTTTCTGCCAAAATCTGCATTTTGATTTTTGTAAAATTGCAAAATCTGTTATCATAGCTTGTATTTTTAGGTGGAAGAATAACATGCAAAACTACCAAGATTTTTTAACAGCACTTAATACTAAGCTGCCAGAGCTTACCATCAAGACCGATACAGACAGCACGGACAACTGGGGCAAGGACTGGACCAAGCACTTTGAACCCAAAGCAACCGCCGTCGTCTTTCCAAAAAGCACCGAAGAAGTAGCCAGTATCGTACGCCTTGCCAATGAATACAAGGTTAATCTTGTGCCAAGCGGTGGACGCACTGGCTTATCTGCCGCAGCGGTGGCGGCATTTGGCGAAGTGGTGGTGAGCTTTGATAAAATGAACCGCATTGGCACATTTTATGCAGCCGACCGCATGGTGGAAGTCGAAGCTGGCGTAGTTACCAAAGCCTTGCAGGAATTCGCCGAAAGTAAAGAGCTGTATTATGCCGTGGATTTTGCGTCCAGTGGCTCAAGCCAAATCGGTGGCAATATCGGCACAAATGCAGGCGGCATTAAGGTCATTCGTTATGGCATGACACGCAACCAAATCCTAGGGCTTACGGTTGTAACTGGCAAAGGTGATATTTTGAACCTAAATGGCGGTATGCTAAAAAACGCCACAGGCTATGATTTGCGTCATCTGTTCATCGGTGCAGAAGGGACGCTGGGCTTTGTAACCCATGCCTTGATTAAGCTCGAAAAACAACCCATCAATCTCACCGCCATGGTGCTGGGCGTGGCTGATTTTGGCAGCGTGGTTAAGCTCTTGGATAGGTTTGGCAAGGCACTCAACCTTACTGCCTTTGAATTTTTTGACAGCATTGCCATTGACAAGGTCATCAGTGCAGGACACGCCAAAGCTCCTTTTGACAGTCGCACGCCGTTTTATGTATTGCTAGAATTCGAAGCCATTTCGGACGAAGTGCTAGATACCGCCATGAATGTATTTGAAAGCTGTGCCGAAGATGGCAGTATCGTCGATGGCGTGATGAGCCAAAGCGTGGGGCAACTCCAAGAACTGTGGAAACTGCGTGAGTCCATCTCCGAGACCATCTCGGTATACACCCCGTACAAGAACGATGTGTCGGTACTTATCACGCACTTGGGCAATTTCATCAGTGATATCGAAACCATCGTCAAGGACAATTATCCCAACTTTGAAATCTGCTGGTTTGGGCATATCGGCGATGGCAATCTGCACCTAAATATCCTAAAACCTAACGACCTATCCAAGGACGAATTTTTTGCCAAATGCCAAACGGTGAACCGATACGTCTTTGAAACCGTGCAAAAATACCACGGCTCAATCAGTGCCGAGCATGGCGTAGGTATGACCAAAAAACCTTATCTCACCTACACACGTTCGCAAACCGAGATTGATTACATGAAAGCCATCAAAGCTGTCTTTGACCCCCAAGGCATCATCAACCGTGGCAAGATTTTTGATGTGTAATTTTATGGTTTTGCGATAAGCCACAGATACCGCTTATATAGTCGATTAAAATAAAACCGATACACACCCATTCGTGATTGTTGGTAGGGTGCTTTGTTCCCCCACCGTTTTAATTACGTGGGCTTACGCCCACGCTACGGCTACACGGCGGTCGCTGTCGCCTTGTCTCATTTTTATTTTAATCGACTATATTACCACGCTATATCATGCGATTTTAATCAACTGCATTAAGCCAATCTTATACTAACGCCGTCTGACACACAATGACACCATTGTTATCCGCATAGATATAATGCCCATCACACAGCGTGATGCCGCCAAAACACAAATCCACGCCAGTCTCGCCCACGCCTTTACGAGTGCTTTTTTGGGGGGTGCTTGCCAGTGCCATCACGCCAAGGTTCATCGTGGCGATAGCGTCCACATCACGCACCGCCCCATAGATGATAACGCCTGCCCAACCATTATCCGCCGCCGACTGGGCAATCATATCCCCCATCAAGGCACAGCGAAGTGAGCCGCCGCCGTCCACCACCAACACCTTGCCTGTGCCATCTGTGGCGAGCAATTCCTTGACACGAGAGTTGTCTTCGTGGCATTTGACAGTTACGATACGTCCACCAAAACTATGCACACCGCCATATTGTCGCAGTGGCTTGCCGTCTAATAAGGGGCTAAGCACCCAAATGGCTTTGTCGCTATTGTCGTCCAACAAATCACAGGTGATAAAATTAACAGAAGTGTTCATAAAAAAATCCTTTTTGCGTGTAAAATCACCTTAAAATTAGCATTAAATAAGCGTATTGTCAATTATGATGTAGCGAAATTCCCAAATCAAAATCACACCATCAAATTCTTGAGTGCAGGGTGATGTTTCTGCATTTGGTGAATGACGTGATTGCAGCGACGCATTTTTAAAAATGACTTGGCAATCAGCCAAAGCCCCACGCCAGTCAATAAGCCATTGATAACAAACACAACCAGCAACATACCCATTACAGATTGTGGCTCATACAGCTTAGATGTGGCAATCAACGCACTTAATATCGACAATGGCAACACCAGTATCGCAATGCCAGTCCGTAGCACAGCCAAAGACGTGCGTTTTTCGGACAAGATAAGTTTGATGGTTTCAATCTCAAGATTGATAGCGACAGGTGTACTGCCGTCAGTGTCGTGCGATTGACTGGGCTTGGCGATGTTGTTTGGATTATTTGAGCTATCTGGGTTGTCGTCTAGGTTATTGTCCGCAGTAGGCGTGTGTGATGTGTGTTCAATCATGCGTTGTTATAAACCATTTTTAAAGTGATGACAATCACGTTTATGCCAAGGGATTGGTAGGCTGAAATAGCGTATCCGCCCCAATCAAATGCCCCATACGCTGCTGTTTGACCGCAAGATAACTTTCGTTGTGCGGATTGACCCCCACCACAAGTGCAATACGCTCGGCAACCGTAATGCCAAGGCTCTGTAATTCGGCGACTTTGTTTGGATTGTTGGTAAGCAGCTTCACCGTATGCACGCCGACAGAATCCAGCATGGCACGGCACATCTCATAGGTGCGAGCGTCCGCAGGCAAGCCTAGCATAAGATTAGCGTCTAGCGTGTCATGCCCTTGGTCTTGCAAAGCATAGGCACGAATTTTGTTGGTAAGCCCAATGCCACGCCCTTCTTGACGTAGGTACAATATCGCCCCACAGCCGTACGCTTGAATAGCTTTCATGGTGGCATTCAACTGCGGGCCGCAATCGCATTTGAGCGAGCCGAATGCGTCGCCTGTCAAGCATTCTGAATGAATACGCACAAGGGGAATTTTGTCCTGCTCACAAGGCAAATTATGGGTCAATAAGACGTGTTCTTGTCCGCTCTTGTTTTGAAAGGCGTGAATTTCAAATTCGCCATGCACGGTGGGCAAATGGGCTTTGGCAACAAATTGGTACAAAATAAACTCCAAAAAATGGCGAAATTATGAAAAAATGATGGAAAATCTCTCTTTAGGTGGTGTTAAACTGGCAAAAATAAAGGGAATTTTGTAAAATATCCACAGTTTTTGTTCAAAAAGTGCTATCATGCCACACTATTTTTGGTGGTGAATTGATTGTTGTATCATCGAATTTTCATCAGTCATAGCACCTGTTCTATAGTCGATTAAAATAAAAATAAGACAAGGCGACAACGTCCGTGGTGTACAAGTAGTACATAAGGTCGCCCGCAACGATGTATTATTGCAATTTTAATTGACTATATGGTGTCTTTAAGCCCTTGTTTTTGTCAATCAAGCCACACACGTTAAGTTATGTCTCACGCCAATTCTACAGCCAAGCCCTATCAAGCCAAAGTGTTTGATACACTGCTTACCGCTCGCCCTATTACCCCAACGCTAGATAGGGTGAATTCGCCTGCCGATTTAAAAACCTTATCCATACAAGAATTGCAAGTGCTGGCGGACGAATTGCGAGCGTTTTTGCTGTATTCGGTGGGGGTGTCTGGCGGACATTTTGGGGCAAATCTTGGGGTGGTGGAGCTGACTATCGCCCTGCATACGGTTTTTAACACCCCTTATGACAAGCTGGTGTGGGACGTGGGACACCAAGCCTACGCCCACAAGATATTGACAGGCAGACGTGAACAATTGACCACGATACGCACCAAAGATGGCTTGACCGCCTTTCCAGAGCGTAGCGAGAGCCAGTACGACACCTTTGGCGTGGGGCATTCTTCAACAGCGATTTCGGCAGGGCTTGGCATGAGCTTGGCAAGTCGTTATCTGAGCTTAAATCAAAAAGTCGCTTGTGTGGTGGGCGATGGGGCGATGACAGGGGGCATGGCGTTCGAAGCGATGAATGACGCTGTGCAACAAAATGCCGACATCACCGTCATCTTAAACGACAATGATATGTCCATCTCCGAAGCGGTGGGCGGATTTTCCAAGCACCTTGTCGCCCTTTGGCAAAAAGGGCTTGCCATGGATATTGACAAGCATGGCAACATCATGATGGTCAAGCGTCATTTGGCAGATGATGACCGCCGCATTCGTCATTATCTGCACATGGCAAATGATGTGCTGGGCGAGATTGGCGAGCGTTTGCCTGCCAAGGTTGCCGAGAAGATTTCTGAGAAGTGGCAACAAGGTTCATTGGCACGCACAGGTTCGCCCCTGCCAGACAAAATCGCCGAAAAACTCCAAGAAAATCTATTCCCCGACAATCTGTTCAAGGCAATTGGCTTTACTTATCTTGGTCCTTTTGATGGGCATGATTTGCCAAAGCTGGTAAAAGTACTAAGCCGTGCCAAACAGCTCAAGGGTGCAGTGCTGGTGCATGTGCATACGGTTAAGGGCAAGGGTTTTTCGCCTGCCGAAGCCGACCCCATTGGCTATCATGCGATTGGCAAATTGCCAAAGCCTGACCGTCAAAAACCTAATGAACAAAAATCAACCATCGACACCGCCCAAAAACCTGCCGCCAAAAAATACTCGCAGGTGTTCGGTGAGTTTTTGCTGGATAAAGCCGCACTGGATAACAGACTGCTTGCCATTACCCCAGCCATGGCAGAAGGCTCTGGCATGGTGGACTTTGCCAAACGCTATCCCAATCGTTTTTTTGATGTGGCGATTGCCGAGCAACACGCCATCACTTTGGCAGGGGGCATGGCGGCAGGCGGTGCGGACGTTGACGGCGTGCAATCAAGCGTCAAGCCCATCGTGGCGATTTATTCCACGTTTTTGCAACGTGGTTATGACCAGTTTATTCATGATGTAGCCCTACAAAACCTTGATGTAACCTTTGCCATTGACCGAGCTGGGCTTGTGGGTGAAGATGGGGCGACCCATGCAGGCGTGTTTGATTTGGCGTATTTACGCTGCGTGCCTAACGTGATTGTCGCCACGCCATCTGACGAAAACGAATGCTATCAACTCCTAAATGTCTGCTACGAATATCAAGGCGTGTCTGCGGTGCGTTATCCGCGTGGGGCAGGCGTGGGGCAGGCACTCACCGCATTCAACCCTAATGAATATCCGATTGGCAAGGCTCGCACAGCGTGGCAAAGTGAGCATTATCATGATACCGATACTGGCAGTCCGTCCAACTCGTCAGCCCAATCACCATCTAAACCGCTGCGTATAGCGGTGCTGGCATTCGGCACACGTTTGGCAGATGCGGTGTCCGCCAGTCAAGATTTTGTCCAGTCGGAGCTGGCGGTTGCCAAATCGGTTGCCATCACGGTGATAGACATGCGTTGGGTGAAGCCGCTGGATAGCGACATGTTAGATGGCTTAATAAATAATGGTGTGGACATTATCATCACCATCGAAGAACATCAACGCATGGGCGGTGCTGGCAGTGCCGTCAATGAATATTTACTCAATCAACACCGAAGTTCATTGCCTAGCGTGATAAACTTAGGTCTTGATGACAAATTTATTCAGCACGCCAGTCATGCCGAGCAATTGGCAATGTGTGGACTGGATAAGCTGGGTATTTATCATGCCTTAGAATGTGCGGTTGGTATAGTTGATTAAAATTGCAATGATACTTACGTTGCGGGCGACCTTATGTACTACTTGTACTACTTCGGACGTTGTCGCCTTGTTTTATTTTAATCAACCATATATTAAACCAACCATCTCAAAATTTAACTGCTTGAAATTCAAGTAATTTTTTATAAACTATTTTTTTAAAAGGTGAGTTATGGAACCCATGGTAGTGATGATGGCACGTGTTGCCAAAAAAGTCGGCAGTGAGATTTTTAAGGCACACGAAAACCGCCATCGCATTGATTTGCAGGTACAATCCAAAGGGCTTGATGGACTGGTAACCAAAATCGACCGCTATGCCGAAGAGCTGACGATTGAAATGCTCAAAGAAAGTTACCCCAAATATTCGTTCTTGGGTGAAGAATTTGGGCTACAAGAAGGCAAAGGGGCAGATGCGGACTGGTGCTTTGTGATTGACCCCTTGGACGGCACGCACAACTTTGTGCATGGTGTGCCGCATTTTTGTGTATCCATCGCTGTACAACACAAGGGCGTAACCGAGCATGGTGTGATTTATGACCCTGTGCGTGATGAGCTGTTTTCGGCAAGTCGTGGACGTGGGGCAACACTCAATCAACGCCGTATCACCGTCTCGGATCGTGCCACGATTGACGGGGGCTTTTTTACCACAGGACACCCATACGAACGTATGATTGATGGCGTACGTACCAGCTTTGCTCGTCAGCATTTTGCCAGCCTACAGGTTATCTGCGAAAATGGGGGGCAAGTACGCCGCTTTGGTTCGGCAGCGCTTGACCTTTGTTATGTGGCGGCAGGGCGTTATGATGGCTATTTTGAGATGTCATTAAAGCCGTGGGACGTGGCAGCAGGTGAGTTGATTGTGCGTGAAGCGCGTGGCGTGGTGGTAGACCACAAAGGGGCAGACAACGCCATGTCCACAGGCTCGGTATTTGCTTGTAATGTCAAGCTGCTAAAACCACTGATGAAGCTGGTATTGCCAACGTGGGAAAACGCACTGGTATAACGCAATCTTTTAAGTATGTTTTCATGCTTTGATTAAATTGTCTTATAGGCTTAATTCTCCTAAAGACAACATCAAGCCCAAAAAATTAAAATGGCAAGAGCATAGACAACATAATCAAGCAGTTTAAAATGAGTTTGTGTTGGCTGGATTAACTGGGTTTTGGCTTGGTTTATTTTTAAAAAAGGCATGAATTTATTCGGCTATACAGGTTTGTAGCGGTAGGTTTACGGCAGGTTTATAGCTGTCTTGTGTGCAATCTCATAAGGAGTAAAAGAATATGACGTTATTAACCCAGCTGACAAACATCGTTGGCACAAGACATGTCTTGACCAAGCCTGCTCAAACCGAACGCTTTACCCACGGCTATCGATTTGGACAGGGCAAGGCGTTGGCGGTGGTTATGCCTGCCACTTTGTATGAATATTGGCAAGTGTTGCAGGCGTGTGTTGCGGCTGATGTGGTCATCATTTCACAGGCTTCCAACACAGGCTTAACAGGCGGCTCAACCCCTACAGACATGGACAGAGATACCGTGCTGATTAATGTCATGCGTATCAAGGGCATTCAGCTGATTAATGACGCAAGCCAAGTGGTGTGCCTGCCTGCCGCCACCTTAAATGAGCTGGAGCAGCTGCTTGCCCCACACGGACGAGAGCCGCATTCGGTCATTGGTTCGTCTTGTATTGGTGCGTCGGTGATTGGTGGGGTGTGCAACAATTCTGGTGGGGCATTGGTGCAGCGTGGTCCTGCGTTTACCGAGATGGCACTGTTTGCACAGGTTGATAAGCTCGGCAAATTGCAGCTCATCAACCATCTTGGCATTGAGCTTGGAGATACGCCAGAGACGATATTTGCCAATCTTGAACAAGCCAACTACACTGCGGCTGACATCACGGCAGGCGGACTGGGGCATGACATTGCTTATCGTGAGCATGTCAGACAGATTGACGACGACTTGCCAGCACGGTTCAATGCCGACAAAGCACGGCACTTTGAAGCGTCAGGCAGTGCAGGCAAGCTCGCCGTTTTTGCGGTACGCTTGGACACCTTTGCCATGCAGACAGGCACAAAAGTCTTTTATATTGGCACAAACGACACCCAAAAACTCACCAAACTTCGCCAAGATATGCTGCGTGATTTTGCCGAGTTGCCCATCTCTGGCGAATATATCCACAAAGATGCCTTTGATATGGCGGCGGTGTATGGCAAAGACACCTTTGTGGCAATCAAACGCTTTGGTACACAAAACCTACCAAAACTCTTCGCCCTAAAAGCCAAAACTGACGCCATTACCAAAAAAATTCCCCTATTCGGTGCGAATTTTAGCGACCGTGTCATGCAATTTTTATCAAAATTTATTCACAACCATCTGCCAGTGCGTATGCTGGATTTTCGTCAGCGTTTTGAACATCATTTGATTTTAAAAGTCAGTCATGACAGCATTCAAGCGACGCAAGAGTATCTGACCAGTGTATTTCAAGATGATAACAGCGATTATTTTGCCTGTGATGAAAACGAAGCGACAGCAGCCATGTTGCACCGTTTTGCGGTTGCCAGTGCGGCGGTGCGATACCGTGCAGTGCATAGCGATACCGTCTCGGATATTGCCGCCATTGATGTCGCCCTACGCCGCAACGATAAGGATTGGTTCGAAGTACTGCCCGACACCCTAAATCAAAAAATCCTGCACAAGCTGTATTATGGACACTTTTTTTGTCATGTATTTCATCAAGATTATATCGTAAAACAAGGTTATGACTGGCAAGAAGTGGAACATGAAATTTTGGCACTCTTGGCACAACGTGGGGCAAAATATCCTGCCGAGCATAACGTGGGACATCTGTACATGGCTGAAGCGGATTTGGCAAATTTTTATCAGCAACTTGACCCCACCAATACCTTTAATGCTGGTATCGGAAAAACTTCCAAAGAAAAACACTGGCACTGCGGCTGTTGAGTGGTTGACCGCTTGATGTCTCTTAAACCTGTGATTTCCTAGGGTCTGTTGACATTTCGTCTTTGTAGATAAAAATGAGATAAATCGCCCTTCTTTCAAGGAAAAAACGCAGATTGATAGTTATTCTATCAAGCAAGTTTTTGACGATGAAAGACAAGATTTAGCCATTTTTAGCACAAAAGCCGTACATTCACCACAAATTCCAAACTTAATTGTTTGGCGTGATGAATTGTCAGCAAACCCTAAATGAATACAAAAAAATCAGCAATGTCAAAACTGCTGATTTTTTAGCAAATGGTAAATGATAGTTCAAATAATTACAGTTCAAATACCATCATCTACCCTATCAGCTCCTTCAATAGCTGATTGACCTGTGCAGGATTTGCCTTACCACGGCTTAATTTCATCACTTGTCCGACCAAGCCATTAAAGGCTTTTTCTTTGCCCGACTTATATTCATCAACCATGGCTGGATTGTTCGCCAGCACTTCTTCAACGATTGCTTTAATCGCCCCTGTGTCGGTTTCTTGCTTTAACCCTTTATCGCTGATAATCTTATCCACCGCCGTATCATCATCGCCGCCATCACCAGCGAACAGTGCCGTAAACGCCTGCTTGGCAAGTTTGCCCGACAATGTGCCGTCATTGATACGCTCAATTAACTTGGCAAATTGTGCAGGACGAATGGGGCTTTGTTCAATGGTTTTGTCGTCTTTGTTGAGTGCCCCCAGCAAGTCGCCCATTATCCAATTGGCGACCAGTTTGGCATGACCACTGCCCACAAGCTGCACCACGTTTTCAAAATAATCCGCTAGGCTACGGCTGCCTGTCAAGACACTGGCATCATAAATAGGCAGTGCCAAGGTATTGATGAAACGCTCTTTTCGCACCTGTGGTAACTCTGGCATAGCCGCACGCACTTTTGCCAGCGTCTCTTCACTCACCACCACAGGCAGCAAATCGGGGTCTGGAAAATAACGATAATCGTTGGCTTCTTCTTTGGTACGCATGGCACGAGTTTCATCACGCTCTGGGTCATACAGGCGTGTGGCTTGTACCACCTTGCCACCGTCTTCGATAAGGTCAATTTGGCGTTCGATTTCGGACTTGATGGCACGCTCAATAAAGCGGAACGAATTTAGGTTCTTTAGCTCACAGCGTGTGCCAAAAGGCGTGTTTGGCTTGTGTACCGAGACATTACAATCCGCACGGAACGAACCTTCCGCCATAATCGCATCACTAATCCCAAGCCACGTTACCAGCTCGTGAATAGTCTTGACATACGCCACCGCTTCTGCGACCGACCGCATGTCAGGCTCAGAGACAATCTCAATAAGCGGCGTGCCAGCACGGTTCAAATCCACACCTGTCATCTGCGGCACAGCGTCATGCACCGATTTGCCAGCGTCTTCTTCTAAGTGTCCACGTGTGATACCGATACGCTTGGTGTATTCGTTTTTTTCGCCAGCATTGACCAAAATATCCACATAGCCCTTGCCGACAATGGGGTGTGCCATTTGGGTAATTTGATAACCTTTTGGCAAATCAGGATAAAAATAGTTTTTGCGGTCAAAGGTGTTATACACACCCAGCTCGGCATTCACGCCCATACCAAACTTTAAGGCACGCTCAATCACCCCTTCGTTTAAGACAGGCAACGCCCCCGGAAAGCCCAAATCCACAATGGTTGCCTGCGTGTTCGCTGCTTGCCCAAAGGCGGTGGGGGCATTCGAAAAAATCTTACTCTCGGTGTTCAATTGGCAATGAATCTCGATACCAATAACGACTTCATAGCCATCAATCAACAGATTTTGTGCGGTCATGACATTCCTTAGATGTATATTTTGCGATGTGTTTTGTAATAAAGTTCTTTATATAGTCAAATAAATTCATTTTAGGACGAGGAAAACCAGTAGCAGATAGTACAAGTAGTACTTACAAGCGAGTTTGACGAAGTACTAAATTGAATTTAAAAGACTATATTTTTTAAAATCAATCAGTTAGCCGTAAACACAGGCGACATCATTTGATGGTAATCGGTGTTCGCTTGATAGACGTGAGCGGTTTTTAGCAGTTCGCTCTCCGCCCAATGCTTGCCGATTAATTGCAAGCCCACAGGCAAGCCATTCGCCAAGCCAACAGGGTGCGACAACGCTGGCAAGCCTGCCAAATTCACCCCAATGGTGTACACATCACCCAAATAAATACTGGCAGGGTCAAGGCTCTCGCCCAGTTTGTACGCCGTGGTCGGAGCGGTCGGACTGGCGATGATGTCGCATTTTTCAAAGGCTTTAGCAAAGTCTGCGGCGATGATACGGCGTACCTTTTGGGCTTTGATATAATATGCGTCAAAATACCCTGCCGATAGGGCATACGTTCCCATAATGATACGTCTTTGCACTTCTTCGCCAAAACCTTCGGAGCGTGAACGAGTGTACAAGTCGGTCAAGTCGGCTGGGTTTTCACAGCGATAACCAAATCGCACGCCATCAAAACGAGACAGATTGGACGACGCTTCGGCAGGGGCAAGCAAATAATAAGTCGCAAGGGTAATCGCAGGGTCGGTGATGTCCACTTCGACAATGCTCGCCCCCAGCTCTTCATATTTGGCAAGGGCGGTTTTGATGGTGCTTGCCACGTCGTCATTCAGCCCTGCCCCAAAGTAGGCTTTTGCCACGCCGATTTTTAGCCCTTGTAGTGGCTTATCGTCGGTTTTGGTCGCCAAAATATCCGCCACATAATTAGGCACTGGCGTATCAATGCTGGTAGCGTCCTTGTTGTCATAGCCTGCCATGGGTTGCAGCAAATAAGCACAGTCCAAAGCACTGCGTCCGAACGTCCCTGCTTGGTCAAGGCTGGACGCATAGGCAATCATACCATAACGAGACACACGCCCATAGGTCGGCTTAATACCTGTGATACCGCAGAATGACGCAGGTTGGCGAATGCTGCCCCCTGTGTCCGAACCTGTCGCCACAGGCACAAAACCTGCCGACACCGCCGCCGCACTGCCCCCCGACGAACCCCCCGGCACACGTGTGGTATCCCATGGATTATGCACCGCACCGAAGTAGGATTTTTCGTTGTCCGAACCCATGGCAAATTCGTCCATGTTCAGCTTGCCAAGGCTGATAAAACCCGACTTGGTGATGTTATCCACCACCGTGCCGTCATAAGGCGAGATAAAATTTGCCAGCATTTTTGAGCCTGCGGAAGTCAGCACGCCTGCGGTACACATAATGTCCTTGTGTGCCATCGGTATGCCCAGCAAAGGACGTGTGTCGCCAGCAGCTCGCAAGCCATCAGCGGTCTTGGCTTGGGCGATGGCTTGTTCAAGCGTTTTGGTGATAAAGCTGTTAATCGGCGTGTCCAGATTGTCAATGCGAGTGCCAAAATGACGCACCAACTCTTCAGAACCAAAGTCCTTGTTTGCAAGTCCTTGCACCAATTCGTGTACAGATAAATGATGAAGCTGTGTCATATAATGCCTTTATAGTATAATAAATTTTTTTGATAATTGAGCTTTTTTTAAAAATATTTTTGGTGAATATTTTGCTTATTATTCAATCACTTGTGGCACAAGATACAAGCCATCTTGGGTGCTAGGGGCAATCGCTTGAAATGCAGCACGGTCAATATCTTTATTCGCCACATCAAGGCGTAGGGCTTGGCATATCTCATGAATGTTAGCGAGCGGCTTGACGTTGTCGGTATCGACTTTTGAGAGAATATCCATCATGTTTAGGATTTTTTGTAAATTGTCGGCATAGCCTTGGGCGGTGCTGTCATCAACAGCAAGACGAGACAGCTTGGCACAGTCCAAAATATCTTGGGTGGTGAGTGTGGTCATTGTTATTCCTAAGATAAAATTTTCTTTGGTATTTTATCATAAAAGCAAGTCCGACAAAACCAACGAATAAAGAAAAACCCCATACCATTAAATATGGGGCTTATCAAACTTTTGTCTAATTATAGTCGATTAAAATTGCAATGATACTTACGTTGTGAGCGTTCTTATGTACTACTTGTACACCACGGTCTGTCGTGCTGTCTCATTTTTATTTTAATCAACTATATCAGTAGTAGCCATCACAATTTTTCTGCCACCGCCTGCAAACGCTTGGCAAGCTGTACATCACGGCTTTGCACTGCCCCTTGTTCGCTGTCGCCAATACGCACGCTGACGATATTGTGATAATTTTCCCATTTGGGGTGATGTTCTAATTGCTCGGCATAAAAGGCACTGTGCGTCATGAAGGCGATTGCCGAAGCAAAATCCATAAATTCAAAAACCTTAACAAGGCTATTGCCATCTTGTTGCCAGCCTGCCAAGCTGTCCAGTTGCAGTGCCACTTGGTCTACGGTTAAGCTACTCATCACACACCCCTATTATTATAAAACTTATGATACAATCTTGATTATTATAAAATGCTGTAATTGCCATAGTCTAACACATTCGCTATCAAAAGCGAACAAATAAACCACTGCAAGTGTATAGGGCATGCCCCTATTCCGACCAACGTTGTTTTATAGTCAAATTAAAATTGCAATGATACTGCGTTGTCAACGTCCTTATGTACTACTTGTACACCACGGACGTTGTCGCCTTGTCTCATTTTTATTTTAAATGACTATAATGGTCTAAAAATGGCTAAATCTGGCAAAACTTCGTTGGCTTGCTTGATGGTATTTCAATATCATCTGCACAATCCGCCTTGTTTTGCTGGCGATTTCACTCATTTTTAGTCTCATTATTGCAATAGGGACACGCCCTAGGCAGTTTATTTGGTGTGTTCAACCTACAAAATTACGCAGTCTCTGCCTATACAGTTTCTAGCACAGGAATTTTACCAATCTTCGCCTGCCAAATCTTCGGAGCGGTGGCATGTACCGACACCCCTGCACTGTCTACCGCCACAGTTACAGGCATGTCTTTGACTTCAAATTCATAGATGGCTTCCATTCCCAATTCGGGGAATGCCACGACTTTGGCATGTTTAATCGCCTTGGACACCAAATATGCCGAACCGCCCACCGCCATCAGATACACCGCCTTGTTATCGGCAATGGCTTGGCACGCCGCTTGTCCACGCTCGGACTTGCCAATCATACCCAGCAGTCCTGTTTGCTCTAGCATTTGGCGAGTGAATTTGTCCATGCGTGTCGCCGTTGTCGGTCCTGCTGGCCCTACCACTTCATCACGCACAGGGTCTACAGGCCCTACATAATAAATGAGCTTGTTGGTGAAGTCCACTGGCAAGGTTTCGCCATTGTTTAGCATATCAATCATGCGTTTGTGTGCGGCATCACGCCCTGTGTAGATTTTGCCATTTAATAAAATCACATCGCCTGTCTGCCACGTTGCCACTTCTTCTTTGGTCAAGGTATCGACATTCACACGCTTGCCATTATCGGGACTGTAAGTGATGTCAGGATACACGTCCATGCTAGGCGGCACAAGCTCTACCACACCACTGCCGTCCAGCACAAATTCCACATGACGTGTGGCAGCACAGTTAGGAATCATCGCAATCGGCTTAGAAGCGGCGTGCGTTGGATAGTCCAAAATCTTCACATCAAGCACCGTGGTCAAGCCGCCCAAACCTTGAGCACCGATACCAAGAGCGTTCACTTTTTCGTACAATTCTAATCGCAAGGCTTCTGTGGTAGACAGCTGTGTCCCACTCGCTGCTTTTGCTTGCAGCTCATGAATATCGATGTGGCTCATCAAAGATTCTTTGGCGAGCAAGGCGGCTTTTTCGGGTGTGCCACCGATACCAATCCCCAAAATCCCCGGTGGACACCAACCTGCCCCCATGGTTGGAATGGTTTTTAGCACCCATTCCACGATGTCGTCAGATGGATTTAGCATGGCGAGCTTAGATTTGTTCTCCGAGCCACCGCCCTTGGCAGCACACGTTACTTCTAGCTTGTCCCCTGCCACAATCTCCATATGAATGACCGCTGGCGTGTTGTCCTTGGTGTTAACTCGTTTGCCAGCTGGGTCAGCCAGTACAGACGCACGCAGCTTGTTCTCTGCCAAGTTATACGCACGGCGTACCCCTTCGTTCACCATGTCCGCAACGCTCATGCTAGCGTCCCACTGTACATTCATGCCGACTTTTAAAAATACCGTGGCAATGCCTGTATCTTGGCAAATGGGGCGATGACCTTCGGCACACATGCGGCTATTGACCAAAATCTGCGTCATTGCGTCCTTGGCGGCTGGATTTTCTTCTCGTGCAAGGGCTTCTTTTAGAGCTTCGATATAGTCGGTGGGGTGATAGTAGCTGATGAATTGAAAAGCGTCTTGAATACTTTGGATAAAATCGTCTTGCTTGATAATAGTCATAAAAAAATCCTTTTGGCGAATTAGCACGCTGAGATTCAGCGACATTGGCTATATAGGGATAAACTCAAAAATTCGTGAATAACAAAAACCACAAAACCGCCCATATCAAAAAATATAAGCGGTTGTTATTGTAGCATTGTTTTGGCGGTTTTTGAATGCACTTAGAGTAAAATATGCCATTGATATTTTTGAGCGTCCACCCATCATTGCACTTCGGCTTCTCGCTCAAACCGCAATCCAGATGTCTTAATCGCCCAAATCAGCTCCACAAAAGCACGGTTGTTGGTTAAGGGTTCGCTATCCAAAATCAACACATAGCCTGCCCCATCAATCCACAAAAACACAAAACTCGTGTCTGGCATGAGCAAATCCACTCGCCCAAAAAACGACATGGCTTGGCTTTTAATCGCCCAACCACGCTGCTCTTGCCGCATAAAAAAATCAAAAAAATCCGCCGCCGCTACCGACAAAGTCTCCGCTTCTTCTTGAGAATAGCCAATGCGTGCCAAACAAAAGCCTTCGTTTGAGCCGATTGCCGCTTTTCTTGTCCCCGACAGACTTGCCACCACATAGGGCAAAAATTTATCCAGTGGCAGATTGGGTGCGGTGAGCTCTTGCTCCAAATACTGCACCAGTCCCTGCTCTACCAGCTCGTTTAAGCTGTCATCGCCGTATTTTTCTTGCCATGCTTGGGCGGTCTGCACAGTCTTGGCAGACAACAGTGCCTGCATAGAAGACTGGATTTCGCTAGGATTTCGCTGTGAAAACGCTTCAAATACGCCAGCAGGGGTCAAGATGATATAGCTTGAATTTTGAGTTGTCTGTACCATCTTGCTCACCTAATCGCAATCATATAAATCAGCGAACGCACCAAACGCTGCATTTGCCCCCTATCACGTGCGTCCACTTCGGTAACATTGGCAGCAACACCACGTGCTATCAATACATCAGACAGACGCTCGTGTAAATCCCACGGCATATTCTCCGCATGGGTAATGCCCACCACCATCGCACTGGATTTAATAAGCGGCATAAAGCTGTCCAAATAATAATGCAAATCCGCCACAGGGTCGGGCTCTTCGGCGTTTAGCAGCAGTATCAGCCCCAAGGCATTTTCGCTTAGGATTTCCCACATAAAATCAAAACGACGTTGCCCCGGTGTGCCATACAGTCGCACTTGCTCACCGCTGTCAAGTTTCATCACCCCATAATCCATGGCGACGGTTGTGGTGCGTTTTTTTTCTTTGACGTGGTCAGATGCCACTTCTTCGGTGGTAACAACCCCTTTGTCCGACAAGGTGCGAATGGCTTCTGTTTTGCCAGCACCCACAGGCCCTGCGATAATCAGCTTGTAGCTTACCGCACTTTCCACTTGACCTATCATTATCGCTCCTTACCCTTAAAAATCATTACGCTATTGACCGCACAATTTAAGCCCACAACATTAAACCCATAATATTAACTGCTGTCGCTTTAGCACATTAAGCCATTGAAAACACCCAATCATTCATAGCCCAGCGGTCTTTTACATTCAAACCTAAATCGGTGTTGTCAGCTTATGCAATAGACGCTTAAAAAATCCTGCTTTGGCAGCTTGTGCAATCACTTCATTGCTTTCTTGACGTTTTATGATAATCTCTTGCGTCTGTACCGATGCCATAATCACGTCCATATCTACCGCTCCCGACAAAATCGCCACCGCCAAAATACGCTGCAATTGGTTTTTTGCATGTGCAAAGTCTGGAAACATTTCTTGCAGCTCTTCGACACTGCGTGGGGCAACAAGACAGGTAGCCACCACCGCATGAACATACTCAGGCACATTGCTCATTCTGCCAAAGTTAGGCATAAACCGCACCTTGAGTTTCAAAGAATGGTCTGCTATCTCAACATGCTCAGGCAAGATTGCCGAATACACTTGCCATAATAACGTATTTAACGAATAACGGCGATAGTCCGCACTGGTTAGCCTGCTCTCTAGCACTTCAAATTTGGATTCTGTAATCGTCTCTATCGAGATAGAATGCAACGAAACTCTGCTGCTGCCAGCCACAGCACAATAATCCAAAAACCGCCCAACGTTACGCCCCATCGCGATATTGCGTTTTGGGTGAATGAATATCTCTTGTGTGCCTGCCACCAAACGAAACGGCTCTGTATTCAAAAATACCGCCACCAAATCTCGTAGCAAGCTATTTTGATACACATCAGCAAAATAACGCCGCATCACATACTCAAGCGGTGCATGTTTTGTCAAATCAGGCTCATCTGTCGCTGCTGTTGTCGCTGCTGTACTGTCCAAGTTTGGGGCTGGGTCTGGCGTTCGCACCATCGCAGCAGGAGCGACTTGAGCAGCTGGCATGGTTTGGGCGGTTTGGTGATAAGCCGCTTCTTTAAATGGCACAGCCTGTGTGCTGGTGGACTGTGATTTGGCGACATGCTCAATCATCACAAGCAGCCCTCTCATCAATCGCCCTATCTCATCTTGGCTGTAGGGGATTTTTTGATACAAGGTCTGCCCTGGTAAGATGTCTGCCGCCTGCCACTGGCTAATATCTCCACGAGACAACAATACAATAGGCTTATTGCCGACAAAATCCAGCAAAGCTCCTTTATAAGCACCTGCTGTATAAGAAGTCATGCCCACACCGTCCAAATTAATGATGTAGGCATCTGCCATCTTGTGTTCTTTGGTCAATGTCGGCAGTATCAAACGCAAGTCTTTTGCAAAGGCACGTGGCACAACCGTACATTTGACCTTGGGGTGTTGTTTTTGTATAAAAAAAGTCAAAACATTGGCATTTTGATCGCTAAAACCCACAAACAAAAAGTTCATCAAAATTTCCTTTTATGGTTGAAACCCCTTCCTTTAGGAAGGTATAATACATTCTTGGTGGGGGGCGTAACCCCTTCCAAGTCAGAGCAATTCACAGTTGCCCTGTGAATTGAAACATTACAAGCTCCAATCACAAATTTTTTTTCAGCTTGGGCTACTGATATCGTCAAATATAGTCATTTAAAATAAAAATGAGACAAGGCGACAATGCCTGCTATGCGTCCGCGGTGTACAAGTAGTACATAAGGACGCCCGCAACGTAAGTATCATTGCAATTTTAATTGACTATAAATCCACTTTAAAACAAGGAAAACCAGTAGCAAATAGTACAGCCAGCGAGTTTGATAATGTATTAAAGTGAATTTATTTGACTGTATATTTCCAAAACAATTATTTTTTTAAGAAAGGGGTAAATTCACATCTTTTTCTTGTCCTGCACTGCTTGCCATAATATCTAGCTGGCTGCCGCACTCTCGCCAACCATCATGAAAATCCCAATTTTCTTTGGCAAGCCGAAACCACAGTTTCATAAACGCCATACGGTCTTGACACGCCAAGCAATGTGCAAAAAACTCTTGCTCAAGCTCGTGTAGCAATGTCAAGTCATGGCTGTTTTTTGCCTGCACAAGCTCCGTGCCAAGATGTGCCGACACAGAAAACGCATCATCACGGCTGATTCTTAGCTTGTGTGCGGCTACGTCCAAAGAAGGTGTTACCAGCACGCTCCAGCGAGTTGCCAAGTGGCTGATTTTCCACAGATAATTCTGCCTATTGATACACGCCCAAAAGCCTGCTTTTGCATTCGCTGACAGTCTGTCAAGCAGCGGAGCAAGCCACGATTGCTCCAAGGCAACCACATCATACCAACACGCATAAAAATAGTCTGCCAACGCCCCTTGCAAGGGTTCATTTTCTTGAAAGTCTGCTGCCGCCATGATACGCTGCTCATGATAGCTTGCGGCTGTCGGTGCTGTAAACACTCGTCTGGAATAATAACGGTAGCGGCTATGCACGTCATCAAAAAGATAATCAGCACTCATTCGGACACCTAAGTCAAATTTGATGCCTGTATCGGATATGTTCGCACTATTTGCAGCAAGCTCCGACACAGGGCTTTATCACCGATAAAAATCAGCCCACCACATTAGTGAGCTGACTGTTTGGTCAGTCTAGCAAGGTTTCCATCAAGTCAATCATAAACTCTGCATCTTCTTCGTCCATCGCTTCAAAGCCGTCTGCCATGCCCAGCTCGTCTAGGATTTTTTGTCCGTCTGCGTCATTTTTGAGCGACAAAATCACGTCTTTGACCGTGTCCGCCGCTTCAAAACCTTCTTTCACCAAAATCACATGCGAGATGGTGTGAATATCACTTTCAATCAAAACATTAAGCTGTGATTTGGTTAAGTTGGACAAGGTATTAAAAATTTCAGCGATAAAAAATGCCGCTTGTGCCTTGTCTTGAATGAGTGCACGCGCTGCTGCTTGATAGGTTTCAACAATGTCAAATTTCACATCGCTTTCGCCCAAATCCACCGCTTCTAACAGACGCAGACCGATGAGCTTAACATCACGGTTGTCCGCCATGGCGATGGTTGCCCCAGCTTTTAGGTCGGACAGTGCTTTAATGTCGCTCTTAGCAGATGACGCAATCACCATCTCGTTAAACTTGCCAGCAGGACGAGCAATGGCACGGTAGCCTTTTTCACGGATAAAGACAGCCGCGTCAAAAGGATTGGCATAAATCACTGCCACATCACCATCGACCAATTGCTCTTGTTCGGCATGAGACGCTGGCGTGAGCAAATGCACTGCCAAGTCAGAACGCTTTTGTAGCAAGGTGTTGAACATATGCCAGCCTGCAAAACGCTCAGGCGAAAAGTCAGGGGCGATTAAAAAATTATGTGCCATGGTTAGTTGCTCCCTGTCAGTTTGGCATAAGTGGTGATGGCTTCGTCAATCTTATTACGGCTTGGCTTGCGGCGTACCGATGTATAGCCCACGGTCTCAC
>JAUNUB010000017.1 GCA_030538375.1 Moraxella sp. | reverse complement strand
GGTTAATTTGCTTTGGTTAATAATTTGGTTGATAAAAAGACAAGACAGCTACCCCCCCCTTTCACCATCAACCCTGCCAAGCCCAAAAAGGATAAATGCGTATGACCACTTCATTACTCAAAATCGCCCTTGTGGTCTGCTGGATAAGTGGCAGCAGTGCATGGGCGGCTTATCAAACTTATGTGGTGCATACCTATGGCGACCCTGCTTTGGCAACGGTGGCACAAAATGAGCTGAACGCTCGTGGGGGCGGCTCGGCGACGATGCATCAAGACCAGCTGATTATCCGTGCCACGCCTGCGGACTACGCCCACGTTTCTGCACTTATCTCACAAATTGACACCGCACCGACATCACTCACGGTATCGGTGATGGCAAATAGCACCGTCAACCAATCGCACACCGCCAATCAAGTCAATGTCGGCATTAATCGCCGTGTATGGGTCAATGGCAGCTACCAAAACAGCAGTGGCACAAGCGAGTACAACAACAGCTACCAAGCTCGCACCCTATCGGGCAGCCCTGTCGCCATTGGACAAAGTACGCTTGTTGGGCTGACCAACGCCCAAGCCAATCACTACCGTGGGCAAGTGTGGTTCAGCACTGGCACAACGTGGGTAGCCTTGACGGACGGCTTTCGTGCCACACCAAAATTATTGCCAGATGGTCGAGTTGCCATTAGCCTGCACCAATCTGGCCAAGGCGGACAATTTTTGGCGACCAACATTACCGCACGCCGTGGTGAATGGGTCAAGGTGGGCGATATGCGTATTGATAATACTTATACCACTGCCAACCGTGGTTATCAAGCTGGCACTTATAGCCAAATCACGCCTGTGTGGGTTAAGGTGGATTGACGTTGTTAATCCGTCAAATATTTGATTGCAGTCGGTTAAAATAAAAATGAGACAAGACGGCAACGCTCGCCATGTACTTATATAAAGGCTAAGAGTATTGGCAACACAAATATCATTGCGATTTTAATCAACTATAATCCGTCAAGACAACTCACCAAAATACTCACTCACGCCCAGTCAGCTCAATCACCCACACTTCTGCTTGCGACCCTAGGCGAAACGGTATGCCCCAAAAGCCAAAGCCTGACGACACCACCACATGCGTGCCGTTAATTTGCTCATAACCGTAGCCCACACGGTTCATGCGTGCCACGATAAAATTGGCAGGGAATATCTGTCCATTATGCGTATGCCCCGACACCTGCAGGTCAATGGGCAGTTGTACATTGCTCTCAATCTCGCTCGGTCTGTGGTCAAGCACTATCGTAGGATAAGCAGTATCGACACGCGACACAAGGCTGGCTGTGCTGGCTCGCTCTTGATAATGGTCATCAAACCGCCCAATGACATTCAGCCGTGTGCTAGCACCATCTTTTGCCACATCAAGCACCGCCACATCATCGTTTAGTAATATCGCCTTGCTGTCGGTAATCGCCGCCGTAATCGCCCCATAAGCAGGCGTACGGTACAGGTCATGATTGCCAAGGCTTGCCACCGCTGCGACCGCTGGGGCTTGCATGACTTTGGCAAAGTTATCCGCCATTGCCTTACGCTCAAAGGCAATGGTATCATCGTCCATCACGTCCCCCGGCATGAGCAGCACGTCCACCTGCTCACGCTCCAAAATATCCGCCAATTTACTCAGCTGGCGATTGCCAATCAAATGCCCCAAATGCGTATCGCTCGCCACCGCAAGCCGTACAGGTGCTGGCATGGGTTTATCAAGTGTCAAGCTCAAATGCCGAACCACAGGTGTATAGGCATTGTACACCGACAAGGCAAGCACGCCCACTAGGCTTGCCACCGCTGTCAGCCTATAACCAAACTCCGTGCCTAGACCTAATTTTTTGGCAATCAGTATCAGCACAACAGCAATCATCGCCGACAAAAACCCCAGCCACAGCACCGCTAGCCACCCTATCGCTATACGAAACATGCCAAGGTACAGCCCGCCTATCAACAAAGCATTGCTTAGTATAAATATCCCTACCCCCACAGGCAATAGCCGCAAGGACACAACAGGACTGACAAGCCAGCGTAACGACACCAACAGCCCAAAAGTCAGCAGCTGTAGCAGGACGATGTTCACGACAATCATTAAGGAACGCATGATTTTCTCAATAAAATAAACCTGCCATTATAACAAGTCAAGGCTTGCTCATCGGTAATGTTTGGTATCATTGGGTTGCTGTTTTGGGTGGATTCGATGGCAGCAGAGTGCGTCTGTTTCACCCAAAAAATAAATGAATTTTATTAAGTTCGCTCACTTCTCTTGCTCAGCCCTTTCGTTCACTTCTCTTGCTAACTTCTTGGCTTGTTATGAAAAATTATTTGCCCGTGTATGTAGCAATATTTAACTATTTTGTAATTTTGCTACATCTTATAAATGAAATGCTACCGTTTATCAAAAAATGCTTGCACAGTTTTTGCTTTGTGGTTTAATGAGAATACAGCACGTTTTGCGGTGTGTTTTAAGATATTTTATTTACACTGGTATTGATTTGTTGTCTGTCATGATATTTTCATACACACGCTGTATCATAGCCCATAACGATGTATGCCACCGTTTACCATAGATTTATATGTTAGGCATATCCTAATTTAGAACATAATTTTTAAAGCATGATTTTTAGAGTGCGATTTTTAGCATACAGTTAAACAGTCTAAGATTAAGCAATCTACATCAATTGCGATACACTTTGTAGTACACTAAGGACACGTTCTTTGTCCGAATTCATCATATTTTTTATGATTGAAATCTTTTTTAAGTCAAGGCAATTCACGGCTGCATAAGTGAATTGCGATATTTTTATACTCAAGGAGTCTCTCATGGCACAAACTCAAATCCAAGCAGCTGTTGCTGACCAAGCCGCCGCCGACCAAATCGTTGCAAAAACCGAAGATTTGGCAGGGGTGAAATTTGTTAACGTAAACGTTGGCACAGGCGTTGTGGTGGTTACACACGATGACAGCTTTGATGAAGCGGCATTCAAGGCAGCGGCTGGTATCTAACTCGCCAAAGTAAAAGAATAAAGACGTACCCAATTTTCATCACGCAGTACTTTGCCGCAAAATCTTACAAGTTTTTTATTTTGGTGCTTTCTTGCTCATTGTTAAAAACGAACGCAAGCAGTGCTTATAAGCAAGAAGTAAGTTTTGCGAAGTTGAAAGAAGTTGGAATTGGGTGCTGGGCTGGGCGTGGTTTATTTTGTTTATTTTTTAAAAAAAAACATTGCTCTGCCAATCACAAAAAAAATCGGATACCGCAATATCCGATTTTTTTTGTGGCTGTTTGTAACTGTTTGCACGTTTCACACACCACGTTTCGTACACATTGTTAGGCAATGGCAGGCTAATGCTTTTTTTAATCAACAAGACCCATCAACACAAAGTCTACAGAATAAGAAATATTAAGCATTTTTTGAAACCAAAAACCATCTCTTGCTGTTGATTAAAAATAGCTAAATCTGTCGTTTGCATTTGGCATTGTTTACACAAAATCATTGCACAATCAATCCACATAAAATGCTACAAATCAAGCCGTACAATGAAAAGCAGTGTCATGAATTGTCGAACAAATCCTTCACATCGTCTTTGATTTTATCAAAAAAACCTTTTTTGGCAGCAGAAGCGGTGTTCTCTTTGCCTAGGGTTTTTTGGAATTGCTCAAGCAGTGCTTTTTGTTCGCCAGTCAGATTGGTGGGTGTTTCGACAATGATACGGCACATCAAATCCCCCTGCATACCGCCACGCACCGTGGTAACGCCTTTGCCACGTAGTCGCAGGAGCTTGCCGCTTTGTGTGCCTTCGCTGATTTTTAGGCTGACTTTGCCATCTAGGGTTGGCACTTGCACTTCATCGCCCAGTGCCGCACTGGTGATACTAATCGGCACATCAAGGTGCAAATCCGCCCCTTCACGTGTGAATACGTCATGCGGCTTGACACGCACTTCCACGTACAAATCACCATTTGACATGCCTGCGTCTCCTGCCGCCCCTTTGCCTGCTAGACGCACACGGTCGCCATTGTCCACGCCTGCTGGGATAGAGACTTCTAGGGTTTGCGATTTTTGCTGATGACCTGTGCCATGGCAATCAGAGCATGGGTTTTTGATTTGTTTGCCAGTACCGCCACACTGCGGACAAGTCTGCTGCATGACAAAAAGCCCTTGCTGCATACGCACTTGCCCCTGTCCATGACAAGTACCGCAAGTAACGATGTCGCTGTCGGATTTCGCCCCTTTGCCATGGCAAGTACCACAAGTAACGTCTGTGGTGTAGCTGATTTCTTTTTTGCAGCCTTTGACCGCTTCTTCCAAAGTCAGCTCAAGGCGATACAACAAATCGCTGCCCTTGCTGGCACGTCTGCCGCCACCCCTTTGACCACCGCCGAATATATCGCCAAAAATATCGCCAAAGCCACCGCTGCCACGCCCACCGCCGAATACATCACCAAAGATGTCGCCGAAGTCCGCTCCGCTAAAGCCACCGCCAAAACCACCGCCATTCATACCCTGTTCAAAGGCAGCGTGTCCCATGCGGTCATAAGCGGCACGTTTTTCAGCATCGCTTAACACTTCGTATGCCATGCTCGCTTCTTTGAATTTTTCTTCGGCATTGGGGTCATCAGGGTTACGGTCTGGGTGATACTTCATCGCCAATTTACGATAGGCTCTTTTGATTTCTTTTTCGTCTGCCGACTTATCCACACCCAAAATACTATAAAAATCTTTGCTCATTGCCATTACTCATCAAAAAGATACAAAATTGCTCTTTTTATGGTGCTAACTTAGTGATTATCAAGGGCTTATCATGATGAAATATGACAATTCTTACAAAAATTTTATGTCTTGTTGGCGGTTTTATAACAATTTTTTGGCGACTTTATGAAAGGTTTGTGGCACAATAGGCGGTTGATTTGATTGATGAATATTGCCTATGAAAAAAATTGTGGGGTTTGTGGCGACTGTGGCGGTTATTATAGGGGTGTTGTTTGCAGGCTCACCTTATTACACTTTGTACCGCTTGCAACAAAACTACGCCGCCCATGATTATGAAGCGGTGTTTCATCAAGTGGACTTTGTGGCGGTGCGTGGCAGTCTTGTGCCGCAATTACAGACGCAGTGGCAAGGATTTCTAAGCAGCACCAAGGGCAGTGCCATCACCCATTTGCTTGATGAAGAGACGGTGCAGAGCTTTGGGGACAATCTATTGAATGCAGGTATCGATGAAGTTATCACGCATGACAATTTTGTCAGCATTGCCACAGGCAACATCAACCCCCAAACACAAGCCTTTGCCGCAGCCCTGCTCACCATCTATGGCAAGCTCGATATTGGACAGCTCATCACCGACAGTCTGCTTTTGGGACAAGAGCAAGCCATCGCCAAACAAGCCCAATCACTTGAGCTTAGCAATGACACACCCCCAAAATACGGCTACTGTGGTCTCAACTGTTTTTATGTGCAAAGCAAGCTGGCAGACACCCCTATCACCGCTTACTTTAGCCGTGTCGGAGTGCTAGAGTGGCGAATGACATCGGTGCAATTGTCAGAATGACTTCGCCCACAAAGCCACTCACGCACCATTTAGCTGACGAAAGGTTGGACAGTCGGCAATCACTTCTGAGCCTGTAAAAATCTCACGCCCTATCTTGTCTTTCATGACAATGCTCATCGTTACCTTGTCTTCTTTAAAAATCCGTGCCAAGCGTTTGCGTTCGTCCAGTGTCCCTTCTTCAAATTTTGCCACCCCATCACAAAACGCCCCTTCCATGCCTTGACTTAATGCTTGCAAGTCTGCGGCAGGGATTTCGTCTTTGTTTATCGTGGTAAAGCGAATGCTGGCGATGATGTTTGGATACTCGTTTTTCATCTCCAGTTTCATGCCCATCTGTGCCATCAGTTGTTGTTCTTGCTCACCCATTTCAAAGATATTTGTGGACTTGAGTTCTGCTCGCATGGTTTCCGTGCGTTTGTCTTCAAGATAATTGCAGCCCATCAAGCTCACACTTAATAACAGCACCGCCAAAAATTTGCCTTTCATAACCCACCCCAAAAAAATTCATTGCGTCAAGCACATCATAGCAATAAAACCAACACAAAACAATCATCATCGCTTTACTTGATGTATAGTCGATTAAAATAAAACCGATACACACCCTATTCGTGATTGTTGGTAGGGTGCTTTGCTCCCCCACCATTTTAATTACGTGGGCTTATGCCCACACTACGGCTACACGGCGGTCGCTATCGCCTGTCTTATTTCTATTTTAATCAACTATATAGCTTTACAAAAAATTTTGCCATAAAAAAGCCGACCGAAGTCAGCTCTTATTAAACATATCAAACGCAGGTGCTTAATCCGTCTTATCATCATCAGCCGTTGGCGTAACTTTGACTTCATTGCCTTTTTCATCGCCATTTACTTCATCATCGCTCGTTTCATCATCGTTCGTTTTACCAGCCACTTCGGTTTCTTTTGCCAGTTTTGCAGCGTCTTTATCCGCTTGCACTTCGGCACTTCTTAGCTCTTTGGCAAGTCTGTCCATCACAGCGTTAATCAGCTTATGCCCATCGGTTGCCCCAAAGTGGGTGTTCAACTGCATGGCTTCGTCCAGCACCACCTTATAAGGAATGTGCAAGCTGTATTTGAGCTCATAAGTGCCAATCAACAGTGCCGCCTGCTCAATGGTGTCAAGCCGTGTGAAGTTGCGGTCAAGATAGCGTGAAATCAGCACAATCAGCTCACCTGCCTCGGTAGGAATGTCTCGCATAAGCTGATGATAATAGCCCAAATGCACCGTGTGCATGGCGTTGTCGCTGCGTGTGCGTGCCACAATCTTGTGCGGCTCATTGCCCCCAGCCAAATCACGCTGGCTATAGGTAAAGCGATGTTCGGTCATCAGCCATTCGTACAAGCCCTGTACCGCAAAGCGACGTGCCTTGCGTATGGCGGTGTACGATGTCTTGTAATTTTGCTCTGTGATGTCAAATTCGTCTTTTTGCTCGCTCATGATTTCCCCAAAAAAATAGTACCCAGAAGCTGTATTTGCAGGCAAATGCCATAATACAACTTCTCATTAGACGCATAACCTAACGGAACGCCCATCATTATAGTCAAATAAATTCACTTTAAGACAAAGAAAGCCAGCAGCAGATAGTACAAACAAGCAGTACTTACCAAGCGAATTTAAAAGACTATAGATGGACAAAAATTGCTTTAAATCGCCTTTAGCACACTCACCATCTCAAGTGCGGTAACGCCTGCGTCATAGCCCTTATTGCCTGCCTTTGTGCCAGCACGCTCGATGGCTTGCTCGATGTTGTCCGTGGTCAAAATGCCATTGATAACAGGAATGTCATACTGCATGGCAACTTGACTAAGCCCTTTGGCAGACTCATTCGCCACAAAGTCAAAATGCGGCGTACTGCCACGAATCACCGCCCCTAGCACGATGATGGCATCGTATTCGCCTGTGGTTGCCATACGTTTGGCGGTCAATGGCAGTTCAAACGCCCCCGGCACACGCACCACGGTGATATTACCCCCTGCCACGCCATGACGCACCAAGGCATCAATCGCCCCATCAACCAAGCTCTCTACCACAAAGCCGTTAAATCGCCCTACCAAGATACCAATTTTTGCCCCATCATTTTGGTGCAATGCCCCTTCGATGTGGGTGATTTGGCTTTTGATGTCGGTAAAAGTTGTCATAAGATGTTCCGTATTTGCTCAAAAAAGATGTCGGTTATTTTAACACAACTTTGGCGGTGTCTTTGGGTTAAATGTACAAAAAGCCCAAAATTCACCGCCTACAGATTTGTTTTGCATTCACCCCAAAGCCGCCCTAAATTCTCATCGCTATGCCACAATCCGCCATGTATCGCTTGGCTTGTTCTACGGTATAATCGCCAAAGTGAAAAATACTCGCCGCCAGTACTGCGTCTGCACCGCCTTGTAATATCCCATCTGCCAAATGCTGTAGATTACCCACGCCACCACTGGCAATGACAGGAATATTGACACGGCTGGTGATACGTTTCATCAGCTCAATGTCATAGCCTTGGCGTGTGCCGTCGCCGTCCATGCTGGTTACCAGCAATTCGCCTGCCCCAAGCCCTGCCATCTTAACCGCCCAGTCTATCGCGTTAATGCCTGTCGCCTTGCGTCCGCCGTGGGTGAATATCTCAAAGTCAAGCCCCCCATCATCGCCCACCACTCGCTTAGCATCTATCGCCACCACAATGCACTGACTGCCAAAACGTGCCGCCGCTTCGCCGACAAATTCTGGTGTGAACACCGCCGCCGAATTAATCCCTACTTTGTCCGCCCCTGCGTTCAAAAGATTGCGAATGTCGTCTGTCTTACGCACGCCGCCGCCCACCGTCAAAGGCACAAATACACTCTTTGCCATCATCTCCACCGTGTGATAAGTGGTGTCTCGTCCGTGGTGCGTGGCGGTGATGTCCAAAAAAGTAATCTCGTCCGCCCCTGCGTCATTATAACGCTTGGCAACTTCTACAGGGTCGCCTGCGTCCTTGATGTCCACGAAGTTCACCCCTTTGACAACTCGCCCATTGTCCACATCAAGACACGGAATAATGCGTTTGGTTAGCATGGTTTTTCCTTATTATTCGTTCGCAAAATTCCCTTATTATACAGGCTAGATGGCTTTTGGTGCATGATTTTTTTGCCCCTAATGTTTACCCCAAAGTATTTTCATCGCAAAAACTGTCGCAAATTGCCAAAAAAATCATTACAATACAGCTTATTTACCCTTAATAAGGTCTGCCATGTCTGTCTATACCCATTTGTCCGAAGATGAATTTTTTGCGTTTTGTGGTTTGTTTGGCATAACATTTAAACGTGCCATTCCCATTGTGCAAGGGGTCAAAAACTCCAACTGGTTCATTCAGACAGACAAGGACGCAGGTGATGATTTTTCGTATGTATTTACATTGTATGAAGAGCGTGTGCCTGCGGATATTATCAAGATGGCGACCGTCATGCACACCCTTAAAGACAAGCTGCCTATTGCCGCTCCCTTGACCAAAATGACCGCCAAGGGGCTGAATATCGGCGAAGACTGCGTCATGCGGTATGAGAACAAAGCCATCTTAATCGTGCCAAAATTGGACGGCAAACACCCCAGTGCCACCACTGTGCAGATGTGTCATGAGATGGGAGCAGCACTTGCCACACTACACGCCACCTTGCAGACACTCACCCCAGCCGAAAGCTATGGCGTGCCATTATACGACTGGTCAAGGGTCAAGGCTCGTGAAACCGCCTTTATGCCCACCGATGAAGCACGTCTGATGAATGACATTTGGCACGCTTATGCCAATCTACCCACCGATTTGCCAAAGGGTTTGTGTCATTTGGATATGTTTACCGACAATACCCTATGGGATTTAAGTAGTACGCCAAAACTCACAGGCTTGCTGGATTTTACCGAAGTGAGCGTTGAAGATTATGTGCTGGATATTGCCATCACCATCAACGATTTTTGTACCACATGGGGCAATGCCACCGACGGCGAAAGCGTGAATTTTGATGAAGCCAAGATGGTCGCCCTGCTTACAGGTTATGAAAGCGTCCGCCCCTTGAGCACCAACGAACGCACCGCCTTGCCTGTCATGCTCGCCTTTTCTGCCACGATATTTTGGCTATTGCGTCTTAATGTCATACACTACAACCGTGAACAAGGACGCACAGGTGATGATATCATGGTCAAAAACCCCGACCTAATGAAACGCTTGGCGGCGTATCATTGGGGACGGGTGTAGTTATTGTTGATATATAGTCAATTAAAATTGTAATGATACTACGTTGCCAGCCCCCTTATGTACTGCTTGTACACGGCGGTCTGTCGTGCTGTCTCATTTTTATTTTAATCGACTATACGATACCACCAAACAAGGAGTAAAGTCATGCTAAGCCTAGACCTAACAGCCAGCGAGCTTGAGCAGCTCGAATTAGCCAGCCAACAAGCAGGCATGAGTGTCGCTCAATACGCCATGTCTCGCCTATTCCCAATACCTGCTCAACCAAAGAGTATTGCAAGCATGGTCAAAGGCAAGCGATTAGAGAGTTTTCAAGGCGACCCTGTGGCTATCCAAAGAGCGATGCGAGATGAATGATTATTTACTGGATACCTGTTTTATTTTGGGGTTGTTTAATGAAAATGCCAAGACTTTAAAAATAATGCAAAACATATCACCAAAAAATTGTTTTGTGAGCGTCATCAATCGCATTGAACTATTGGGTTATCACGGCATTACCACTCATGATGAAATGATGTTGAATGACTTTTTGAATGAAATCACTCAGCTGGACTTATCGCAAAAGACAGCAAACAAAGCCATAGAAATCAGAAAACGCCATAAAATAAAACTTGCTGATAGCATTGTTTTGGCAGCTGCTTTGGTTCACGATTTAACATTATTAACACTTGATGAAAAACTTGCTAAGCATTATCACCAAGAAATAGCAAGCCGCTAACACCAGACCACCAGACAAAACAAAAAGCCCCTGATTACACTTATCTCAAAGAAATAAGGCAGGGTCAGGGGGCGTATTAAGGTCATTGTAAGTTACCTTGTATTGCTTGTCAATTTTAATTTATAGCTTCAATTTATATTATAGCGAGTTACCATGTGCCAACTATTAGGAATGAACTGCAACACCCCAACCGACATCGGTTTTAGCTTTGCAGGCTTTAGAAAGCGTGGCGGCGAAACCGACCACCACGAAGACGGTTTTGGCATTGCTTTTTTTGAACAAAACAGCCACAACAAAATCGGCTTACGATTGTTTCATGACGACAAGCCCAGCAGCCAATCGGCGGTGGCGGATTTAATCCACCGCTACCCCATCAAGGCAATGAATGTCGTGGCTCATATTCGCAAAGCCACCACAGGCACGAACTCGCTTGCCAACGCCCACCCTTTTGTGCGTGAAGTGTGGGGCGAGCAGTGGGTATTTGCCCACAATGGACAAATGACCGACAGCTTTATGCAGCGTACCAACCGCCTGCACAACAATGGCAATGCCGAATATTACACCCCTGTGGGCGATACCGACAGCGAATTGGCGTTTTGTTATCTGCTCAACCGTCTAAAATCCACCTTTAAATCTCGCCCCACTGACGAAGCTCTGTTTACTTTTTTGAGTGCACAGTGTCGCTATCTGTCCGCCAATGGCTTGTTTAACTGCTTGATTTCTAATGGCAATTGGCAGCTGGCGTATGCAGGCAGCTTGCTGTTTTATCTGACACGCAAAGCCCCCTTTGGTGAAGCCACACTCTCGGACGGTGAGATGTCGGTGAATTTTCGTGATATTACCACCACCAAAGACAAAGTAACCATCATCGTTACCATTCCTTTGACCCACAACGAAAAATGGCAACAACTGGCGGTTGATGAATGCCTTGTATTCCAAAATGGCGATGTGACATTCAAAGACACCCCCAGCAAAAAAACTTATCTATCGATAGAAGAAGGCATTGCTCTTGCCAAAAGTGTTGGGGTAAGTGTGTGATGTTGGTTGATGAATTTGTTTCTATTGATATTAATGCCCCTTGGTTAATGCCCCTGTATCATATTCATCACGCTTTAGCCAATGATATTCAACACAAAAATTATAATCACAATACACCTTTATATCAATGGTTAAATGCTTATTTTTTGGCAAATAATCTTGAATTAAAAAACTCGCGGAACAAAGCACTGACTTTTACCCATCAAAATGATTTGCCCCATGGTACAGCTTATGAGCAGTATATCGGTGAATATCACAAAATCCCCACAAGAAATAATCTGCACGATTGGTTCAATGCCTGTATTTGGTCAATCTTTCCACAAAGCAAATCCTTATTAAACAACAAGCACCTAAGCTATATTCACCACAATAGCAATGATAACAAACGCCACCGCACAAGAGATACCATTACCGTCTTTGATGAAAATGGTGCGGTACTGGCGATAAAACAAAGTCAAATAGGCAAGGACATCGCCACAGCCTTACAAAACTTCGATTGGCAAACCTGCCTTATCCATCATCGGCAATATTGGCACAATCAGCATATTGCATGTAATCAGAATAATAATACACACGCCCAGCTATTTATCTTTGGTCATGCCTTATTAGAACAACTCATCACCCCAAGAAAGCCACTGTGTAGCCATACCGTGATTATCGTTATGCCTGATGAGTTTTTTGAATGCAATACACCGCTTAAACTCACCCTATTAGATAATGCTTTGGCGACATATCTACAGCACTTCTTAATCGATACCATCAGCCCAAAACAGCTACAGCCACTGCCGATATTGGGCGTGCCATATTTTTGGGCAGATAATCAACACGCCGAATTTTATCAAGATACGTTTGTGTTTAGAAATGGTAGGCGGCAATCAAGCTAGGGTTTTTTAAAATAAGCGGTGTTTATCAGTGAGGTCAATCGCATACCACAACACAATGCTTTTAGTGTAGATTTTTTTATCATAACAAGGATTTGCCATGCAAAAACTCGCCTTAATCCTACATCTGTTTGGTGCGTGTATTTGGGTGGGTGGACATCTGTATCTTCTTATCCGCCTTATGCCAAAGTTTGTCAAACACCAAGACATCGCAGGTTTTTTGGCATTCGAAAAAAGTTACGAACCCTTAGGTATGGCAGCCTTAGCCGTGCAAGTCATTACTGGGCTGTACATGGCGTATCGTATCGTGCCTAACGTTGGCATGTGGTTTAATCCACAATTGGGCGTGTTGTCGCACTTGATTATGGCAAAAATCCTGTGGCTTGGCTTAACCATACTGACCGCCATTCACGCCCGTTTTTGGGTGGTGACACGCCTACAAAATGGCACTTATAATGAACGCACCCTTGGCGTGATGGGGCTTCATGTGCTGCTGATTTGCCTATTTGCGATGGCATTTGTCATTACAGGGGCGTTTTTTCGCTGGGGTTAGCCAAAATACACATAAGGGCTTTGGTGTTTTGGGTGTTCTCTGTTATAATGGGCGGTTTTAGCCAAAATAAACCCCTTATTCCATCAGTGATACGAGCATAGATAGGTTATGGATATACAGATTGACAGCGTAAGCAACCCACAAGACGACAATCTTATTGATGATGTGCCAATTTTTGAAAAATTGGCAACGCACACCAACACAAAAGCCACACAGGTTGCTGCATTTGCCGAATTGTTTGACGAAGGGGCAAGCGTGCCTTTTATCGCACGGTATCGCAAGGATAAAACTGGCGGCTTGGACGACAGCGTGCTGCGTGAACTCGAAAAACTGCTCACCTATGAACGTGATATGGCTCGCCGCCGCCTTAAAATCATTGGTATGCTCACCAATCAAGGTCTGCTGACTGACGAGCTGACCGCACGTCTAGAGAGTGCAAAAACCAAACTCGAACTCGAAGAGATTTATCAGCCTTATCGCCCAAAACGTCGCACGCTGTCTGCACGAGCCACTTTGGCAGGGCTTGGCAATGCTGCTCACGCCATCTTGGCAGGCGAAAGTATCGACACCGCCTTGGCAGACTATACGCCTGTTAGCAATGTTACCGATGACGCAGGCGAAACGGTCGAAGTGGACTTTAGCACCCGTGAGCTACAGCTGGCAGGGGTGCAGGCGATTATCATCGACAAATGGACAACCGCACTGGAACTCTTGGACAGCTTGCGGACTGGTTTTGCCAAAACAGCGAGCATTCGCAGTCAGCTGGTGGGCGAAGAAAAACGAGAAGCTGGCGAAAAATTCAAAGATTATTTTGAGCATACAGAACCCTTTGCCAAGCTGTCCAGCCATCGCCTGCTTGCCATGCTACGTGGTCGTCAGATGAATGTGCTTAGCATTCATGTTGATGGCGAAGACGAGCCATTTGTTGCACAAGCCGTGGCTGAACTTGTGCCAGCTGAGACGGCAGAAACCGAATGGCTTAAAGACAGCGTCGCAAAATTATGGTCGGACAAATGGCGACCACAAATCGAACACCGCCTACTTACCGAAAAACGCCTAGCCGCCGAAAACGATGCGATTGACGTATTTGCCGAAAACCTACAGCACTTACTTATGGCAGCCCCTGCAGGTCGCAAGTGCATTTTGGGCGTTGACCCCGGCATTCGTCATGGGGTTAAGATGGCGGTTATCGATGACAAGGGCGATGTTTTGGCAGCACAGACCATCTATCCCTTTGCCCCTGACAACAAGATGGCTGCTGCTAAGGCGGTCATTGCCGAGCTTGTGCAAACGCACCATGTGTCGCTTATCGCCATTGGCAATGGTACAGCCAGCCGTGAAACAGACGAAATGGTTAAGGCGGTCATTCAAGAACACAACTTGTCCGCTACCGCTGTTGTCATCAGTGAAGCTGGGGCTTCGGTGTATTCTGCCAGCGAATTGGCAAGCGATGAATTGCCCGACTTAGACGTGTCTTTGCGTGGGGCGGTGTCTATCGCTCGCCGTCTACAAGACCCCCTATCCGAGCTGGTCAAGGTAGAACCAAAAGCCATCGGCGTAGGGCAATATCAGCACGATGTCAATCAAAGCGAACTCGAAAACAGTCTCAACAAAGTTACCGAAGACTGTGTGAACGCCGTGGGTGTTGATGTCAATACCGCAAGCCCTGCCATCTTGACACATATTGCAGGCTTGAATAAAAACGTCGCCGCCCAAATCGTCGCCTATCGCCGTGCCAATGGTGCTTTTAAAAATCGTGAAGCACTCAAAGCCGTACCACGCCTTGGGGTCAAGACCTTTGAGCAGGCAGCAGGGTTCTTGCGTATCAAAGACGGTGATGAACCGCTGGACGCAACAGGCGTACACCCAGAGAGCTATAGCTTGGTATACGAAATCCTAACCAAGGCTGGCAAACCACTCACCGAAGTCTTGGGCAACGAGAGCCTTGCCAAGTCATTAAACGACAGTGCCGACAACTTTAGCCAAACCGCTACCGTCCTTGCCGAACTTGCCAAACCTGCTCATGACCCACGTGGTGAATTCCGCACCGCCAAATTCCGTGATGACGTGAACAGCATTAAAGATTTGCAAGTCGGCATGATATTAGAAGGCGTGGTTACGAATGTTACCGCCTTTGGTTGCTTTGTAGATGTGGGCGTACACCAAGATGGCTTGGTGCATATCTCCGAGCTGTCCGATGGCTTTGTGGACAACCCTGCCAGTATCGTCAAACCACAAGACATCGTCAAGGTGCGTGTTATCAGCGTCGATGAAACTCGTGGTCGCATTGGCTTTAGCATGAAAAGCGAAAAAGCCAAAACCGCTGATACCAATAAACCAGCCATCAGCGAACCAACCGCCAGTAAACCAGCCAAACCATCAACAGCAAAAGAACGCCAAAAACATGCGGACGACCGCCAGCCAAAGCGTGCAGAACGCACCAATCGCCACAGCAGCAAGCCTGCCAAAGCCCAAAAATCCGCCACGTCCACGCAAGACGCTGACAAGATGGGAAGTTTTGGGGCATTGCTCAAAAAAGCTGGACTATAAGCCCATCACCACAAAAACACCCAAGCCAGTTATGCTGATTTGGGTGTTTTTTTGGGTTTTGCGAGCTTTTGCGTCTTTTGTTGCGTGTCAAGCAGGCAGTTATTTTAGTACTTCTGCTATTGCATTCGCCACATATTCTACGTTTTGGGTGTTAAGCCCTGCGATACACATACGCCCATTGTCCACCATATATACCGCAAATTCGGCTTGTAGGCGTGCCACTTGTTCGGCGGTAAGCCCCGTAAAGCTAAACATGCCACGCTGTTTGGTAAAGTAGCTAAAATCACGCTCTGGCAATTTGGCACTTAGGCTATCTTGAAGTTTTTGACGCATTAGGCGAATGCGGTCTCGCATTTCGTACACTTCGCCCACCCACTGGGTGAATAGTGCGTCATCATTCATTACAGTGTCCACCACGGCATTGCCATGTGCTGGGGGACTGGAGTAAATACGGCGTACGGTGAATTTTAGCTGACCGTGTACTCGCTCGGCTTCATCACGATTAGGGGCAACCACAGACAGACCGCCCACACGCTCACCATACAAGGATAGGTTCTTAGAAAATGAATTGGACACAAAAATCGACAAGCCCATCGCTACCGCCTTGGCAATGGCGTACGCATCGCCGTCCATGTCATCGCCAAAGCCTTGATAAGCAATGTCCATAAAGGCGATAAGTCCCTTGTCCTTGACGATTTGGAGCAGCTCGTCCCATTGTGCGTTGCTCAAATCCACGCCTGTTGGGTTGTGGCAACATGGGTGCAATAGTACCACGTCATTGGTGTTTAGCCCACGGAAAAACTCACACATCTCGGCGAATTTGACACCGATGGTCGCAGGGTCGTAGTAGGGATATTTGCCCACTTCGATACCAGCCCCTTCAAAGATACTGATGTGGTTGCCCCATGTGGGGTTCGACACATAGCATTTGGCAGCAGGATACCACTCATGGATAAAATCCGCCCCTACTTTTAATGCACCACTACCGCCCAAGGTGGCAATGGTCGCCACTCGCCCATCTTGCACCGCTTGGCTGTCCGCACCGAACAACAGTGTTTGGCACGCCTTGCGATAGCCTGCCAAGCCGTCCATCGGCAGATAGCCACGGGGGCGTGGTGGGTTGGCAATCTGAGCTTCGGCAGTCTTGACACATTCTAGCACAGGCAATTTGCCATCTTCGGTATAGTACACGCCCACACCAAGATTGACCTTGATGTCGGTGCGTGGGTCATTGGCAAACTTATCCATCAAGCCCAAGATAGGGTCGCCAGCATAAGGGGTAACGTGTTCAAACATAAGATTTCCTTTTTTTTATAAAATACCAAAAATTCACGATAAGTATACGCCAATCGCACGCAAAAATCAGCACAATTTTCTAAAAAATCGTGTCCGATGTGGCAATTTTTTAAGGTGCTATCATTGTGCTTGCTGCTCAATACTCGCCATAAATTCACGATGATTTTCGAGTACGAACGCCTTAAATGCGATGGCAGCTGGCGACAGTGAGCGATTTTTGTGCGTGTAGAGCAAAAATTTGCGTGCCACGACAGGTTTAGTAAGTGGACGCATGACCAAGCCATTTTGGTGTACCCAGTCGGCGGCGTACAGCAGGCACAGCGTAACGCCCAGCCCCATGCGTGTCATGCCAAGGGCGGTGGACAAAAAATTCACTTCAAAATCGGGATTAAAAATCCGTCCGCTTATCGCTTCTGGCAGCTGGTTTTGCAGCCCCTTGATAAAAGGTCCGTTTAGGGTAATCAGCCGCTCATGCAGCAAGTCTTCCCACACCACAGACGTACGCTCGGCAAAGGGGTGATGGGTGGGGATAACGAGATAAAATGACGACTCGAACAAAACCTGTGCTTCCACATCATCACTAAAACCACGCTCAGGGGCAATGCCAAGGTCGGTCTCAAGATTCTCGACTTGATTGACCACGTTGTCCACCGAGCAGTCTACAAGCGTAACTTGAATATTAGGGTGAGCGGCACAAAACTTAGCAACAAACTGCGGCATGGTGCTGGCGGCAAGCTGCTGACTGACGGCAATGCGTACATGCCCTTGGTGCAGGGATTTTAGGTTTTGCACCTTTTCGTCCAGTACCGCCACTTCGTTGAGCACTCGCTTGGCTTGGGGCAGCAGCCGTTGCCCTGCGTCCGATAGGTGCAGCTTGCGTGTGGTGCGGTCAAACAGCTTGATGTCCAGATTCTGCTCCAGCTCCTTAATCAAGCCGCTTAATGCCGACTGAGTCAGCTGCAAAATCTCCGCCGCCTTGGTGAAGCTGTTGTACTCCGCCACCAATACAAAGGCCTTGAGTTGTCGTAAGGTAATATTCACACAAAATCTCTGTATCTGATAAGGTTATGATAAAAATTCATGAATGTATTGTAGCAGGTTTTGGGCAGAAAATCTTGGATAAACACGGGTGATTGATATTTTTACCGAGTAAAATCTCACATATTATTACAATATAGCAATAATACTGTGGTATAATCCAACAGCTATATTTATTACTTTTGCATTTTTTGGCGGTGCAATGACCATTGTTACTCACTCTCCCTTGGCATTACGTCATTACAGAGAACAGATTTCGCTATCTGTAGCCCTGCTCGCCAAAAAAACAGGCATTAATGAAAACAAGCTCATCAAAGCTGAAGACAACCCTAACATTTTAACTTTTAAGCAATTAAAAAAAATCGCTGACTGTCTATTCGTTCCTGTATTTTTTCTACTAAGTGAAACTTTGCACTTATCAGACTTACCATCTGATATTGATTATCGCAATCACAATCATGACAATGACCCCAATACAGAGTACCTGCTCAAAAAAACCATCTATGAAGTCATCAAAAATCGCAATGATTTGTTATATACCTATGATAGCATAGATATTACACCAAAAACTTTTGACCTGCAACTGACTGGCGATAATGCCGAAGAAGATGCTAAACGCATTCGTAGTTTTTTGCAAATAGATACCAAAAAACTTAAAACCCATAATGACGATGATTATTACCAGTCATGGCGGTTAATACTAGAACGTCAAGATGTATTGGTGTTAGAGATTAACCGTACTGACATACACTCCGAAGGCTTTGCTCTTTATTATCGCACACTGCCAATTATCACCATATTATCAAAAAACCAAAGTCCATCACGCAGATTATTTACCATGGTACATGAGCTCGTGCATTTGGGACTTAGACAATCTGCCATTGATGGTAATATCCTAACCGATAATCAAGCAATAGAGCGTTATTGTAATCAAGTGGCAGGCTTTGTGCTATTGCCTATGACGGCTATCAATCAAACATTTAATCCAAAATCAAACTTGATTGACAATATTGCAACTATCAGAAAAAAGCAAAAAATCAGCCGTCAAGCCATCGCCATTCAATTAAAACTCACAGGAAAAATCAGCCAAGATGAACTTGATGATTACTTGACCGACCAAAACAAAAAACATGAAGAAAAACAAGAAAATGGTAGACCTATGGTGAAAACCGAATATACTGCCTACAGCCACTTCGGCAAGGTGTATATTCAACAAGTGCTATCCGCCACAATGGATAATAGCATTAGCATGACATCTGCAATGAATATATTAGGCATAAAGACCGTGGAGCATTATCGCTACCTAGAACAGAGAGCGTTTTCATGAAAGTGTTCTGCAGATACGAATGCCATATTAGATTTATGCTATCGTTATTATCCATCACATTTATTTAATGGTATATGGCAATACTTAGAAAATGCGGTTATCGCAAAACAAATTAAACTTATCATCAGTGTCGATATTTATGAAGAAACTGTGCTACAAATAAACAAGTTTCACCATGATATTGTATTGTTTGATAATTTTATTAAAAAAATGTCCGTAGAGATTATCAAAAAAGATGACTATGAATTGGGGTTGGAGCAGCTATTCGCACAACTTAATAACATAGGCATAAGCCCTAGCACCTTAAAAAATAACAGCAACGACTTATCTAATATTTGTGCTGCACAATTTAAAAATGCAGCAGTCATTACCGCTGAGCAAGGCATAAAACTACCACTTAACGCTGATACAAAACGTCTAAAAATCCCAGACACCTGCCAGTATTACAAGATTGATTGTGGTAATTGGATTTTGGTTTTTGAATATATTGGGCTTACTGTGTAGCGACATCAACATACCAATAATGCCGTGGATTGCTGGGTGTCTCACTTAGTACCAAACGAGCCGTTAGACTTTGGGTGCATTGTGCTTGTCGAAAATTTGGCTTTATTAGCCCTACAATCTTATATAACTTTGGCGATGATGTTTTATTGCCACTTAACAAGACCGCCCACCAATACACATCACTTCTGCCAATCGTGTCATTAATTCTGCAAGCGATGAATTGTTGTTCCAAAGGACTAAGGTTGCTATGAATGGCAGACCAGTGAGCATAAGGCGGCAACAAGCACACCGTATCACCCACTTGCATATCAATCACGTTCGAAATGGTTGCTTCGCCCCTGCTTTGCAACTCATTAAGCATTGCGGCGGAGATTTGTCTGTCTTGATAAGTGGCGTATAGATGAAAATAAGTCGCACCCACGAACACCGCCCCACCCATCACGCAAGCCAGCAGGATTTTTATGCGACTTTTGTCATATCCGTCAATCATCGTCCAAAAAACCACCTACCCCCTTAACAACGCCTTTGCCACCACTTCGCCATGCTCAAAAAGCTCCAAAGACAGCTCGTCCGCCGTCTCGCTCACCACTTGCCAATCGCCATCGGCACATGGGCGACCATTGGCGGTTACGTTGATGGATTTATTTTTTAGGCGAATCATCGGTGGCTTGTGTTCGTAACCAGAATGCGGCAGGTTCAAAATCTCATGAGCAATCGCCGCCGCTTGACTGCGGTGCGGTGCAACATAGCGGCACGGCTCACCATCGATATTGATACAGTCGCCTAGGGCATAGATGTGTGGCACGGTGGTCTGTAGGGTTTTGTGGTTGACGCTAATGCCAGCTCGCTTGTCAAACGCCACACCAGCACGGCTTGGCAAGCGTTCGTCCACGGCAAGCCCTGTCGCCACCACCACTTCATCGACCGCCAGCACTTGCTTGTCATCGCTGCCGCAGTCGCTCAAGTCCAGCGTATAGCCTGTGCCAGTCGCACGCACCGCCGTTACCATCTGATAGCCCAGCCAATCCACCCCAGCGGCGATGATACTTGCCAAAATCCGCTCGCCTGCCAGCTTTGGCAACATCATCGCCAAGGGGCGTGCATGAATGTCTATCAAGCTCACGGTATGTCCAGCTTTGACAAGGTCTTCGGCAAGCTCCGTCCCCACCATACCAGCACCCACCACAGCGATATGCTTCGCCCCATCTGCCAGCCGTGCTTGCAGTCCTGCAAAACGTGCCAAACTATTGACGTGCCACGCCTTATCCTTGTCAATGCTTGGTGGGTAGGCAGGCGTTGCCCCTATCGCCAGTACCAAATCATCATAGCCCACATTGCCACGTGTGGTGTGCAGGGTCTGTGTGTCCACATCAATGTACGTAACATAAGTATTGGCAAGCAAGCGAGTGTGCGTATCTATGGCGGACTGTACGCCTGTGGCACGCACCAAATCCGCCGCCGTCTTGCCTTGGCTAATGGCAACAGACAGCATGGGCTTGTGATAGCGGTCAGCATTATCGCCGCTGATGAGCGTGATGGGAATGTCCTTATCCAAACTGCGAATTGCGTCCACCACGCCCCAGCCAGCCAAGCCAGCCCCCACGATAACCACGCCTTTTTTGGCACTGTTAAACACCGCCGTGGCAGCAGGGGTATCATCATCGCTGTCGTCATAGGGTTCGAAGTCGGATTTGCGAACGCCGCACAAGGGGCATTGCCAATCGTCTGGAATGTCTTCAAAGCGTGTGCCAGCAGGCAAGCCGTCTTCTGGGTCGCCCAATGCCTCATCATAAATATAGCCACAGGCAAGGCAAATAAACTTACGCCAGTTGCCACGGTTGTCGCTTGGGGGAGTAGTTGTATTCATAAGGGTTCTTTTTTGTCGGTGTATTTTGTTGGTGTTGTACTTTTAAAGTAGTTTGCCAAAGTCTTTGATTGTTTTAATAATCATTCATTCATCAAGTTTGCTAGATTTTTTGGCAAAACTGGCTATCATAAACCAGCTATCGTGAATTAACCATCATAAAGCCATGCGGATTGTTATAGTGAATAAAGTTCAGAACAGGACAAATTTATATTACATGTAGTATGGCTAAATCTATGATTATACAAAACTTAACATAATCCACAAAAACTAATACCCTATTCTAACAATAGCCAACCCTCTGCCACACCCAAAAAACCAAACCTTACACACAAACAACGCAGTTAAGTTAAGCTCAGTTTATTTTTTTGGGAATGGCATGATAACTTTATGATGATTTATGGCTCATTATGGCTCAAATATAAAACTCAATGTCTTTTTTCACTTCTGGCTCGCCCATCAACTGATGAGACAGATACCGCAAATGCTTGATGGCAGGGGTAACAATCGCCACAAATTGTGCTTCACGAAGGCGACGCTGTGGGGCGGCGGTCATCAGATAGCCCTTTGCCCCTTGGTGCAGCATGGCGGCTTGGGTGGCACGCAGACCCAGCATTGCCCCTTGCATACGCACGTCCAGCACGTCCAAAAAGAAATCTTTGTGCGTCTCAAACGGTGTCTTGGCAAGCTCGGCGGTCTTGCCCACCAACGCATTTAGCTCGGCGGCCAAGGTGTCGGCTTGGTCTTCTAGGTAGGCATTGCTCACGGCTGTGCCTTGCTTGATGTCGTCTATCGCCCCCAAGATAATGCCAGCCCCTATCCCCATCTGCATAAGTACGAACGCCCCACGAATCCGCTGAATGTAGCTCTTGCAAGGGTTGGCGACAATCTCAAACGCCGCCACAGGATAATCATACAGCTCAATCCGCCATGTGCTAGAGCCTTCCATACCTGCGAATTCTGGACAGGCATGCAGCTGCCATTTGCCTGCTCGCTCGTCATCGAATTTGAGCAAAAAGAACACTTCATCATCTGTGCCATCTATCTTGGCGACCGCACCGCAGTATTGATTGGGGGCGATGTGGCTAATCCATGGCAACACACCAGACACGCTGTAGCCTGTGCCGTCTTTTTTGGCGATAAGTTTCATCGTCTCGATATTCGCCCATGTCTTCATGGGGTTGGACAATGCCGTACCGCCAAAGGTGTTGGCTAGGATATGATTGGGTAGGATTTGGGATTTTAGCTCGGCGTTGTCCGACTGGTCAAGATACAGTCCGCACACTTGATGACACCACGTCAAAAACGCCGTCGTGCCGCACACCCTGCCTACCTGTGCATTTGCCAATATCGCCAAATCAAAGCGGTTGCCGTACTCGTTCAAATGCGGTGCAAACAAGCCTACTTTGCCAAGCTCGCCCATCTGCTGCAGCGGATAATAACCCTTGTCAATGTCAATCACCTTGGGGGCTAGCACTCGTTTGGCAAGGCTGGCAATATCGTCCAAAAATACAGCTTGGTCGGCAAAATTAAAAGTCATGGCATTCTCTTTTTTTATTGGTTATTGGGCTATTAGTTAGTATGGTATTTGGATTGTACAAATGTACAAAATACTGACTATAAAATACTTGGCGTATTATAAAGGCTCAACCGCTGTAGTCTATCTGCTAATTTGGCATATTTATATGTATGATAAGAATATCACTTACCGCAAACACACCAAAGCAAATTATGTGGCAACCTATACTTACAAGAAATCTACATATCAAATGACAATCAAGTTACAAATAAGATTAAATATTGTTTGCATATTGAGTTAGAAACAGTTATCATACAGCAAGTTTTTGGCAATATGGCTAAGAACTCTGTTACACAACCATTCTTTTTCTTATACCTATTTGGTGATTTTATGAAAATGACTTCAAAAACACTACACCCAAAATACCTAAGCATTGCCATCGTCAGTGCCATGCTTGCCAGTACCGCACACGCCAATACAGCGGACACCCCCACGACCAACCTTGAAGACCTTGTGGTAACTGCCGACCGCCAAGGGGCAAAAGTCAAAACCAATGTCGTAACCCTTGCCGAAAAGGACGAAAGCACCGCCACCGACCTGCGTGGACTGCTTGAAGAAGAGCCTGCCATCGAGATTAGTGGTGGTAATGGTACATCACAATTTTTGACCATTCGTGGCATGGGACAAAACTCGGTAGACATCAAGATTGACAACGCCTATTCCGACAGCCAAATTCTCTACCATCAAGGGCGTTTTATCATCGACCCTGCCTTGATTAAAATCGTCAGCGTACAAAAAGGGGCAGGCTCTGCCAGTGCTGGCATTGGGGCGACCAATGGGGCGATTATCACCAAGACCGTGGACGCACAAGACCTGCTGGCAAATAGCGACAAGGACTACGGCGTAAAGCTCAACCTTGGCTACTCTAGCAATGACGGACACAACTATGGAGCGACCGTCTTTGGACGTATGGGCAACTTCGATGCCTTGATTGGCTACAGCCGTACCGATGAAGACAATTACAAACCCGGTAAGGGCTTTAGCAACCCCGAATTTGACAACAAAGTACCTTACAGTGCCTTGGACAAGACCAGTTATCTTGCCAAATTGGGGGCAAATTTTGGCAACCATCGTTTTGTGCTTAGCCACATGAAAGACGAACATGCTGGCGTGCGTTTGGTGCGTGAAGAATTCGCCATTGATAATTCCGCAGGCTCACGATTGACCACCGCTCGCCAATCTCCCGCCTATCGTGAAACCAGCCTAAGCAACACCAACCTAGAATGGACTGCACACGATTTGAGCTTTGTCTCTGCACTCACCGCCAATGCCTATCTGATGAAAAACGAACGCTACTCGGCAGATGACAGCGGCTGTGGCTACTGTGGTGGTGTCGTAGGACCAACTACGACCAAAATCGAAACACGTGGGGCAAATCTTAATCTCGACAGCGAAATCGGTGATAACACGGTGTTAAAATACGGCATCAACTACCGCCAACAAGAGATTAAGCCGCACGCTTTTCTTTCAACCACGACACAACTACAAAACCCTGAAAAAACCGATACAGGGGTCTATATCGAAGCCATCAATCATATCAATGACTTCACCGTTACCGCAGGGCTACGCTACGACCATTTTGATATGACGGCGATGAACGGCGACAAGGCAAAAGGCAGTAACCTAAACCCAAGCCTTGGGGTGATTTGGCAGGCGACAGATGGGCTTAGTTTAAGTGCTACGCACAACTACGCCAGCCGCAGCCCACGCCTATACGATGCCTTAATGAGCCATGGCAGACGTGGTATTACCACCATTGCTCCTAATATCAAAGCCGAACAAGCACGCAACACCGAGCTTGGCTTTAACTACAACGCAGGCAACATCACCCTAGACGGCAGCTACTACTGGCAAAAAATCGATGACCTAGTCGTCAATCCACAAAATCGCCATGATGACCAAGGCAACCCTATTTCAGGTGTCAATGAAGCCATCAATGACGGCTATGCCAAAAACCACGGCTATGAGCTGGGTGCGTCTTACAAACAAAACGGCTTGACCGCTCGTATTGGTGTATCCGAGAGCAATCCGAAGTTTTATCTACAGCAGACAGGTACTGCTACCCCAACCGCAGTAAACCCAGAGTTTGCCGCCCTTGTGGGACGTACTTGGACAGCGTCATTAGCCTACCGCTTTGACAATCCGAATGTCGAGATTGGCTGGCGTGGACGTTTGGTTGAAGATGTAACAGGCAATACTCGTCATGGTGCGGTAGATGTAACACGCGAAGGTTTTAATGTACACGATGTGTTCGCCAACTGGAAACCTTATGGCAATGACAAGCTGAACGTGAACTTTGCGGTGAATAACGTCGCTGATAAGCTATACTATCCACACAGCCAGCGTCTCAATACTTTGCCGGGTGTCGGACGTGATTTCCGTGTGGGTATCAACTGGACGTATTAAGCAAGTCATTTAGTTAGTGTAATATAACATCGTCAAACCAAAATAATGCGAATGCTAGGAAAGCGAACGCAGATAGTACAAATAGTACAGCAAGTGAGCTTGACAACGCAGTCGCTTATTTTGGGCAGACGATAACAGTTCTCCACCCCCAGTGCCGATACTTTGGTGCTGGGGTTTTTTGTGGGATTTTGTGGCGTGTGGTGTGGTGATATGGTGTTGATTGATAGACGTATGGAGTACAGCTGTCAAAAAATATGGTTGGTATCCTGCGATGATGTGTATTACAATTTGGTGTATTA
>JAUNUB010000158.1 GCA_030538375.1 Moraxella sp. | reverse complement strand
ACCGTGCCATGTCGTTTGCCGATTTTGGCATTGTGCGAGATAATTTCAAGCCGTGTCCAGTGCATGTTATCCGCCCATGCTTGCAATGCTGTTTTATCCAGCAAGGCTTGCTGGCTGGGTACAGTGGCCGCAATGATGTAATCCACATTTTTGAAATAAAAAGCACAAAAACGAGACCGCATTAATTGCTCTGCCGTTTTGGCGTGCTGCTTGCCAGTATGCAGCGGCTTGCAACATTGCTCATAGCTGTATGCCACGCCGCCGCTCGGATTGTCAGCACTGTTATCGCTGCAAGGGCAAATTTGTCTCATCATTTTATTAATCGCCTATTGGTATTTTTGGTTAATATTGTTATCATGACACATCTTTTGTCCCAAAAATCATCGTATCATGAGCCAAGCACCTTCAAGCCAGTACCCCCAACCCCAACCACCCAGCATACATTGTGCCAATTTTAAGACCTATCCCAGTGATTTTATCGTGCGTGAGCTTATGCAGATTGTCATGACTGGTGCAGGCGAACATTTGTGGCTGCATATCAAAAAAATCAATCTCAACACGCTGTTTGTGGTCAAACTTTTGGCGATGTGGGCGGATATTCCTATGCGTGATGTGGGTTTTAGCGGCTTAAAAGACCGCCATGCCGAGACCTATCAATGGTTTAGCCTGCGTATTCCAAACGGTCAAATGCCTGCCGTCGATTTTGCGACATTTATCAACAGCCAAGCCTTGCCAAGCCACGAAACTTTAGAAGTAACAGACCACGTTTGGCACAACAAAAAATTGAACCGTGGTACGCACAAGTTCAATCATTTCACCGTCATTCTGCGTGATGTTGTGGGTGATAGCAATGCCATCAATCAGCAATTGCAAGATTTACCCAAGATTGGCATAGCCAATTATTTTGGCAAACAACGCTTTGGGCATGGCGGAAACAACATCAATGCCGCCGAAACGCTGTTCAAAAAAATACTCGCTAGCCCAAAACCCTACAAACCAAAAAGGCACGAGCTAGAACAACACAATCTGCTCATATCCGCTGCCAAGAGTTTGATTTTTAATGAAATTCTATCAAAGCGAATACAGGCAGGTACATGGAATACTGCCATTGATGGTGAAATATTCAACCTAGATGGTACAGGCTCAATCTTTCAAAGCGAAATCGATGATACAATCTTAACACGTCTTCATGATGGCGATATTCACCCCACGGCGATTTTGTACGGTGTGGGCAGTCGCAGCACTGGTGAAGTTTTGACGATTGAACGCGATGTGCTTGCCCTACCAGCCATGCAGACGCTTACCGAAGGGCTTAACAAAATCGGCACAAAAGCCAGCTACCGCCCTTTAAGGCTCTTGCCAAAAAACTTGACATGGCAATGGCTTGATGATGATAGCACCAACAAGCCAGCTTTACAATTAGACTTCACCTTACCCAGTGGTACATTTGCCACCAGTGTATTATCCGCCATTGCAGCAGAGTTAAACGAACCTAGCCATCAAAAATAACCGACTGGCATAAGTTTGTTTGTTCTATCAAGGCTTTAGTTACCAATTTCACTTGCGTTTTTTTGCGTCCAGCATGGCTTGTAGATTGCTGAGATAATTCTCGGCAACCACTTGGGGGGGCTGCTGGGGGCTGCGTTTACTACTTGGATAATGCAGATATTCTATCGGAATCTCGTCCAAAAATCTCGATGGCGTGGTTTGCTTAAAATCCTTGCCAGCACGGCGTTTGTTCGCAAGGCTAAGCGTCAGCTCTTCTTTGGCACGAGTGATACCAACATACATCAGTCGCCGCTCTTCTTCGATACTGTCGCCTACGATAGAGTTGCGGTGCGGCAAAATCTCTTCTTCCACCCCCATGATATACACAAAACGGAACTCCAGCCCCTTGGCAGCGTGCAAGGTCATCAGATTGACTTTATTGGTGTTCTCTTCTTCTTGCTGTTGTTCTAGCATGTCGAGTAACATCATCTTACGAATCACCGCATCAATCGTCTTGTCGTCGTCATCTTCGGCTCTGTCTATCAAAGTTGCGATACTTTGGTATAAAGTTTCGATATTATCAAGACGGTTTTTTTCCTGCTGTGGCGTTTTGGCATCTTCTTTGATATAGTCAATATAGCCTGTTTCCATCACCATCTGCCGCACTAGGGGCATGGGGTCAGGATTTTCGTCTAGCTCACGTGTATAATGGGCGATAAAATCCGCAAAGCCTGCCAACGTGCCATTTGCCTTGTTGCCCACTGCTGCCTTTAGCCCACTGTGCTCACACGCCGACAGCAGACTAATGCCGTATTCTTGGGCGAGCAGTCCCAATTTTTCAAGCGTTGCCGAGCCGATACCACGCTTGGGCGTATTGATGATTCGCAAAAATGCCGCATCATCATCAGGGTTCAAAATCACTCGCAAATAGCCCATCACGTCCTTAATCTCACTTCTGGCAAAAAACGACGTACCCCCAGACAGCTTATAAGGCACTTGCAATTGTCGCAATTCCGCTTCTAGCACTCGTGCTTGAAAGTTGCTGCGATACAGCACCGCATAATCTTCCCATTGGTGCTGATGACGCAGGCGGTGCGTTACAATTTCTTTAGCAATGCGTTCGGCTTCGTCCATATCATCAGGACTGGTAATCACACGAATCACTTCGCCATGCCCCTTGTCCGACCAGAGTTGTTTTTCGAACAAATGTTCGTTGTTGGTGATGACGGCATTAGCAGCCCCCAAAATGCGATTGGTCGAGCGGTAATTTTGTTCCAATTTCACCACTTCAAGTACTGGAAAATCTTGTTTGAGCAGTGCCATGTTTTCGGGTTTTGCCCCACGCCACGCATAGATGGACTGGTCATCATCACCCACCACAGTGAATTTTGCCCCACGCCCCACAATCAGCTTAATCAGCTCATATTGGGCGGTGTTGGTGTCTTGATATTCGTCCACCAGCAGGTAACGAATGCGGTTTTGCCATTTTTCACGCACCAAGGCATTCTCTTTTAGAATCTTGGCAGGCAACACAATCAAATCATCAAAATCCACCGCATTGTACGCACGCAAATGCCGCTCATACAAGCCATACAAGTGTGCAAACATCATATCTTCTGGGTCGGATAAGGTCTCAAGGGCAGATTCTGGCGGCACAAGGTCGTTTTTCCAGTCCGAAATCATCTTGATTGCCTTTGCCGAAAACTCCTTACTCTCCGCCCCACTCATGTTATCACGCTGCATAAGTTCCATCAAAAGTCGCTTGCTGTCATCAGCGTCCATGATACTAAAGTTGCCCTTTAATGGCGTATGTATCAGCTCGTAACGCAAAAATTGCAAGCCAAATTGGTGAAAAGTCGATACCGTCAAGCCACGCAATTTGTCCGCAGGCAGGATTTTTTTGACACGCTCTTTCATCTCACGTGCCGCTTTGTTGGTAAAAGTCATCGCCGTGATACGCTCGGCAGGCAAGCCGCAATGCTCAATCAAATGGGCGATTTTTTGAGTAATCACACTCGTTTTGCCACTGCCTGCCCCTGCCAATACCAACAATGGTCCTGACACATGTTCTAATGCCTGCTGCTGGCGTGGATTAAGTTTACTCATGATTACTCTCTACTATTAATTACTCTTT
>JAUNUB010000157.1 GCA_030538375.1 Moraxella sp. | reverse complement strand
CCTCGTCCTAAAATGAATTTATTTGACTATATATTTATTTGACTATATGATGATGGCTGAATGCTGATTGAGTGAATTTATTCCGCCGATGGTTTGCCCTGCCGACTGCTAAGGCTGTCCGCAATGCCAACCAATTCAATAAATTCAGCCTTTAAGCCATAAGGGTCATTGGCTTGATTGGCTTTGGCAAGACGAGCCATTTCACGATAGTTCATTTTGCCATTGTATTTACCGCCCTTTAAACTTTCGGCAAAACTCGCCGCAACAATCGCCCATTGACTGTCTGTATCCGCTTTGGCAAATGGCACGCTGCTCACTTTGATGGGCGTGGTGATGAGCGTGCTGTCTGCTTGATTGGGTAATTTGTACCGCAGAGCAACATGGGCGTATTCGTCCGCCTTGCCCTTGATGGTACTGGCGGCGGTACTGGCTGGCTGATAGCGACGGTCATTTAGCCAGCCCTGCACGCCCACAGGGATAATCTCGTACAATGCCGTAACCGTATGCCCTGCCCCAATGTCGCCTGCGTCCACGTTGTCATTATTAAAATCCGCTGCATCAAGCATACGATTTTCATAACCGACAAGGCGGTATTCCTTGACCGTAGCAGGGTTGAATTCTACCTGCACCTTGACATCTTGGGCGACGGTTGCCAGTGTAGATGACAGTTGGCGGCTGAGTACTTTTTTGGCTTCGTTGGCGTTGTCGATGTAGCTGTAGTTGCCATCGCCAGCGTCCGCCAGTTGCTCCATCATGTACTCGTTATAATTGCCTGTGCCAAAGCCAAAGGTGGACAGCGATACGCCAAGTTTGCGTTTTTGGGCGACCATGCTTTTTAGGGTGTCAAAGTCGGTAATCCCCACGTTAAAATCGCCATCGGTCAAGAGCAAGATACGGTTAATGCCGTCCTTGATGTAGGCTTGTTCGGCTTGGGTGTATGCCAGCTGTATCGCCTGCTCGCCTGCTGTGCTACCGCCTGCGGACAGCTCGTTGATAACACGCAAGATTGTGGCTTTATTTTCTGCCGTGCCTTTGGTGGGCGGCAACACCAGTTTTTCACCATTGGCATAAGTGATGAGTGTGATGGTATCTTGGGGGCGTAGCTGTTCAGTGAGCAGTCGTAAGGTTTGTTTGGCAAGGGTGAGTTTGTTAGGGGCATTCATACTGCCCGACACATCAACCAAAAACACCAAATTGGCAGGGGGCAGGGCTTGCACGCTCATCTCTTTTGCCTTGATACCAATGCGGACAATCTTCGCCCCTGCCTGCCACGGCGAGTCAATCACTGCACTATGCACCGCAAAAGGTTTGCCATCTGTCGGCACAGGATAAGTGTAGTCAAAATAATTCACAAACTCTTCGACACGCACCGCACCGACAGGGGGCAAGCTGCCATCATGCAAAAAACGTCTGACATTGGCATAACTGCCTGTGTCCACATCAACGCTAAAGGTCGAAACAGGGGCGGCTGCCACGCTGTGCACAGGGTTTGGATCAAGGCTTTGATAGCGTTCGGTATTTTGAATGGGCGGTCTGTATTCTGGAGCAACCGACAACATAGATGGCGACATCTGCCGAAATGCCACCGCATCGTGTACCACGTCCGCCAATGGTGATGGGGCAGACTGGGCGATGACTGTCTTTTTTTCCGCCCCCTGTGCTGCTTGCGATGTTTGGCTATGATTTGCCCCACAACCTGCCACAAGTAGGGCGATGACACTGCTGGTTAAAAGCACTTTTTTCATGACAATTCCTTGCTTGTCCTTGTTTGAATGTTGGGCTGCGTCCACACTTCTTCACACAGCCAAATTACAATCCAGCCAACGAACTCACCATCACCGCCTTGATGGTGTGCATACGGTTTTCGGCTTGGTCAAAGGCGATGTTATAAGGGGATTCAAAAACATCTTCGGTAACTTCGATACCATTTGCCAGCATGGGGTATTGTTCGGCGATTTGTTTGCCGACTTTGGTTTCGCTGTTGTGAAAGGCAGGCAGGCAGTGCATGAATTTAACCCGTGGGTTGCCAGCCGCTGCCATCATGGCGGTGTTCACTTGATAGGGCATAAGCATGTCAATTCGCTCGCCCCACGCTGCCAATGGCTCACCCATCGACACCCAGACATCGGTATGCACAAAATCCACGCCATTCACGGCTTCGGCAGGATTGTCGGTAATGAGAATGCTTGCACCGCTCTTATTGGCAAAGCCTTGGCACAGTGCCACAAAATCCGCTTCTGGTTGCAAGGCTTTTGGGGCGGCGATACGCACGTCCATGCCGAGCTTAGCACCGATAAGCAATAGAGAATTGCCCATGTTGTTGCGTGCGTCGCCAAGATAAGCATAGCTGATGTTGTGCAAAGGCTTGTCGCTGTGTTCACGCATGGTCATGACATCGGCAAGCATTTGCGTGGGGTGAAATTCGTCCGTCAAGCCATTAAACACTGGCACGCCAGCATATTCGGCAAGCTCTTTGACCACGCTTTGTTGGTAGCCACGGTATTCGATGGCGTGATACATGCGTCCTAGCACTCGTGCGGTGTCTTTCATGCTTTCTTTGTGTCCGATTTGGCTTGACGCAGGGTCGATGTAGGTAACATTCGCCCCTTGGTCGTAGGCAGCCACTTCAAAGGCACAGCGTGTGCGTGTGGACGTTTTTTCAAAGATAAGGGCGATATTTTTGCCTTTGAGCCGTTGTTGTTCTGTGCCTGCGTATTTGGCACGTTTTAAATCATAAGCCAAATCCAGCAAAAAAATCAATTCTTGTTCGCTGTGATTGACAAGGCTTAATAAATGGCGGTTGTTCAGATTATAAGGCATGGGGCTTCCTATTGGTGGCAATTGTGGATTATACTCAATAGTCTACCGTATCACGAATGATTGAGCAAGTCTACAACCACCATATTCACAAAGGGAATTTTTCGTCTGATATTAAGCCTTGTGCTGTGAGTTTTTTAAATTATAGTCAATTAAAATTGCAATGATACTGCATTAGCCAAAGCAAGAGTATATACTAAGCATTAGGCAAACGATACATCCATACACTTGTACCAAGACAAATAATGGCAGTAATGATGGCTATCCACAGCTTATCAATAGGCAATCGATAAAACAGCCACGCACAAGACAATGTCATCATACTCCAAGCCATATATTTGGCATAGCGTGGCATGGCACGGCGTTCTTGCCAGTCGGTGAGCATTTTGCCAAACAGCTTATGCCGCATTAACCATGCGTGCAGGCGTGGCGAGCTTTTTGCCCACGAGTAGCCAGCCAGCAAAATAAATACCGTGGTCGGCAGCCCCGGCACAAACACCCCCAAAATCCCCAGCCCCACAAACACAAAACCCAACAAACAAAACCCCACACGCAGCATGGGATTGCGGTAGACTGCCTTGGCGTGCGGCATGTTATCAGACGAATTGGGCGATTGGTATGGCATAGGTAATTGATAAGATGAATTAATAAGATACAGCTTGATAAGATAAAGCGGTGCGTGCTATTCGCCTTTGAATTAAAAACCACACCAATGTAAGGGTTTTTAATACACTGCATGGCAAAGCACGCCCAAGATACCGCTAAAAAATATCGCTAAAATTGTAAGGTAATTCACGCAATCATGCCATTAAATTATCATGAATATTGTATTTTGTAAA
>JAUNUB010000156.1 GCA_030538375.1 Moraxella sp. | reverse complement strand
ACTGATTTCTAAGGCTAGGGTGGTATTCTATCACAAGTCTGATTTTGTGATAGAATACAGCAGCTGAATTATGCTGAATATCAAGTAAATCAGCCGCTGTTTTGGCGGTTACTTCAAGTACAAAAAATTCAAGTAGTTTTATTTGGCTTTTTCTTGATAGTTTACAATGGGTTATCTTCATTTTTGTAGTATAATGTGGTTGTTATCTAGTATAGCCTCCATTTTTATTTTAATCGACTATACTCAAAGACAAAAGGCGAATATCCCCAATTCCTAAATTATCTCTTGGCTTGTTTGTTGGTAAGATTTGTATTATCCTTGTTGCATGGGTGTATCTTTTTTACTATAGTCAATTAAAATTGCAATGATACTCACGTTGCGGGCGACCTTATGTACTACTTGTACTACCTTTGACGTTGTCGCCTTGTCTCATTTTTATTTTAAATGACTATAAATTGACACGATTATCTTGGGGTGTTGTATGGTGGCGTATTCGCAGACTTTGGATTGGTTAGCGGTAGATGTGCAGTTGATGTGGCGAGTGCCAAAACCCATCAAGCGTACCGATGCCATATATTTTAAGCTGTGGGGGTTGATACAGACCGTTAATACGCCAAGTAGCGAGATTGAACAAGCGTTGGCGTGTTGCCAAGACAGACGTAAGCAACCAATATTAGCACAGTTGTTGCAGTACAAACAGCAGCATTATCCCAGTGATAATTTTCCCTTGATTGCCTTTCACCCCACCAAGGGCAGCTATCGTCAGCAGTCTTTGAAGACAAGCGAGATTTTTGAATTACAGATTGTGTTTGGGGGTGAATATCTGCACCTTGCAAAAGATTGGCTGGCTTGGTTTGAGATACGGCTTGGACTTGAGAACACAGGCTTTGAGTTTGTGCGGCTTGGTCAATGGCATGAATATCGTGCAAGACTGCCTGTGCTGGACTTAAACCAAGTGGAGAACACACAAGAGCAGACGATGTTTATTGAGTTGCCTGCCAACATCAGCCCAAGCAAGCAGCTTGCCAAGGATATGGAGCGGCATTCGCCTGCTTATGTGTTTGGGTGTGCGTGGATAGCGTGCCTGCAAAAACGCCTAAAGCAGTGGTTTGTTACGCAGCACGCCTTGATAGACGAATGGTTTGGGCGATATGGCGAAGCGTTGTTACACGCACCGCTTTGTGGCTATGGCTTGCACGACTCCCATCAACTGCAAAGCGTCTCAAAATCTCATGCACGCAAGCACCCTAATGCACCCACGGCTGTGCAGTTTCATCATGGTGTGGCAGGTTGGCTGACCCTAAAGGGGCTATGGACACAGCTTGAGCCAATGTGGGACATATTCCGTAGCATACACCTATTGGGGCAACGCACCCAAATCAATGGACTTGGCTATCTGCTAACCATGGAGCAAGCCCCACATCAGCCAAGCAGCCTTATGCAGCGTCATTTTTTGTCTCATGCTCGCATTAGGGCGGCGACCAGCGAAGTGCTGTATCAGTACGACCTTGAGCCAGAATGGGACAATGCAGGTCAGCTCATGCACGAAGACAGCCTAAGCGAATGGATATTTGATGAGCTGTATCATCGCCGTTACGCACCCAGTCCGACAGCGGCATTTTTAATCCCAAAAGCCCACGGCGGCTATCGACGTATTGAGCAGTTAAGCCAAAAAGATATGATTGTACATCGGTTGATTTTTTATGTGCTTGCACCGATGATTGACCGCTATCAGTCGCCTTTGTCCTTGGGGTATCGCAAGGGCTACAGTCGTGAAATGGCTCGTGATGAGATTCGCCGCTTGATGGACTTGGGTTTTGCTTGGGTGATTGAAGCGGATATCGAAGATTTTTTTAATAGCGTGCCATTGGATAGACTGTGGGAGCAATTGTCCTTGCTATTTGCCAAGCGTGAGACGGACACGATTGAGCTATTGCAGCAGCTTATGCAAGTGCCATTTGAACTCATGCACAAAAAAACCGCCGATGGCAAGCAGTTGCACAAAGTCATTCAAGCCGAGCATAACAACTCTGTACGCACCCAAGGGCTTATGCAGGGCAGTCCGTTATCACCAATCCTTGCCAATCTGTACTTATCACAGCTTGATGAACGGATTAATCGTGATAACATCGCCTTTGTGCGTTATGCCGATGACGTGTTGATATTTTGTCGCAGTCAGCATGACGCAGATACCATGCTGCATGAGCTTGACAGCGAGCTTGATAGGCTAGGGCTAAATCTTGCCCTTGCCAAGACGCAGATACGCCGTGTTAGCGATGGCTTTGAATTTTTGGGCTATCGGTTTGATGGTGAGGGTTCGCAGGATAAGGCGATAGTGCCGATTCTAAAACAAAAAAAGCCGATTTTTATCTCTGGCGACAGCAAATATCTTGGGGTCAATGGCGGTGCACTTGAGATTCGTATTCGCCTACAAAAACCTGCCAAGCCCACCAAGTCCAAACAAATACAGCTTACCAAAAATACATCAACACTCTTGCAAGTTGTGCCGTTAAGGCGGATTAGCCAGCTTATTATTTTGGGCAATCATTCTTTGTCAAGTCCGTTATTATCCGCCTGTGCCAAAGAAAACGTGAGCGTGCATTTTGTCAATCAATGGGGCTTTCAAGTGGGGACGATGACCCCAAGCAATGCCAGCTATTATGTCATCAGTGCCAAGCAGTATCATCGCCATCAGAGTCTGAGTGCCAATGAGATTTTGGCGATTGCCAGTGATATTGTCTCTGCCAAGATAAACAATTATCAAACATGGATTATCAACAGCTATCGCAAAGGAGACGCTGACACCCTAAAAAAACTCACCAAGCTAAAGGACGATGCGAATGCCGCCACAGACAGCCATAGCTTGATGGGGTACGAAGGTATGGCGGCTAAGCTGTGCTTTGCAAGATTGCAACAATGCTTTATCCCTGAACAGCAGGCGGCATTTAGCAGCAAGCGTCGCAGCCGTGGTGGACAAGATAGGCTAAATAGCTTGTTAAATTTTGGTTATTATTGGTTGTTTACACGCATAAGTGCCTTGGTGCACAGCCATGGACTAAACCCTTATCTGAGCTTTTTGCACACCAGTGAACAAAGCTATGAGACCTTGGTATATGACTTGATGGAGATGTTTCGAGTGCAGGTGGATAAGACGGTACTTAGGCTGATTAACCGCAGGCAGATTGTGGAGAGTGATTTTCATCTGCACGAACAAAAGGGCTGGCGACTGAACACAAATGCCCTACATCTGTACAGCAATCAACTACAAGCCACGTTTACCAGCAAGATTCATCAGACTTACCTAGAAGACATTATCCTTATGCAGGTGCGTACGGTGCAAAATTGGGCGACAGATGGCAGTTCGTTGATATGGTTTTATTGGTGTACGCACAGGCAAAACTTCGATTTTTATGCCCCTGACGAAGAGCATGTGCCGATGACGATTGACGAATCTATACCGCAGGTGCAGCAAGCAGGGGAGATGGGCGAAGACACCATCTTGGACAAACTGGACAAATTGGATAATAACCAAGCAGGTGAATGATGTCGAAGAGCAGCCCAAACCAAGCCCCATTATACGTCATCGTCTATGATGTCAGCGACAACAAAGAACGCACCAAGGTGGACAAGGTGCTGCATGATTATGGGTTTCGTGTCC
>JAUNUB010000155.1 GCA_030538375.1 Moraxella sp. | reverse complement strand
ATTTTACTTGTGATGATGGGCATTAGCGTGGCTGATTTAGTGTCTTTGACAACAACGGTATAAACCCTATCATAACGCTTTAATAAGCCGAATACAGCGGTTTTACCAGCAGCTCCACGACCACGCTTGCCTTTACGAACACCACCGAAGTAGCTCTCATCAAGCTCTACTTCACCATCAAAGAGTTGACTGGCTTCTAAGGCAAGGTGGCATTCTATCACAAGTCTGATTTTGTGGTAGAACAAAGCAGCTGAATTGGGGTGAATACCTAACAAATCAGCAGAATTTCTAGCAGTAACTTCAAGTACAAAAAATTCAAGCAGTTTCTTTTGTACTTTTTTACTTAATTTACAATGAGTTATCTTCATAAAACTAGTATAACATGATTGTTATCTAGTACAGCCCCTAAAAAATTCATGCACCAAGCATCGAATGCAAATTTTTTAAAGTATAATGACAAACCGTGGTATAATCGTCAGTTTAATTTTTGGTAGGTTGTAAGCTGTTATCATGAAACTTATTGTCATCGGTGTAAATCACAAGACCGCCCCAGTTGCTTTGCGTGAGCGGCTGGCGTTCGGTGCTGATTTGCCGATGGCGTTGGACGAGCTAAAGCCCATCAGTGATGGGGCGGTTATCGTCTCAACTTGCAACCGTAGCGAAATCTATGCAGGCGTGAGTATCGGCGACAATGATGATGGTGTGAGTGAGCAAGCCCATGCGATTTGTGCATGGTTGGCAAGGTTCAAGGGCATTCATCTTGACGAAATTATGCCTTATCTGTACATATATGAAGCCGAGCGAGCCTTAAACCATTGGTTGCGTGTGGCGGCAGGACTGGACTCAATGATATTGGGTGAGCCGCAGATATTAGGGCAGATTCGTCAAGCGGTGGCAGTGTCGCAGACCGCACAAGCCTTGGGGGCGGATTTTGGTTGGCTGACGCAGCAGGTGTTTGCGGCGGCTCGTGCGGTGCGACGTGATACCAGTCTTGGCAAGCAGGCAGTGAGCTTGGGCTTTGCCACTGCCAAATTAGTCACGCAGATTTTTGACAACCCTGCTCACACAACGCTGCTGATTGTGGCGGCAGGTGAGATGAATCGTCTTGTTGCTCATAACGTGGCGGCACTTGGTATGCAAAAAATCATCATCTGCAATCGCAGTCCAGAGCGTGCCAAAGTGCTGGCAGATGAATTGCAAGAACAGGCTGCTACCAAAGGACGAACGGTGCAGATTGAACTTGTGGGGCTGGACAGTCTGCCGCAGGTGCTGGCACAGGCAGATGTGGTGAGTAGCTGTAGTGGCAGTATGCAAGCCTTGATTGACGTATCGATGGCAAAGCAGGCGTTAAAGGTACGTCGTTATCGCCCTATGTTGCTGGTAGATTTGGCTGTGCCACGAGATATCGAGCCTAATGTCGCAAAGCTAGATAACATCTACCTATATTCAATAGATGACCTGCAGCATGTCATTGCTGGCAATATCGAGTCTCGCAAACAAGCTGCTGTCGAAGCCGAGTTGATGGTAAGTCAGCTGGCAAGCCATATCGAATCTCAAATGCAGGTGCGTGCAGCAGGCGAGTATATTCATGATTATCGCAGACTCATGCACCACAAAAAAGACATGCTGCTCACCAAAAGCCTTGCCAAACTTGAGCAAGGCGGCAACCCAAAAATCATACTAGAAGAGTTGGCACAGCAGCTGACCAATACACTGATACACCCATCTTCACGGCTGCTGCGTCATTCGGCAAGACTGCATGACGATACGATAATGGATACCATCGCCCACGAGCTGACGGGCAGTTATCGTAAGCGTCCGCATGATTAACCCTTATGAGTACTGAATTTTTATTCATCAAGCGATGGTTTTTTAGTTAATTTGGTATTTCGCTACACTTATTTGTCAGCAGCACTTGTAAGGTAAAAGAAATGTATTGCTGATATAAGGTTAAGCAACCCAATCCAGTTTTTGTTTTGGCTGCAAGTTTTATTATCTACCATGCTATTGGATTTACCCTGCTATTTACCATATTTGGCATCGTATTCGGCTTTTTGGCTGCGATAAATCTCAAATACGCACAATTCTTCACAGCCGCTGTTGCAGCATTCATCGTCTGCTGGGGGTTCTGGCGGTGGTGGAATGTCTGCTGTGGTGTGCTGGGTGTGCGGTGCGTTCATATTGTCTCTTGTATTGCTATCGATACGATAAATGGCATTATAACGGAATTGGCTTTGTGTGTGCAACTTGGCTTGAGTGTGCTTGGCGGTGATGATGTAGATTGCCTGTGATGTGGATACAAATCGCAAGTTTTTGGTTACCTAATATTACTGAAGCGAACTTGCAAATAAGTGCAAAGTCGTTATAATTTTAAAAAAGCTGGGATAAGGTGTGCGTGTTTTTTGTACTTAGCTTGTACAATGAATGGTGGACAGACCTCAACCAAAAGCAAAAAACTTTTTCGTTCAAATAAAAAATTTCTTATTCTGTAGAATTTTGCATGATAAAAAGTGCACGCCACATCAACCCTTTGCCAATCGCCAATTTTATGCCATGCCAATTTATACAATGCCAAGGAGATACTCATGACAGTCAAAAAAACGCTACTTGCTTTGTCGCTCACCGCCACGGCTGCCTTGCCGATTGTGGGCTGTTCTAGCACCACCACAGGCGGAGCGATTGGGGCTGACCGCAAGCAACTGCTGCTGGTATCCAGAGAACAAGTCATGCAACTGTCCAATCAAAGCTACCAAGAGACGATTAACGAAGCTCGTGCCGCTGGTAAGCTGGACGTGGACGCTGCCCAAGTCGCTCGCCTAAAACGTATCGCCAACCGCCTGATTCCGCATACCAGCGTATACCGCAGCGACTCTGTCAATTGGCAATGGCGAGTTCATGCCATCAAAGCAGACACCGTAAATGCCTATGTCATGCCCGGCGGCAAAATTGTCTTTTATAGTGGTATCATTGACAAACTTAACCTAACCGATGACGAAATCGCCGCCATTATGGGGCATGAGATGGCACATGCCTTGCGTGAACACAGCCGTGAAAAAATCAGCCGCAGCGTCGCCACCAGTGGGGTGCTGTCTATTGCCACGAGTGCCTTGGGATTGTCGTCAGGTCAAGCAGAGTTGGCAGGTGTGGCAGGTCAGCTGGGTTTGACCTTGCCGCACTCACGCACCCAAGAAAGTGAAGCAGATGTGATGGGGCTAGAACTGATGGCACGTGCAGGCTACAACCCTAATGCCGCCGTGAGTCTATGGCAAAAAATGGCAAAAGCAGGCAGTGGCAGCACGCCGCAGTTTATGAGTACGCACCCCAGTCCGCAGAGCCGTATCAACGACATTCAAAAGCTCATTCCAACCGTCATGCCGCTGTATAACAATGCCAAACGCTGATTGACCGAACAACCAAACAACTAAAGCATAGTCGATTAAAATAAAAATAAGGCAAGGCGACAACGTCCGAAGTGGTATATAAGGACGCTGGCAACGTAAGTATTATTGCAATTTTAATTGACTATACAAGGGATATTGCTCTTGTATTTTTTTATATCCGTTAAGTCGAGGACAATCTTTCTCGCTTTTTTGATGATTTGCTTTTAATAGTCAAATAAATTCACTTTAAGACAAGGAAAACGAGTGCAGATAGTACAAGTA
>JAUNUB010000016.1:20613-26174 GCA_030538375.1 Moraxella sp. | reverse complement strand
CATTTTCATATCTGTCAATCAATGCTATTTGCCCGCCAAAAACAATAGACCTCCTCCCCACCCCCTCAAACCCAGTATCCCAACTAATCTCTACTTCTGTTGGTGTGTAAATTGGTGTGAAATAGGTTGTAATACTAGCAATACTGCCAGAACTGCCCCTATAGTGTCTTTTGATATGTACCCATATCATTGTGCCATCATGCAATTTTACTTCTTCATCGTATTCAATGATTTTATGATCTATCGCATTGATATAAACTGCCACCACAGCAATCCACAGGATAATCAACAAAATCAATACACCAAAGATACCAGCAATACCGATAGACATTATTTTTATGATTTTTGAAAAATTAATAGACATGGTTTTATTTTAATCCAATGATGTGACAGCGGTGTGAAATAAGCGGAATGAATGTATTTGTTTTTGTAGTGCTTGGTTGCTGGTGTGTTACGTTTATATCTTGAAAGTATTTTATGGCTGTAGTATTAGTCGCAAAATTTATATAACCCATTATTTCATACTGTCATGACCGTTTTATGACATACAGTATGATTTATATTTTTATACATTCTATCTATCTTCCGCCAGCATATAACCAGCTCTTGCCAAGAGTGCATGATAAAAAATATCTTTCATTGAATTGCTCATGGGTAGTTCCTTCTTGCTTTGATTGATTGAATTAAGTGATTTCTCTGTCTGTATCATAAACGAATATCAGTAAGTTGTAAACAAAGATTTGTGAACAGTTAAAACATCTTGTTCACTGGCTTTTTCGGTTAGCTCCTTACCAATACCCAGTTGTCCCTTAGTATCCCACCCCCATGTGTGGAGATTGCCTTGTTTATCTAGCACAGCTGATACTTCATTGCCGTTTAACAGCAAAGCAGGGTCAATATTTTCTGCTATCTTGATGGGTGTGCGATAAATACTCTGAAAGGGGTAGTTAGGATTGCCATAACCAATCCCTCCCCATATGTACAGATTGCCATCTACATCAACCGCAGCACGGTCTCCGATATTGGCAATTTTTCTGAGTGTAGGGTGTTTTATAGGCAACTCAGGACTCTGACCCTTAGGTAGTGCAAGCCCCGCCAATGAACTATGCCCCCACACCCAAACATCACCGTTATCCAAAAGTGCCATATAGCCAAGACCAGTAACTGAAATATCCACAACCTTTCTTGGTAAGTCTATCTTTTGGGCAGGATTAAAATTTTCATATTCATTGTTAGTAACAGTTCTGCCTAGTGCCACTCTAGAGATACCAGTCGAATACAACTCGCCTTTACTGTTTAAAGCAATCAATCCTCCTCCTCTACCTGCAAACCTAACAATATCAACCAAATTAGGCATTTTAGTTGGCACTCTATTGGGTTCATTTATGCCATTTGTCCAGCCCTTATCATTACCACCGATTGTATACACTTCGCCTTTCTTGGTCAGAAAAAAAGAATTACTGGTACCAGCTGCTATATCAACCACATCATTAATGCCTTCTATCTTTCTTAGCTCTTTTACAAATCTATCACCACTGATAGGATCTACTTCTCCATAATAATTATACCCCCAGCCCCATACTGTGCCGTCTTTACGCAGTAGTAGCATATGACCACTTCCCCCTGAGACAGCTACAGCATCATTGATGCCTTCTACAGGAAATGGTGTTGGATCTACAGGCTTGCCCGTGGTGGTTTTTCTGATTTTTCCAGAACCACTTCCCCATGTCCATAATGTGCCATCATCTTTGATGCCTGCTGCCCATGTAGAGGTCATGGCTACTTTTTTGGGTTCTATAATAATTTCTAGGGGTTGTGATAGAGGTTCATCAAGCATATTAGCGGCAGGGTATTTATCTTGACAGGCGGTGAATAGCAGGGTTGTGGTAAAGACAAGGGTAAGAGCATTTATTTTCATGGTGATAGTTCCTCCTTGGTTGTATTATTATGCGTAAACCATCATAAACAAATATCAGTAAGTTGTAAACAAAGATTTGTGAACAGTTAAAACATCTTGTTCACTGGCTTTTTCGGTGAGCTCCTTACCAATACCCAGTTGTCCCTTGGTGTCCCACCCCCATGTGTGGAGATTGCCTTGTTTGTCTAGCACAGCTGATACTTTATCATTTTTGCTTGATATTAATCGCAACACTATCAACCGATGGTACAATATCTTTATCTTTCGTCAATAAATTTTTTTATTTCAAACCAAAAGATTTATTGTATGGTAAAATTGAAATTGATGAAAGCTGCTTTTTCTGCAAAAAACATCAGGGGTGCAAAACGCCAACGAAACTGTTATAGTTGTTGGCATGGTGAGTTATAGGCAAATACAGCAATGAATAAACCCTTAAGCACAGCATTATTGATAACATGGGCATTAGCGATGTCTGCGTTACCAACGAACGCCCAGTCCGCCTATCAATGCTATGCTGATGTGCATATCGCTTATGCTGCCTTATTGGCACAAGAGCCATCAACAAAATCTACAGTCATCAACATCAACACCGCCACCGCCGCCGAACTTACCACACTAAAAGGCGTAGGACAAACAACCGCCACCGCCATTGTCGAATATCGCCAAGCCTTCGGACGATTTCGCAGCATTGATGAACTGACAAAAGTCAAAGGCATTGGCAAAATAACCGTCGACAATAACCGTCATAGATTGGGGGTGTGGTAGCCAAAACACACAAATCATCTATAAAAATGGGTGTTTCGTGGTTTTGCTATCGCTTTTTTTTGGGTTTAACGATACAATAAACCTTGTGTAAATTAGGGGATTGCACCACACAGATTCAAAAATCCGTCTTTGACGGTTACGGACGATATTTTTTTAAGTTGAGAAGATTATGGCAAAACATACTGCCAAACAGTTGGGACTGGTGCGTGCCAAATTACCGCACAGCATTATCGAAGTGGTGGGTACGCTTATTCGTGCAGGCTTTGACGCATATATCGTGGGGGGCGGTGTGCGTGATAGCTTGCTGGGGCTTGCTCCCAAGGATTTTGATGCGGTAACCAACGCACGCCCACAAGAGATTAAGCAGATATTTGGCGGACGTTGCCGTGTTATCGGCAGGCGTTTTCAGCTGGCACACGTCTATTCGGGGCGTGAGATGATAGAAGTGGCGACTTTTCGAGCCCCGCCCAAGGACGACACGCACACCACGAACGAAGGTATGATTACCCGTGATAACGTGTGGGGTACGATACAAGAAGACTTTGCACGGCGTGATTTTTCGATTAACGCCCTGTATTACAATCCCATCGCAGGGGAGGTTAAGGACTTTTGTGGGGCACTTGACGACATCGAAAGCAAGACCCTAAGACTGCTTGGTAAGGCGGTGGTGCGTATCGAAGAAGACCCTGTGCGACTGCTAAGAGCCTTGCGATTTAAAGCAAAACTGGGCTTTGAGTTTGATAAAAAACTTGCCAAGCAGTTTCATAAGGACAATTGGACGCTTTTAGAACAAGTGTCGGCTCATCGGCTGTATGACGAAACCCAAAAGATGTTTTCTGGGGGCTATCTTACGCCACTGTTGCCTTTGTTGTTCGACTATGGGGCGATGAATGTGCTGATGGCGTATCCCCCAGCCAAGCCGACCAAGCTCATGGATCAAGTCGCCAAAACCACGGACGAGCGTGTCAGTGGGGAACGTGGGGCAAATCCTGCCTATTTTTATGCGGTGCTGCTGTGGGAAGATTATCTGTTTCAATTGGCGAAGTTTAAGAAAAAACTGCCTTTTTATGAAGCCCAGCAAAAAGCCGCCAGCCGTGTGATAGAACGCCAACGCCAACGCACCGCCATTCCGAAGTTTGCCGAAGAGTTTATCAGTCAAATTTGGTTTTTGCAGCCAAAACTGGTCTCACCTGTCGTGCGTGAAGTGGCGAACTTGGAGCGACACCCAAGGTTTCGTGCGGCGTATGATTTTTTGGTGGCACGAGAATTGGCAGATGACAGTCCGCTTAGCGAACCGACCAACAGCATGGGTAAGTGGTGGACGCAGTATCAGCTGTTTGATGCAAAAGGCAAACAAAAGCTGATGGACATGCTATCGCCCAACGCTCGCCGCCGCAGTCGCAAACGTGCCGATATGAGCTTTGAAGAAGACGTTACCGCAGAGCTTATTCAATTGCATAAGCTCACCTTGGACAGTGGTGCGTCAGACAATACGCCTGCCCCCTTATTTACCACGAATAAGCCCACGCCACGCCCACGCACGCAAGATGTGGTGATACCGCAGTTTGCCCCTGTGCATTACAGCGAAGCGGACTTTTTGGCACTGCTTGCCGAAGAGCCTTTTATCCCTGCCAAACGCCGCCGCCGTGAACCCAGCAATCCATCGGTACAGACAGGCAAATCTAGCACCATACCAGCTGACACAGTCAAGGGTATGGGTAAGCATACAGATAGTCCGCCAACAGCTCGCCACCGAAAATCATCAGCACAGGCAAAGCCAGCGGCACTCAACGCAGCCAAAAGCACTAAAAATACTGAAAATATCACCGATGTTGCCAGTCCTGCCAATGCCAACACTGCTCGTCGTCCAATACGTCGCCGTGCCACAAAACCGACAGCACCATCTCAAACCCAAAAAACAGCAACAGAAATCACAGCGGCAATGGCGACAAAAGCAGCAGCAGCGATAGAAGCAGCAACAGAAACAGCCCCAACCGCCCAAAAACCAAAACGCCGCCGCAAAAAATCCAATGCCAAGCCCAAGGCAGACGAATAAGGCGGACGAATAAGGCAATGACATGTTTATGAGCGATACCACGTCCGCCCCCCACAGCTGGCAGACCATCTATCTAGGGCTGGGGGGCAATATCAGCAATGAGCTTGGCGACCCTGTCAGTCATGTTTTGTCAGTGGCGGATAGCTTAGGTCGTCATGCGGACTTTGCTGATGTACGTCTGTCGTCTTTATACCGCTCCAAGCCCTTTGGCGTGCTGGACCAACCAGACTTTGTCAATGCGGTGCTGTCGGCTCGTACTCGTCTGTCGCCCATTGCCCTGCTGGATTTTTGTCAAAATCTTGAGCAGGCGGCAGGACGTGTGCGGCTTAGGCATTGGGGTGAGCGTTCGCTTGATGTGGATATTTTGTTGTATGGCGACACCATGATGGACAGTGAGCGTCTTAGCATTCCACATAAGGGATTGTTTGAGCGTAGTTTTGTCATCATACCCCTACTGGAGTTACAGCCTGATATGACGGTCAATGGTGTGCCGTTATCCAGCTTATCCTTGGCAAAAGACGAGACCCTGCTAAAGTTGAATTGACTTGTGTCATAAGCCACTTGTAAGCAAATGCTTACACACGTTGACGACATTTGCCACTATGCAGCCCTTGGCAAATTTGTGATAATACACCCACAGCAAAGGGAATGGGCGACTGGAATGCCCCAAGGACGAACCGCTGTACCAATGGAATGACGTTAAGGAAGAAATGGCCTTGTTTATTCAAAGTCAATGCCGAGCCGCCAAGATAGTGTAAGCTATGTTGGCGGCTTAATTTTTTGTGGTTTTTGTGCTATATTGATGAATGTGGCTGGGGTATA
>JAUNUB010000016.1:0-20603 GCA_030538375.1 Moraxella sp. | reverse complement strand
CAAATCCAAAAAAGGACGCTTTATGAACCAAGATTTGCACTACCTACAAGACCCCTTTATCACCGTGGGAGCGGTGTTTGAAGATGACATCACCGTGCATGAGATTTTGCACGATTTAAGCGACAAGCATGAATACAAAGGATTTTGTTACACCTTTAAAGCCGAGATTGGCAGCGACTTTCAGGTGGGAGATTATGCCGTGGTACATGCCAGAAATGAGCTAAAAGTCGTGCGTATCGTCCAAGTGCATGACACACCGATGATTGATGTCAATGCCAATTTTGAATACAAATGGGTGATTCAAAAGATTGATTTCGCCCCTTTTAAAAAACGTCATGCCGAACAAAAACGCATAGGGCAAACGCTTGCCAAGCTCGACATTATCGAACGCCGTGAAGTCTTGATGACACGCCTAAAAAAAGCGATGGCACAAGACGATGAATTTGCGAGCGAAGTGCAAGCCATCATCACCCAGCTGACACAGTGCAATCATACTCTGGCACTGGATAAGTCAAACAAAACAGATAAATCAAGCGAAAGCGAATAACACAAGCCACACAAAGATATAGTCAAATAAATTCATTTTAGGACGAGGAAAACGAGCGAAGATAGTACAAGTAGTACAGCAAGTGAGTTTGACGACGTACTAAATTGAATTTAAAAGACTATAGCACAAAAGGATTTGTTCATGAGTTATTTAACGACCCAAAAATCATCGATTACGCTTAGCACGCTCAATAAATACAAGCAAAATGGCGAAAAGTTTTCGTGCTTGACCTGCTATGACGCAAGTTTTGCTCATCTGATGGCGGCAGCTGGCATTGATGTGATATTGGTGGGTGATAGCCTTGGCATGGTGGTGCAGGGGCATGGCTCAACCTTGCCTGTGAGTGTGGCGGACATGGCGTATCATACCGCCAATGTGGCTCGTGGCAATCATCATGCTTTGATTATGACGGATTTGCCCTTTATGAGTTATGCCATGCTTGGCTTGGCGATTGACAGCAGCCGCACGGTCATGCAGGCAGGGGCAAACATGGTCAAGCTAGAAGGCGGACGTGAGCTTGCCCCCATTGTGCAGACGCTCACCCAAGCTGGCGTGCCTGTGTGTGCACATCTTGGTCTGACACCGCAGTCGGTGAATGTGCTGGGCGGTTATAAGGTGCAAGGCAAAACCCAAGCCGCAGCCACTGCCCTACTTGAAGACTGCACACTGCTTAGCCAAGCTGGGGCGGCAATGCTGTTGTTAGAATGCGTGCCAAGTGAGCTTGCCAAGGCGATAACCGCTGGCGTGGACGTGCCTGTCATTGGTATCGGAGCAGGGGTGGACACCGATGGACAAGTGTTGGTCATGCACGATATGCTGGGGGTGTACACCAAAAAACCTGCCAAGTTTGTCAAAGATTTTTTGCATGACGATGGCAATGTGGCAGGCGGGGTGTTGGGGGCGTTTGCCAATTATCATGCGGCGGTACAAAACAAAACCTTTCCCACCGATGAGCATAGCTTTTAGTAGTATTGGGGCGATACTAGGGTAATACTGGGCTATCTCAATCAAAAGCAAGCAGATTTTAGAATGCACCTGCTTTTGTCCTTGAGCTATATATTCACCATGAATTTGTCTTGCTTTGCACTTTATCTGCTATAAAATTTGCTTATAAGAGAGCAACAGAACATAACAACACATAGCACAGCCAATACGCATTCACTGCAACGCCTAGAGACCCTATATGAAATTTTGATGACTTGCCAGTCAATTATTGTGATTTGTGCCAAAATTTGTTATGGTATATTGACCTTTGTGATAAGTTCACCCAGCTGCTATGGCTAATTAAAGTCGCAATGATACAAGCGTTACCATCACCCTTATGTAATATAGGGTGGATTTTGTCGCCTTGTCTCATTTTTATTTTAACCAATTAATTGTAGTAGGTATGGTTGTCATCACTTATGTGTGATGGTGTGTTGTCATGCAGGTTCAAATTAACATAACAGGAGCAAAACAATGATTTATAACGGAAGCCGCATCACGGTGTCAATGGTGGCAAATCAAGACGGTATCGCCCAAATGGTGTTCGATGCCCAAGATGAGAGTGTCAATAAATTTGACATGGTAACCAATAACGAATTTAAGGACGCTGTTACCGCCCTAGAAAATACTAGTAATATCAAGGGCTTAATCGTATCATCAAACAAAGGTGTGTTCATTGCAGGGGCGGACATTACCGAATTTGTGGGTTATTTTAAACGCCCAGAAGCCGAGCTTGAGACGTGGCTGCTTAGCATTAATGATGTGTTTAATCGCTTTGAAGACTTGCCATTCCCAAAAGTTGCCTTGGTCAATGGGGCGGCACTGGGCGGTGGCTGTGAGATGACTTTGGTGTGCGAATACCGAGTATTGGCGACATCGGCACAGATTGGCGTGCCAGAGACGCAGTTGGGTATTTTTCCCGGCTTTGGCGGTTCGGTGCGTTTGCCACGTATTGTGGGTGTGGATAATGCACTGGAGCTTATCGCCACAGGCAAGCCACAACGCCCTGCTGACGCTCTAAAAGTCGGCTTGGTTGATGCGGTGGTGGCAGATGACATGTTGGCAGCAGCAGGGCTTGACCTTGTGAACAAATGTATCAATGGTGAGCTGGATTGGCAAGCCAAACGCCAAGAAAAATTAAACCCTGTGCTGTTAAACAAAACCGAGCAAGCCATGGCGTTCAATTCCGCCAAGGGTATGATATTTGCCAAAGCCAATCCTAAGCAGTACCCAGCGGTGGCGTTGGCGGTCGAAGCCATCGAAAACCACGTCAATCTAGGACGTGATGACGCAATCAAAATCGAAGCCAAAAACTTCGCCAAAGCTGCTGTAACGCCGCAAGCTGCTGCCTTGGTGGGGGTATTCCTAAACGACCAATTGGTCAAAAAACTTGCCAAAAAAGCCACAAAAACCGCCCACGACATCAACGAAGCAGCCGTTTTGGGGGCTGGCATTATGGGTGGTGGTATCGCCTATCAATCGGCGGTCAAGGGCTTGCCCATCATCATGAAAGACATCAAGCCAGAGCAGCTTGAGCTTGGCATGAATGAAGCCAGCAAGCTGTTGTCCAAAGAAGTAGAACGTGGCAAAACCACACCTGCCAAAATGGGCGAGACCCTAAGCCGTATCCGCCCAACGCTGAACTATGGCGACTTTGGCAGCACGGATATCGTCATCGAGGCGGTGGTCGAAAATCCAGCGGTCAAAAAAGCCGTGCTGGCGGAAGTCGAAAGCCTAACAAAAGACACCGCCATTCTAGCGTCCAATACGTCAACCATCTCTATCACCGAGCTTGCCACGGCACTGGCACGCCCAGAGAACTTTGTGGGTATGCACTTTTTTAACCCTGTGCACCGTATGCCGCTGGTGGAAGTCATTCGTGGCGAAAAAACCAGTGATGAAGCGGTGGCAACCACCGTGGCACTGGCTCAAAAAATGGGCAAAACACCGATTGTCGTCAATGACTGCCCTGGGTTTTTGGTGAATCGTGTGCTGTTCCCTTATTTTGGGGCGTTTGATTTGCTCATTAAGGACGGTGCGGACTTTGTGCAGATTGACAAAACCATGGAAAAATTCGGCTGGCCAATGGGTCCTGCCTATCTGATTGACGTGGTGGGTCTGGACACTGGCGTACATGGGGCGAAGGTGATGGCAGATGGCTTTCCTGACCGCATGAAGCCTGATTATAAAGGCAGCATTGAGCAATTGTTTGAGAATAATCGCCTGGGGCAAAAAAATGGGGTTGGTTTTTATAAATACGAAATCGACAAAAAAGGCAAGCCAAAAAAAGTCGTGGACACTGCCACTTATGAGCTGCTAAAAGCGGTGCAAACTGGCACAAATGCGATTGATGAAAACGAGATTGCCGAGCGTATGATGGTGGCGTTTTGTAACGAAACGGTGCGTTGCCTAGAAGATGGTATCGTCAGCACCGCAGGCGAAGCAGACATGGCAATGCTGATGGGGCTAGGTTTTCCGCCATTCCGTGGTGGGCCTTGCCGTTATATCGACCAAGTGGGCGTGGCAAATTTTGTGGCACTGTGCGACAAATATGCTCATCTTGGCAAGGCGTATGAAGCCCCTGCCAAACTTCGCAGCATGGCACAAAATGGCGAGACCTTTTACGCCTAGATTTTATGCTTGGGTTTTATATCTAGGGTTTGCCCAAAGATAACACCAATTGCTTGGCTGTTCGTTGACTGATAACAGCCTTCGCAATTGGGTTAAGATAATGATTTTTAAGGAAAAAATATGACAACGTTGAACGCAAAAGATGTGGTAATCATCGATGGTGTACGCACCGCCATGGGTAAGACCAAAAATGGTATGTTTCGCAATGTGCGTGCCGAACACTTATCCGCCAGTGTCATGCAGGCACTCGTAGCGAGGAGCGGCATTGACCCAGCGGCTATCGAAGATGTGATATGGGGCTGTGTCAATCAGACGCTAGAGCAGGGCTGGAACATCGGTCGCCATGCCAGTTTGCTTGCAGGTATTCCAAAAACCGTCGCCGCCCAAACCGTCAACCGCTTATGCGGCTCGTCCATGCAAGCCCTGCACACCGCCGCCGCCCAAATCGCTACCAATCAAGGCGAGATGTTCATCATCGGTGGTGTGGAGCATATGGGACATGTGGCGATGATGCACGGCGTGGACATCAATCCAGAAGCGTCAAAACGTATCGCCAAGGCTTCTAACATGATGGGCTTGACCGCCGAAATGCTTGGGCGTATGAATAGCATTACCCGTGAAGAGCAGGACGTGTTTGGCGTGAATTCGCACAAAAAAGCATGGCAAGCCACACTGGACGGCAAATTCAAAAACGAAATCATCGGCGTGATAGGACATGACGACAAGGGTTTTGTACAAAATTGCTTGGTTGATGAAGTGATTCGTGCAGATGCCAATATCGAAGCCTTCGCCGCTTTGCGTCCTGTATTTGACCCAAAAGGTGGCACAGTAACCGCAGGCACAGCGTCTGCCTTGTCGGACGGTGCGTCAGGTATGCTGGTTACGTCTTATGAATATGCCAAGGCAAATGGGCTTACTCCCCGTGCGGTCATTCGTGGCATGGCGGTGGCTGGCTGTGATGCGGCGATTATGGGCTATGGACCTGTGCCTGCCACCCAAAAAGCCCTACAGCGAGCTGGGCTAAGCATTGACGACATTCAGACCATTGAGCTAAACGAAGCCTTTGCCGCACAAGGCTTGTCCGTCTTAAAAGGCTTGGGGCTGTACGACAAGCAAGACATCGTCAATCACAACGGCGGTGCGATTGCCCTAGGACACCCATTAGGTTGTTCTGGCTCGCGTATCACCACGACACTGCTTAACGTCATGGAGCAACAAGACACCCAGCTTGGGCTTGCCACTATGTGTATTGGCTTAGGACAAGGTATCGCCACGATTATTGAACGTGTGTGATTGAGCAGTTCTTGATTTAAGAATTTTAAAAATAAAGCCACGGCATACATTGCGGTGGCTTTTTTGGTGTTGAAATCACAACCAAAGCACGACGGAGCTTGTGATTTTTGGAGCATTTTGTTAGACTTACCAGCCCTTTGTCTGCCATCACAAAACACATAGTCCACAATAATACACAACCCAAACCAGCCCATGACTTCAAGCAAGCACAATCCAACCGATACCCATCTAGCCAGTACTGATGAACTGCCTACACGCAAAGTACATTATACGCATAAAGACGACCACAATGATTATATCCTGCTCCGAGATTATTCTGCAGATATTGATATGGATACGGCAAAATTACACCTACCTACAGAAGCCTATGACCAATATATTGGCAATTGGACACTGCTGCTCATTGTCTTTTCGGCGGTGGTATTTTTTATGGTATTGGCGGTGTTGTTTGCGTTAATTTCTGGTAGTTTTGTTTATGCACTGCTCTTTGCAGTGGTGGTGGCTATTGGCTCATCTTTTGTGCGTTATCTTATGCGTTCTATTGACATGGCGGCGAACTTATCCCAAAAGTACAGCATTACAGAAGATGGGTTGTATATTTTTGACGGCTATTTATTTTTTTGCACCTGCAAATTTATCAGCTTTGCGGATATTTATGCCATCTATGCAGAGCCGCAGCCTTTTTATTATAAAGGGGCGTATCTTTACACAAGAGTGCATATCAAGGTGGCAGATACCGAAATGTTCAAAAAACACCGCAGAACTGTCCATGCCACAGGGCATTATACATTCATCAGCTCGCCAAAGCTAAAAGACATTCACGGCGACCAAGAAGTGCCAGCTTATTTTGAGAGCGTGGCATATCTTCGCCGACTGATGTACAATTATCACAAAAAGCATAACATCACAGGCTTGCCAACCGTCCGTTTTGGCTCGAATAACGTTGGCTATTTTTAGGGAATGGCTTATTGCCGGGGTGTGTTCAGCTGTTATTTTGGCTTAATAAAATTAGGATACATGCTGGTATTTTAAAGAAAAATCCGCTTAGGGGCATTATTATACTCCCCAAAAATCTTGATGTAATATAGTCTTAAAATTCACTTTAATACATCATTAAACTTGCTTATAAGCACTATTTGCTACTGGTTTTTCTTTGTCCTAAAATGAATTTATTTGACAAGACAATGGTCAGTACAGGCATTGTTGCTTAAAAATCATTCATTGCCAAGCTCGCTGCTGTAGCCACTCATCACAAAAATCCAAATAGGTACGCACAATGCTTGATGGATAGCGGTAGGCGGTGTAGATGTGATGAACGGCGAACTGCTTGTTTGACAAATGCCCCAAAACTTGCACCAATGCTCCTGATTGCAAGTGGCTTTTTGCCACGAATGCAGGCATCTCGCATATCGCCATGTCGCTTAGTGCATAGCCCAGCAGTACACGAAAATTGTTCGCCGCAAATGCCAGTTTTGGTAGGTACGGCTTATCATCAATCCACCATGTGGTTTGAGCATGGCTAAAATAATACCCTGCCAAAGGGTAGTCGTCCAAATCCACCATTTCGTTCGGTGTGCCGTGCTTGGCAACAAATCCACGCCCAGCCACCAAGACACTTGTCATGGGCGACAGCGGACGGGCAATCACCTTATCGGTAACCAAATCCCCAATACGCAAAGCAACATCAATGCCATCAGCCGTCAAATCCAACCGCACATCGGTAAAATGACACACAATCTGAATGCGTGGATATTGCCTTTGAAAATCCGTCAGCAGTTCTCCCCAAAAATCAAAACCTTCTGGCAACGACAATCGCAACTTGCCGTGCATGTGCTGCATATCACTGTGTATGGTGCGTTCGGCTGCGTTTAGGTTTTCAATGCTGTTCGCCACTTGCTCAAACAGACGTTGTCCGCTCGTGGTCAGCGTAATGCCCCGTTGGTTACGCTCCAACAATTGCACGTTTAATGAGCGTTCTAATTCGCCAATACGACGGCTTAGCGTTGGCAAGGGCATACCCAGTTTTTCTGCCCCTGCCGACAAACTGCCTGTATTCGCCACCACAACAAACATTTTTACTGCGTTTAAGTCCATGGCTGCCTACCATTTTTGAGAGTTACATTCTCTATTTTAGCTATTTTCATTCAAAAATAAAAGGCGTATGATAGGCTCTGTTGACATTTCATCACGCCAAACAATTTTAATCGACTATACAAAGACGAAATGTCAACAGACCCTATTCATATTTTAACCAACCATGAGAGAACGTTATGAAAATTGCTGTTATCGGTGCTACTGGCTTGGTGGGTAACGCCACTGTACAAGAATTGGCTAATCGTGGGCATGAAGTGGTTGCACTGGCTCGCCATACCGACAAGGTTTATCAAGCGGACAACGTGCAGGCACTCGCAGCTGATGTAAATGATACAGATTTTGCCGACAAACTTGCCAATGTGGACGCAGTGGTTGCTGCCTATAATGCAGGCTGGAGCAACCCAAATATTGCGGCTGATTTACAGGCTGGCTGGGCGAATATTTTGCAAGCTGCCAAACACGCCAATGTGCCTTATCTGCTGGTGGTAGGGGGAGCGGGCAGTCTGAATGTCGCCCCTAATCTGCAATTGGTAGATACGCCTGATTTTCCTGCCGAAGTTTATCCAGCTGCCAATGCGGTGCGTCATTTGTTAAATGATTTGCGAGAACGCCGTGATATTAATTGGGCATTCTTGTCCCCAGCGGCGATGTTTGCAGGCAATCCTGTGAGTTTTGAGCGTACAGGCAAATATCGCATAGGACAAGACGATGTGTTGATGAATGGCGATGTGCCTGCTGACATCAGTGTGGCGGATTTGGCGGTGGCGATTGCGGACGATGTAGAGAACAAAGCCCATTTGTTTAGCCGTTTTACCGTGGCACAAGCATAACGCTTTTTTAAAAATACACCAGTCCAGCCAGCCAAGCTCATCTGAAAAATGCGGCTTGTGCTGGCTGCGTTTGTTTTGTTTTTTAGCTTAAAGACATAAGAACTCAAAGATAAGAAATAGGTACGTTCTATTTTTAACCAATCATAAAGCCATGGAGTGATGATGAAATTCCCCGCTGTGTTTTTGGGTCATGGCAGCCCAATGAATGCCATTGAACACGATAATCGTTTTAATCAGAACTTCACTGCACTGGGTCAAGCCATCACCGCACGGTTTGGCACGCCCAAAGCCATCTTGATGGTGAGTGCTCATTGGCATGGTAAGTCATTGCGAGTGATGACAGGTGAGAACAACCCCATCATCTATGATTTTTATGGCTTTCCTGATGAGCTGTATCAAGTGCAGTACCCTGCCAAAGGCTCAACAGCATTGGCACAGCAAGTCATGACATTGCTTGCGGACTTTGGGGTGGTGGGTGATGACAGTCGTGGGCTTGACCATGGGGCGTGGGCGGTATTAAAGCATATGTACCCCACAGCGAATATACCTGTCGTGCAGTTGTCTTTGCACCTTGGCAAGCCGATGGACTGGCATTGGCAGCTTGCTCAGTGTCTTGCCACGCTGCGTGATGAAGGGGTGCTGATTATGGGCAGTGGCAATATCGTGCATAATCTTGCCGCCATGCGTGCAGATATTGCCTATCCGTGGGCACAGCAATTCGCTAGCCAAATCAACCAAGCCATACACACCCAAGATATTCAGACGCTGACGAATATTGATGAGCTTGGAGAATCGGCAAAATTGTCCGTACCTGTGCCTTATGAGCATTATTTGCCATTGCTATATGTGCTGGGCGTGCGTGATGAAATGGATAGGCTTTGTATATTCAATGATGAAATCGTGTTGGGGTCGCTGTCTATGACTTCGGTGGTGGTGGGTATGGATATAGTCAATTAAAATTGCAATGATACTTCGTTGCCAGCTCCCTTATGTACTGCTTGTACACCACGGTCTGTCGGCTTGTCTCATTTTTATTTTAATCGACTATAATGCTTTTCCCAAAAAATAAACCAATCTTGCCAGCCAGTCAATTATGTGAAAACATGGCTTATGTTGGCTGCGTTTTTATCTGATGAAAGTTAGGTGTGGTTTATACAAAGGTTTTTAAAATAAAGATTTTGAATTTTATGAAAATTTCAAAAAACAAATAAAGCAAGCAGGTGATAAAAACAGATTTAAGTCATGATATAATCGATTAAAATTGCAATGATACTTACGTTGCGGGCGACCTTATGTACTGCTTGTACACCATGGTCTGTCGTGCTGTCTCATTTTTATTTTAATCGATTATACAATAATGAATATCGATGGCTTAGGGCTTTTTGCTCAGCCATCAAGAGCAGCTGTCTGTTTTTGTGGTATTAGTTTGTGATATCAAACAAAGGATAATCAAAGGGAGTAACCTTATGAAAATCACCATGTTTTATGACCCTGCTTGTGTACTTTGTCGCACCGAAGCCATCAATATGCAAGCCAAAAAACCTGACAACATCACCATCGTACCAGTTGCACAAGGCTTGGACAGGTTGGCGGACTTTGGTATCAGTCAGCTAGACGCAATGACTTATCTGTGCGTAGAAAATAACAGCACAGGCGAGATGTACAAAGGCATTGAAGCGGTGCGTATCTTGCACCAAGTGGCACAGACAAGGCTTGCCAAGTGGTTGAACTTCCCTGTGTTCAAACAGTTCAGCGGCGTGGTCTATCCAATCTTTGCTCGTCATCGCTACCGCATACCCAATTGGTTGACGGCACTATGGGTTGGCAAAACGGCTGAAGATGTCTGCACAGATGGTGTGTGTCGTCTGCCGCCCAAAGAGCGACTAGAGCAAAGAGCGGATTGTCGCTAGGTCGTCAAACTCGCCCACTGTGCTACTTGTGCTATCGGCATGCCTTTTTCTTGCGATGTTAATTTTTGAGTTGCTTATAAAATAAAAAACGCCTAAATTTAATAAGTTAGGCGTTTTTTATTAAATGGTCGTGTGTAAAAACATCACTCCCATTCGATGGTTGCAGGGGGTTTGCTAGACACATCGTAGGTAACACGAGAGACATCGCTGATTTCATTCATAATGCGTGTGGATATTTTGTCAATCAGTTCATAAGGCAGGTGAGCAAAACGTGCGGTCATAAAGTCCACCGTTTCCACCGCACGCAGGGCAATCACCCACGCATAACGTCTGCCATCGCCTACCACGCCCACGGATTTGACAGGCTGGAACACGGCAAAGGCTTGGGCGGTCTTGTCATACCAACCAGACGCACGTAATTCTTGCATAAAAATATCATCTGCTAAGCGTAAAATATCGGCATAGTCTTTTTTGACTTCACCCAAGATACGCACGCCAAGTCCCGGACCGGGGAAAGGGTGGCGATAAATCATCTCGTGTGGCAGACCAAGTGCAATGCCCAGTTTACGCACTTCGTCCTTGAACAAATCTCGCAGCGGCTCAACCAATTCAAACGCCAAATCATCGGGCAATCCGCCAACATTGTGGTGGGATTTGATGACGTGTGCCTTGCCGTGCTTGCTGGCGGCGGATTCGATAACATCAGGATAAATCGTTCCTTGTGCCAAGAATTTAACCCCAGCCAGCTTGCGTGCTTCTTCGCTGAATACTTCGATGAATTCATGTCCGATGATTTTGCGTTTGGCTTCGGGGTCGGCAACACCTGCCAAAGCACCCAAAAACCGTGCTTCTGCGTCCGCACGAATCACCCGAATACCCATATTGTCGGCGAACATCTGCATGACTTGGTCGCCTTCGTGCAGGCGTAGCAAGCCATTGTCTACGAATACGCAGGTCAGCTTATCGCCGATGGCTTTGTGTAGTAGGGCAGCAACCACCGAGCTGTCGACACCGCCAGACAAGCCAAGCAGAACTTTTTCATCGCCGATTTGCTCTTGTAATTGCTTGATACGCATCTCGATGATGTTGTCCGAATTCCAGTCGTTGCCACAACCACAGATACCATGCACAAAGTTGCTGATGAGTGCCACGCCTTTGTCGGTGTGGGTTACTTCGGGGTGAAATTGCACGCCATACAGCTTGCGAGCTTCATCACTGGCGGCGGCAAATGGACAGCTTGGGGTGCTGGCGGTTACGCTAAAACCATCTGCCAAACGTGCCACTTTGTCGCCATGGCTCATCCATACTTGGGTTTGGTGATTGCTGTCCTTGATGGCTGTCAATAGCTTGTCTTCTGCACTGATGTCAATCTTGGCATAGCCAAATTCCTTGACATCGCCTGCCACCACTTCGCCGCCCAGTTGTGCGGTCATGGTCTGAAAGCCATAACAAATACCCAGCACAGGCACGCCCAGCTCAAACACCGCCTTGGGTGCGACAGGGGCGTTGTCTTGATACACGCTTTCGGGGCCGCCAGATAGGATAATTCCCTTGGGGGCGAATGCTTTGATGGCGTTATCGTCCATATCGTAGGCGTACATCTCGCAGTATACACCAGCTTCACGCACACGCCGTGCGATTAGCTGACTGTACTGCGAACCAAAGTCTAGGATTAAAATGCGGTCGGTGGTGATGTTGGTCATGGGGTTTTCCGTTGGCTGAAAGGGTCTTTAATATTTATGATGATGACGGTGATATACAGCTGTAATAATAGTTTGTGTCAATAATTGTAATAATCGCTTGAGCAGAATAACATCGCCACTTAACAAAGTTTTTTGAAAATTTAAGCCTTAAAAGACTTTAGCGTTTAAAAGGCTTTAAAGCTCAAAAGACTTTAACATTTAAAGAACCTAAAATTAAAAAACCTAAAATTCGTGGCGGTCATTTTCTACTCAGCTGAGTTGTAATCATTGGGTTGCAATTAGGTATCAATATCCGCATTCAACGCATTTTCTTCGATAAAGGCACGGCGTGGTTCGACTTCATCACCCATCAAGCAAGTAAACAGATGGTCGGCGGCGATGGCATCTTCGATGGTGATTTTGAGCATGTTGCGGTTTTCGGGGTCCATGGTGGTTTCCCACAGTTGGTCGGCATTCATCTCGCCCAAACCCTTATACCGCTGAATGGCGAGCCCACGTCTGGCTTCGCTCATCATCTGCTCCCACAGATGGTCAAAGTCTTTGACCGCCACGTCCTTGTCGCCACGTCTGATAAAGCTGTCTTCACCCAGCAGGGTGTTCCAAGTGGCGGACAGACGCAGCAGGCGTGCGTATTCGCCAGAGCTGATAAACAGTGGGTCAAGCGTGTAATACTGGGGCAGCTGATGAACGTATAGCGTGATTTTTGGCAAGTGGTGGCTTGCTTCATCACCATCTGCACCGCCCACGGCTTCTAGAGCAACTTTGGGAGAAAAGCTGACAGCGGTGTCGTCCAGTATTTTTTGCAAATCATCTGCCCATGCCTGTAGTTCGTTGTGATTAGCCAGCATGTCGTTGTTTAATTTTGGCACAAAGGTGAGTGCATTTAGCAAGACTTCTGGGTACTTTTGGCTTAGGCGAGTCTTGGTGTTTTGGGCTTGGCTGTAGTCATTTAATAGGCTTTCTAGGGCTTGCCCTGTAATGGCTGGCGTATCCTTGGTGAGATACAGCTGGTTGTCATCAATGGTTGATGATAATAGGTAGGATTTTAGGGCATCATTGTCTTTAAGGTACAGTTCTTGCTTGCCTTTTTTGACCTTGTACAGCGGTGGTTGGGCGATGTAGATGTGTCCACGTTCGATAAGTTCTGGCGTTTGGCGAAAGAAAAACGTCAAAAGTAGCGTACGAATGTGCGAACCGTCCACGTCCGCATCAGTCATGATGATGATTTTGTGATAACGCAGCTTGTCGGGATTATATTCGTCCGCCCCAATGCCTGTGCCAAGTGCGGTGATAAGCGTTCCCACTTCGGCACTGGAGAGCATTTTGTCAAATCTGGCACGCTCTACGTTCAAAATCTTGCCTTTAAGTGGCAAAATCGCTTGGGTCTTGCGGCTGCGACCTTGCTTGGCAGAACCGCCTGCCGAGTCCCCTTCCACAAGGTACAGCTCGGACAGGGCTGGGTCTTTTTCTTGACAGTCTGCCAACTTGCCCGGCAAGCCTGCGATGTCCAGCGTGGTCTTACGCCGTGTCATCTCACGAGCCTTGCGAGCCGCTTCTCTGGCACGAGCCGCATCGATGATTTTGCCTGCGATGGCTTTGGCGGCGGTGGGGTTTTCGAGCAGGTATTCGGTGAGTTTTTCGTGCATGGTGGTTTCGACCGCACTTTTAACTTCGCTAGAGACGAGCTTGTCTTTGGTCTGTGAGCTAAATTTTGGGTCGGGTACTTTGACCGAGACGATGGCTGTCAAGCCTTCACGCGCGTCATCACCTGTTACCTGCACTTTTTCTTTTTTGCCCACGCTTTCGCTATCGACATAGGTATTTAGGCAGCGTGTCAAGGCGGAGCGAAAACCCGACAAATGCGTACCACCGTCCTTTTGGGGAATGTTGTTGGTAAAGCACAGCACTTTTTCGTTGTAGCTGTCTGACCACTGTAGGGCGACTTCCACGCCAATACCGTCATTGCCTTGGCTGGTGAAATGAAACACGTCATTTAAGGTCTGCTTGCCGTCATTGATGTAGCCGACAAATTCGGACAAGCCGCCTTTATGCTCAAAGACTTGGCTTTTGTCATGGCGTTCGTCCGTCAAGACAATCCGCACCCCAGAGTTCAAAAATGACAGCTCACGCAAGCGTTTGGCAAGGATTTCGTAATCAAAAATCGTGCCTGTAAAAATCTCATCACTGGGATAAAACCGCACCTGCGTGCCTGTTCTGTCGGTGGCTTCGCCTTGTTTTAACTCAAAATCGGGCACGCCATCGCTATAATCTTGACTATAAAAATACCCATCACGCCAAATGTTCAGCGTCAATTTGCAAGACAAGGCATTGACCACCGACACGCCCACGCCATGCAGACCGCCAGAGACCTTGTAGGAGTTGTCATCAAATTTGCCCCCAGCGTGCAGCACCGTCATGATGACTTGGGCTGCCGACACCCCTTCTTCTGGGTGAATGTCCACAGGAATGCCACGCCCATTGTCCGACACCGACACCGACTCATCTTCATGAATGATGATGTTAATCTCATCGCAATGCCCTGCCAAGGCTTCATCGATGGAGTTGTCCACGACTTCGAACACCATATGGTGCAAGCCTGTGCCATCATCGGTATCACCGATATACATACCGGGACGCACACGCACCGCTTCAAGTCCACGCAGGACACGCACGTTTTTGGCGGTGTAGTCGTTGTTTTGGGTTGGGCTGTCGGTCATGCAAAAAAATCCTTAGGCGTGTGGCAAGCGACTGTTGCTCACCATCGTTTCAATGCTAAAAAAGCTAAAAAATGTTAGGGTGTGCGAGCCTTCATCTTTGGATTAAAAAACAAGATAAATGTAGGCATTTTAAGGAAAATCCGCAGGGAATGCTGATTGCATTCGCAAGGGTTTTGACGCAAAAATGTCAAATTTAGCTGTTTTTAGCCAAAAGCAAAAAATTTAAACTTCTTATTCTAGGTAACTTATTCTAGGTAACTTTGCGTGATGAAAGTTGAGCACAGCCTTTGTATTATAGCATTTTTTGGCAAAAAAAGCACGTTTGGGGCTTGTTTGACAAACCTAATGATGGGGGCTAACGATTGATAAAGCCAATGGTTTAAGCTGTCAAAAATCCTTTTGCTAAGGCTTAATTCATAAACCACCCATGACTGGCGACAATGGATTGCCCTGTAAAGACATTGGTAGGAAAAGCACTTAAAAATAAAGCCAATTGTGCAATATCATCAACCGTGGTGAATTCCTTGTCCACGGTATTGACCAGCATGATGTTATCAATCACTTCTTGTTCGCTAATACCTTTTTCGGCGGCTTGTTCGGGGATTTGTTTTTCAACCAGTGGCGTTTTGACAAAGCCGGGGCAAATCACACAAGAGCGGACGTTGTGGGCTGCCCCTTCTTTGGCGAGTACACGGTTAAGCCCCAGCAGCCCATGTTTGGCGGTAACGTAAGGGGCTTTGTACAAGCTGGCTTCATGCGAATGCACCGAGCCGATGTAGATGACTGTGCTGGCTCGCTCATTGGCATACATGTGTTGTAAGGCGGCTTTTGTGGTCAAAAATGCCCCATCAAGATGAATGTTAAGCATTTTTTGCCAGTCTTTAAAATCCAGCTTGTCAATAGGGCTGATGATTTGAATGCCTGCATTGGAGATTAAAATATCAATACCACCAAATGCCTTGACCAAGTTGTCCACGCCTGCATTCACCGCAGTTTCGCACGTTACGTCCATCTCGATGGCGATTGCCTTGCCGCCGTCAGCGTTGATGTCGTGAGCCACTTGATTGGCATTGGCAAGATTGATGTCTGCCACACCAACCATCGCCCCTGCCTTGGCGAAGGTGCGTGCCATCTGCTTGCCAAGCCCACTGCCTGCCCCTGTGATAAGAGCCACTTGATTGGTTAAATTTTGTTCAATTGTCATGATATGTCCTTGATGATTAAAATGAGCCGAATAACGTACCTAAGGCAATCACCACAATCGTTGCGATGAGTGGAATGACAATGGTAACTGCCGCCAAGTTCAGATAAGATTGCTTGTGCGTCATGCTACAGATGGCAAGTAGCGTTACCACCGCACCGCTGTGCGGCAATGTATCCAATCCGCCAGCTGCCATCGTGGCGACACGGTGCATGAGTTCGGGGCTGATACCAGCGGCATTTGCCATTTCTAGGTATTCTTTGCCAAGGGTTGCCAAAGCAATGCTAAGCCCACCTGATGACGAGCCTGTAATGCCTGCCAATGTCGTCATGGCGACGGCTTCGGAGATGAGTGGGTTGTTTGGGCTAAGATTTAAGATACCATCACGAATCAGCACAAAACCTGCCAAGGACGCAATGACCGCCCCATAACCCACTTCAGAAGCCACATTAAACACAGGCAGCATAGAATCATTAGCACCGCTATTGAGTGTGCGTTGCAGGTTTTGCCAATGTTTGAGTTGCATAAGTACCAACACCGCACACGCCACCGTCAGTGAGATGATGATAGACCATAGCCCAAGCGAGCCTTTGATGTTCAAATCAGCGAACTTGTCCTGCAAAAACGCAAAGTCCATACTGGGGAACACCACATAGGTCAAAAGTGCATTCACGCCAATCACCAGCACCAAAGGAATCATTGCCATGCCAAAATTCATACGGCTGTGGGCGACTGGATTGTCAGTGCCATCATGGTGCGTGCCGTAGCCTTCGCCTTTTTTGTGAGCGAGTTTGGCACGAGTATTGAGCCACCACACACCGCCAACAAACATAATCAAACCACCGATAATGCCCAAAATCGGTGCAGCAAAGACATTTGTACCGTAATAAGGAATGGGAATGGCGTTTTGAATGGCAGGCGTGCCTGGTAGTGCGGTCATCGTAAACGTAAAAGAGCCAAGGGCAATCGCAGCAGGAATGAGACGTTTTGGTACATCGGCTTTGGCAAATAAATCTTTGGCAATCGGATAAATGGCAAACGCCACCACAAACAACGAAACACCGCCATAGGTCAAAATACCACAAATCAGCACCACCGCTAAGATGGCTTTGTCTTTGTCCAGTTTTTTGACGACGAATTCAGCAATGCTGGTCGCAGCCCCAGAGTCCGCCATCAGCTTGCCAAATAACGCCCCTAACAAAAACACAGGGAAGAATTTTAACAAAAAATTGCTAAATGCCGTCATAAATACCGTGGTATAAGCAGGCAATGAAGCAATCACATCACCTGTCAAAATCACCGCCAGTGCTGCCATGATGGGTGCTAGAATTAATACAGAATAGCCACGATAGGCAAAATACATCAACAAAAACAACGTTAAGACAATTGGTAAAATACCAAGCATGGCAAATATCCTTATAAAAGCAACCGTTCTGCATCATCATGACACAGAGTTTTTTGGCAAAAATATAGTGGTTTTAGGCTATTTTTACCCCAAACCCACCCCCACCGCCACAGGGGTTGCTTGCTTGACATCATCGACCGACACACCGTCCGCCAGCTCAATGAGTGTCAAGCCAGTATCACCCACATCATACACCCCAAGCTCGGTGATGATACGGTTTACCACGCCTTTGCCAGTTAGGGGCAGGGTGCATTCGGCGAGTAGCTTGGGTTCGCCGTATTTGTTCACCTGCTCCATCAGCACGATGACACGTTGCACCCCAGCCACCAAGTCCATTGCTCCGCCCATACCCTTAACGAGCTTATTCGGTATCATCCAGTTGGCAAGGTCGCCACGCTCCGAGACTTCCATTGCCCCCAAGATGGCAAGATTGATGTGTCCGCCACGTATCATGGCAAAGGACGTGGAGCTGCTAAAAAAACTTGCCCCAGCTTGTGCGGTTACGGTCTGTTTGCCTGCATTGATTAGGTCAGCGTCTACGCTATCGACATCGGGGAATTCACCAATGCCCAGTAGCCCATTTTCGGACTGTAGCCACACGTCCACCCCATTGGGGATATAGTTCGCCACTAAGGTTGGTAAGCCTATCCCCAGATTGACATAAAAACCGTCTTGCAATTCTTTGGCGGCACGCTGTGCCATCTGTTCTCTTGTCCATGCCATGATGAGTGTCCTTGTGTTGTCCTTATTTTGTGGTGATTTTTTCGATACGTTTTTTGGGGTTGGGATTGACTACGATACGCTGCACAAACACCCCTGCCAAATGCACGCTGTCAGGGTCAAGCTCACCAATCTCTACCAGCTCTTCGACTTCGGCAATGGTGATACGTCCTGCCATGGCACAGTCGGGGTTGAAGTTGCGTGCGGTTTTGTTAAAAATGAGATTGCCTGCTTTGTCGGCTTTTTGGGCTTTGACAAGGGCGACATCGGCGGTGAGCGAGTGCTCTAGGATATACTCACGACTGCCAAAGCAGCGTACTTCCTTGCCGTCCGCAATCTGCGTGCCAACCCCTGTGGCGGTATAAAAGGCAGGTATGCCAGCACCGCCAGCACGCAATTTTTCTGCCAATGTGCCTTGGGGGGTTAGCTCAACTTCTAGCTCACCTGATAAAAATTGGCGTTCGAATTCTTTGTTTTCGCCCACATAAGACGCTATCATTTTTTTGACTTGGTGTGTCTGTAGCAATAAGCCTAAGCCAAAATCGTCCACGCCAGCATTGTTGCTGATACAGGTCAAGCCAACCACACCGCTATCACGCAGGGCTGCAATGAGTGCTTCTGGGATACCGCACAGACCAAAGCCACCCACGGCAATGGTTTGGTTGTCCGCCACCACGTCTGCCAAGGCAGCGGCTGCAGTGGGGTAGAGTTTTGAAAGTGCCATGATTGCTCCTTGCTGATGGTGATGATTTGTCCATATTCGGCAAGCTATACAATAGCACACTTGCCACGCTTGTCAAGAAAAAAGTGATTATGGGTTCATTTTTTTGTGAATGGGTGATAGTGTGGGCGTGAACCCATATTTATACTAAGCATTTATCGTTGTTTATTTTCAGAATGGTTGGTAAGGTGCTTTGTTTAGCCACCAAAAATACGGATTAACACCGACACCACATTCACGATGACTTTGCTGTGAACTTTATCCGCTGTAAACACCAAACAAGATGCACAAAAAAACAGCCCAAACCGAAATTTGGACTGCTTGAACAGCATAGAACAATTTAGACCAATTCACCACGAGCACGTTTTTCTTTAAAGTCCTTGGTTTCGTTCATGATGACTTTGTATAGGAATAAGAGTGCAATCAAGTTGGGAATTGCCATCAAGCCATTAAAGGCATCTGCTGCTGACCATACGATGTCCAGACTTAGCACTGTGCCTAGCATCACGGTGATGACGTACACCACACGGTATGCCCCCACCGCCTTGTCGCCAAAGACGTAAGTGGCACATTTTTCGCCGTAGTAGCACCAGCCTAATATCGTAGAATAGGCAAAGAAAATCAAGCCAATGGTAACAATCCAGCCCCCAGGCCCTGGCAACATGGCTTCAAAGGTCGTCGTGGTGAGTGCTGCTCCTTTGGCGTCTGCTGGGCTAAAGCCGCCCATTTGTCCCATCACCAGCACAATACCAGTGATTGAACAGACAATGATGGTGTCAAGGAATGTGCCTGTCATCGATACCAAGGCTTGACGCACAGGGTGGTCGGTCTTGGCAGCGGCAGCGGCAATCGGTGCAGAACCCATACCAGCTTCGTTAGAAAATACACCACGTGCCACACCATAGCGAATGGCAGCCCCTGCCATACCGCCAGCAGCGGCACTAAAGTTAAAGGCTTCGCTCAAGATACGCTCAATCGCAGGCACTAGCATGTCAAGGTGCAAGGCGATAATCCCAAGACCGCCCAGCACATAAAAAATCGCCATAAACGGTACAATCACCGACGCTGCTTTGGAGATACTTTTGATACCGCCCAGCACCACAACCCCAGTCAGCACCGTGAGTATCACGCCTGTTACCCATGGCGAAATGTTAAAGCTGCTTTCGATAGACGACGCAACGGAGTTGGATTGTACCGAGCTGCCAATCCCAAAAGACGCAATCGTCCCAAACAACGCAAACAACATCGCCAGCCACTTGAGCTTCATGCCACGCTCAATGTAGTACATAGGGCCGCCAGACATCTCGCCTTTGGCATTCACCGTGCGGTATTTGACCGCCAGCACCCCTTCACCGTATTTGGTCGCCATACCAAAGATGGCAGTAACCCACATCCAAAATACCGCCCCTGCACCGCCCAGCACGACAGCGGTCGCCACCCCTGCAATATTACCTGTACCAATGGTGGCAGATAAGGCAGTCATCAACGCCCCAAAATGCGAAATGTCCCCTTCGTGGTCTGTGCCGTCTTTCTTTTTTTTGTGCGGTGTGAAGGCTTGTTTTAGGGCATAACCCAACATGCTAAATTGTAAGCCTTTTAACAAAACCGTCAAAAATATCCCTGTGCCAACGAGCAGCACAAGCGTAATCGGGCCCCAGACGATGTTACTAAGTCCGTCAAAAAAATCTTTTAATGCTTCCATGAGCTAAGCTCCTTCATTGATGTGTCGTAAAAATTGTGTTGCTAGGGTCTGTTGACAACTCATCACGCCAAACAATTATAGTCTTTTAAATTCACTTTAATACGTCGTCAAACTCACTTGTAAGTACTACTTGTACTATCTGCAC
>JAUNUB010000154.1 GCA_030538375.1 Moraxella sp. | reverse complement strand
TTGATTTTTGACAGGGATTTAATCGGCAAAAGAAAAGCCCACCACAAGGGCAGGCTTTTCGCATACGTCCAAGGGGGAAGTTATTCACTTGCGTCCGCCTTAGCTCACAGTTATAATTATAGAGATTTTTTATGACAAAATCAAGTCTTAACCTAGAAAATATTGAACGCAGTCTATCTATTGCTAGACTTTCCACTTATCGTAAGCTCACAAACTCACTAGATGCAGCCCTTGCACTGTACGGATACAACACACGATTAACTAAAGAATTTTTCTTATGTATACAGGTGTGTGAAGTGGTGGTAAGAAATGCGGTTTCTGAAGCTATCGTCAAGGTGCATGGCAACGATTGGGCTTGGCAGTCAGGTTTTTTTGCAACATTGCCAAATCCCAACAAAGGCTACAATTCTCGTGAAAATATCGCCAAGGCAAGGCACAATCAAAAAGACATTAACAATGTAATACCTGAGCTAAATTTTGTCTTTTGGCAACTTATGTTTACAAGCCGTCATGATAAACAGCTGTGGATACCGCATATTCAGAACGTATTTCCAAATGCTGACGATGTTGACAAAAAGGAGCTTAGAGAAAGTTTGCACAATGATTTGAACCAAATACGCAGATTAAGAAACCGCATTGCTCATCACGAACCAATATTTAACGAAAACCTAGTAAACATTTATGAAAAAATTATAAAAATCATCGCTTATCGCTGTCATGACACTGCCAACTGGTTACAGACACACCAAGAAGTAACCACTTTGCTCACTGATAAACCAACACTTACCCACAAACCATTAAGACGCACCCATGACAAACCCCAAACACACCCTAACTAAACAAGGAAACACCCCATGACCGACACCGCTTATAACCACCTATTAAACCCCAATATCCTAACGCTCACCCCCTATGTGGCAGGCGAACAGCCCAAGATTAACAATCTCACCAAGCTCAACACCAACGAAAACCCCTACCCCCCATCACCCAAGGTACGCCAAGCCATCGATGACGCACTGGGGGCAGACGGCAATTCGCTGCGTTTTTATCCCGACCCCGACAGCCGCACACTGACCGACACCATCGCCGAGTATTTTGGTGTGGGGCGAGATTGTGTGTTTGTGGGTAATGGCTCTGATGAAGTGCTGGGGCATGTTTTTCGTGCGTTTTTTGACCCTGCACGCACCATTGCCACGCCAGATATTGGCTATAGTTTTTATCCTGTGTATGCCAAGCTGTTTGGCTTGAGTTTACAGCCCATTGCCCTTGATGATGAGTTTGCGGTGAACGTGGCGGATTATCAATTTGCTGACGGACAGGACGTTGGCGGTATCATTCTTGCCAATCCCAATGCCCCCACAGGGCGAGCGTTGTCGCTGGATAAGATTGTACAACTGCTTGTCCAAAATCCGCATTGCACCGTGGTGATAGACGAAGCCTATGTGGACTTTGGGGCGGCAAGTAGCGTTGCCTTGGTCGCCGATTATCCCAATCTCGTGGTGTGCCAAACCACGTCAAAATCTCGTGCCCTAGCAGGTATGCGTGTGGGCTACGCCATCGCCCAGCCGCACCTTATCCGTGCCTTGAACACCGTCAAAAACTGCTTTAACTCCTATCCGCTGGACAGACTGGCACAGGCGGCGGCAGTGGCTTCATTCGCTGACGAAGCCTATTTTCAAGACCGCAGACAAGCGGTGATGGACAGCCGTGCAGCCTTGACGCAGGCACTTACCGAGCTTGGCTTTACGGTCGTACCATCTATGGCGAACTTCATCTTTGCCAGCCACAGCGTGATAGCTGCCGATGTGGTACAAGCCAAGCTGCGTGCAGATGGGGTGATTGTTCGTCATTTTAACAAGCCTATCCGTATCACCAACCACCTACGTATCAGCATTGGCAATGATGATGAGAATGCACGCCTAATCGCAGCCTTAAAGCAAATCGTGGCGGATATGTAAAAAGATATAGTCAAATAAAATTGCAATGATACTGCGTTGCCAACGTCCTTATGTACTACTTGTACACCACGGACGTTGTCGCCTTGTCTCATTTTTATTTTAAATGACTATAACACCACACTTAAACGCATAAATCACTAGAACAAACCTACAGGGCAAGAAATCTGATAAGGTTTCTTGCTTTTGATGAAACATGGTTTAATATAGTGTGTCTGTGCCAAAATCCTTGTGCAAAAACCTTTGTGGTGCGTCTAACCAACTTCAAACATCGCACAGCCTTTATAACAGCTCGTCCCCTATTTCAGCCTCCATTTCGCCCCCCAGTGCTTGATACAGGGCAATCCATGCCAAATATTGATTTAACTGGCTGCTAAGGGTGGTGAATGTGGCTTGGCGGTGGCTTTCTTCACTGTCTAGCAGCTCCTTGACAGACAGCACGCCTGCTTGATAACGAATGCGGTTGGCGGACAGCAGGGTGTCGCTGTTTTGCATATTCTGTAGGGCGAGCCAGCTGTTTTGCTGTTGATGGGTGAACTGTGCCAGCTTGCTCTCGACATCTGCCAATGCCTTGTACACGCTGTTTTGGTAGCTGATGATGGCTTCTTGTTCGTTGATTTTGGCGGTTTGTAGGGTGCGTTTGGCTTCTTGTGGGTTGAGCGGTGGCAGATTAATCGCCAGTCCCCAGTTTAGCACAGGGATTTTTAGAATCTCGGTCAGTTGGCTACTGCTACTGCCAGCCCCTGCGGTCAGCACAATGTTTGGATACAGGCTTTTTTTGGCGATACTTGGCATGAGCAGTGCCGATTGCAGTCGCCATGTCGCCATCTGCATGTCTGGACGATTGGCAAGCGTACTGGCAGGCAATCCCACCGCCACCGCTGGCAAGTCTGTCTTGGGTAGACGCACATCATGCCAAGTGTTTGCCACTTCTGCTGTAGGTAAGTTAAACAAGACCGCAAGCACGGTCAACAGCTCGTCTTTTTGAGTAATGAGTGTCAATTCGGCTTGTTGGTGCTGGGTGATGGCTTGGCGAGTGCTGATAAGGTCGATGGGGGCAACCTGCCCTGCCCTTAAGCGAATGGACTGCATACGGTGCAGATTGTGCAGATAATCCAGCGTTTGCTTGCTTGTGATGAGTTGTTCGTTTAACAAGGCTAATTGCAGATACTGCCGCACCGCCCCTGCCGTCAAGCTCATGTACACGCCTTGTCTGTCGGCGGCGACTGCTTGCATTTCATACTGACTGGCAAGCCGCTGCTCGGTCAGCCGCCCCCACAAATCCAGCTCCCAACTGGCATTCAAGGCAAGGCTGGCGTTTTGGCTGCTCGTTCTTTCGTCGGTTTTTGGACGGTATTCTTGCCCTGTGCGTGCTTCGGCGGTGGTGTTAATGCTGGGCGTTAATGCTTGGCTGTCTTTTTTGGCGGCAAGCAGGGATTTTTGTAGGTTCAGCGTGGCGGTGTCCAGCTCCTTGTTATGTGCCAATAAATCCACCATAAAGGTGTTTAATCTGTCATCATTAAACAACTGCCACCAGCTGTCGTTGCAATACTGCACATCATGGGTACGCTCACTCACCACGCACGGCGTTGACGCTGATAACTGCTCGCTCACACTGGGCGATTGGGCGGCATAATGCCATGCGTTTGGTAAGGCAAGTGTGGGCGGTGTTGGGCTGTCCGCTTGCCTACCTGCTTGCCAAGAACACGCCGTCAAAGCCATCACTCCCAACAGTACCGTTAGCACAGGCATTGATGTGCCAACGCTGGTGATGGATTTTGA
>JAUNUB010000153.1 GCA_030538375.1 Moraxella sp. | reverse complement strand
GTTATGAAATTTAGGTCATAGATTTAGGTTATAGCTGTTAATATCCTAAACGTTAATATCCTAAGCCAATACCCTAAGTAAGGTACGCCCCAGTGCTTTTTTTAAAAAAACCAGCTTTCTTAAAGCTGGTTTATTATGTTTACACCAGCCTGTCAATAAGCTAAAGTTTACCGCCAAGCCAAAGCCTACAATCCCAAAAAATCCACCACAAAATCACTGTTTGGGCGGGCAAACAGCTCCGTTGGCGTGCCTATTTGCTCAACCTTACCATGATTCATAACCACGATGTCATCAGAAATGGCAGCAGCTTCTTCTTGATCGTGCGTTACTATGATGGCGGTAATGCCGATGTCTTTTTGAATTTGTTTGAGCGAGTTTCTAAGCTCTTTGCGGACTTTGGTGTCCAATGCCCCAAAAGGTTCGTCCAGTAACAAAAGTTTGGGGCGGGTTGCCAAGGCACGAGCAAGGGCAATGCGTTGGCGTTGTCCGCCTGATAATTCGTGGGGATAGCGATGTTTGGTGTGGGACAACTGCACAAGCGACAACAGCTCATCGACACGCGCGTCTATGGCGTGTTTGTTTGGACGATTTTTGAGCAATGTTAAGCCAAAGGCGACGTTTTGTGCCACGGTTTTGTGGCGAAACAAGGCGTAATTTTGAAACACAAAACCAATGCCACGAGCCTGTACAGGGGTATCGGTAACATCAACGCCATCAAAAAAAATGCGTCCATAATCGGCGGTTTCAAGCCCTGCGATAATCCTAAGCAATGTGGTTTTGCCGCAGCCCGATGGACCAAGTAGGGCGGTCATTTTGGCGGTATTAATTTCAAAATGAATGTCGTCAAGGGCGGTAAAGTTGCCAAATTGTTTATTGATATGCTGAATATGAATGCTCATAAATACTTCCAAAAAAATAAATCTACGAATGTGGTTGGGACGTGGTTATTGCTATCTTTTAAGCACTGTCTTCTTGAGTTAAAAAACAAGATAGTTAAAAGTTCAGCCAAAAAATATTCGGTGTATGCACTTAGGCGGATTTTTTTGTCATTAGGCTTTGTACGAATAAGGTAATCAACGCCAGCAACGCAAGCAGGCTTGATAGGGCAAATGCGGTGGTAAAAGCATATTCGTTATACGCAATCTCAATCATCAAAGGCATGGTATTGGTCTCGCCACGGATATGCCCAGAGACGACCGACACCGCACCAAATTCCCCCATGGCTCTGGCGTTGGTGAGTATAATGCCGTACAGCAATGCCCATTTGATGTTTGGCAAAGTAACATGCCAAAACATCTGCCAACCAGACGCACCCAATGTCAACGCCGCTTCTTCTTCGCTGTCGCCTTGGGCTTGCATTAAGGGGATTAATTCTCTGGCAATAAACGCCAAGGTAACGAATAAGGTGGCAAGCACAATGCCTGTGATGGCAAATATCACTTGAATACCCATCGCACCAAGCCAACTACCAAACAAACTGTTCGCCCCAAATAACAGTACAAACATCAAGCCTGCCACCACAGGAGACACCGCAAAAGGCAAATCAAGCAAGGTCGTAAGAATGAATTTGCCACGAAATTTGTGCCGTGTGATAAGGTATGCCAGTGCTACGCCAATGACGGTATTAATGGGTAAAATAATTGCACTGGTCAGCAAAGTGAGCCTAATGGCGTGCAATGCGTCGGGGTCGGATAGGGCGGTTAGGTACGCCGCCGAGCCTTCTTTAAAGGCTTCATAAAAGACGCTAAGCAGCGGCACAACCAGCATAATCCCCATAAAACTTATGGCTATGATGATAAGCGAATATTTAACCCAAGTGCTGTCTTTGGTGGCAGGGCGTGATTGATAATTGATATTGATGGTTGTCATGATATTACCTTAACTGACCTTTGCCCCAAGTTTGCTTGACAATCGCCACTGGGCAAGATTGATGATAAGCAGCATACCCAGTGATATTAGCAGCATAAACAACGCCACGCACGCCGCCCCTGCCACATCAAACTGCTCAAGTTTTGAGACGATAATCAACGGCAAAATTTCGGACTGCATGGGAATATTGCCTGCAATAAAAATCACCGAACCATATTCGCCAGTGGCACGAGCAAACATCATGCCTGCACCCATCAGCACAGCAGGGGCAATCTCTGGCAATATCACCCGCACAAATGCTGTCCATCGACCTGCCCCCATGACTGCCGCCGCTTCTTCTAGCTCTACCGCCACTTCGGACAGCACAGGCTGTACAGCACGCACAATGAACGGAAAACTTACCACAACCAAGGCAAGCCAAATGCCAATCGGCGTAAAGGCAATCTTAATATCAAACTTAGCGAACCATTGTCCAAACAGCCCATTGGGTGCGTACAACGTCGCCAAAGCAATCCCTGTAACTGCGGTAGGCAAGGCAAAGGGCAAGTCCACAAGGGCATTCATCAAGGATTTACCCACAAAATCATACCGCACCAGCACCCAAGCAACCAACACACCAAAGACTACGTTGGTCAAGGTGGCAAGTATCGCCATAAACAAAGACAGCTTAATGGCTGCAAAGACTTGGGGTTCAAGCACTGTCTTGATAATATCTTCAAAATCCATCTGCAAGGTGGTCAGTATCATCATGACAAAGGGCAGCACCACAAGCAACGACAGAGCAAATACACTAACACCCATCGACAAGCCAAAAAACGGCATGACACGGCGAGTTTTGTTTTTGGAAAGATGACGATGATGGGCGAATGAATTGGTATCGCTTTGGTGATAAGCTGCTGGCATGGTATTTCCTTAGAAATTTTATGCCGCTACTTTAAGGCAAAGCCTGCCAAAAACCTAACATCAAATCAGACTTTGGATTTTCTATTTTGGAATTACAGGCTAATTACAGGATATATGGGCTATATGGGACAAGCAACGACAAAAAACCCACAGGCTGATAGGGCGTGTGGGCTGGTGGGTTTTGGGGGGGGTGGTTGATGATTAAAAATTGTAGGTGAGCCCAAGGCGAGTGGTGCTGTTGATACTGCCATCAGTCATTGGGCTGTCCTTTTGACTGCTTGACAGCCATTCCACACGCTGATTGCCAAATAGGGTGATTTTATCTGTCAAATCATAGTTTAAGGTGGCAGAAACAAAAGGACTGATACCGTCTTTGGCTTGATACGCTGCGATACCGCTACGCTGGGCTTCGTTGACGGACACGCCATAATAATATTGGTTATAATCTTCGCTGTGCCATGTAAGCCCAAATGCAGGATACAGGGTTGCCTTGCCGTGTGTAAATTTGCTTAGATGAGATAGGCTAAGCGTACTGCCGTCATGGCGACCGCTGATGTCGGTGGTGGCTTTGATTTTGATACCGCCAATCGGCGTGATACGCATGTAGCTTGCGTGAGCCTGCACCGATGTTTTGCGTTCATCAAGTTGTTTTAGTGCATCGTTTTTTGCGTCATCGGGGTCGAAGCTGCGTCCATCATAAGTCAGACCAATACGCACCTGATGTTGAGCGTCTTTGTAGACGTATACACCGCCTTCAGCACCTTCAAGATATAGGCGGTTGTTGTCATAAAAGGCTTGGGGCAAAATACTGACTTTGTTGTCGGTATCATAAGCACTTGCGACATAGCCTACATTTGCACCGATGGACAGACGTGCACTATTATCTATAGGCAAACTGCCAGCCATGGCGGATATTGGCAATAATGGTGTAAGAGCTAATAAGTGGTGAATTTTCATTATGAACTCCTTGTGAATATTAGCTTGTGACTATTAGAAT
>JAUNUB010000152.1 GCA_030538375.1 Moraxella sp. | reverse complement strand
GCGTGGTGGCGATGGCGTTTCCCGATGTGTTGGGCAACGGCAAAGCGGGCAATCAATTAGCGTTTGCAGGCTTACTGACTTGGCATGATGGGTTGGTATTATTGGCGATGAAATGGCTAGTGGTGCTGTTCGCTTTGGCGGCAGGCGCATACGGCGGTTTAATCACCCCGTCGATGATGCTTGGCAGCATTTTGGCATTTTCGTTGGCGTTGGGTTGGAATGTGGTCTTGCCACCAATTTCGCTTGAAAGTGCCGCCCTAATCGGCGCAACCGCCTTTCTCGCCATTTCCCTCAAAATGCCACTGACCGCAATTGTGTTCGCCCTTGAACTCACCCGAAGCTCTGCTGAAATGTTATTACCGCTCGCCCTTGCCGTATGCAGTGCGTGGGCGGTGGAAAAGTGGTGGTTTGAGCGTAATGCGTTTAAAAACAAAGCAAAAACCGCACGTTGAGTGAAAGTGCGGTTAAAGCCTTTATATATCCATTGTTTTCCATTCTCGCCCTTGAATGGGTGGCAGCCAAGCACCGCCTTGTTGTTGCAATTGCCATAATTGATCGGGCAGACGATAGCGATCTTTGCGCGTGAGATCAATGGTGGTCTTGATTTCGTCTTGTCTATTTTGCGTGATCAGTGTTGCAAAATTGGGATTAATAATCACCGCTTTACCAAAACCGATGAACTCTGACCAACCGGTATTAAACGCCGCTCATGCCTGTTCAGCCGTGAACAGGCAACCTACGCCGATTAACGGTAATTTGCCGTTGATTCGTTGGTGAATCAACTGAATCCGCGTTTTTTCCGTGTCTGCACCGCGACGCGCTTTGCGATAAAAATCCCATAACGAAACGTGCAAATATTGCAGCGGTCTTTCTACTAAGGCATCAATCAGGGCGAAAGTATCTGCCATGGTTAAGCCAAGTTCGCCGTTTTCTTCCGGTGAAAAACGGTAGCCGATAATAAAATCGTCGCGTTGATATTTGGCTTTGGCTGCCAACACCGCGTCTGTCACCGCGAGTGGGAAGCGCAAGCGATTTTCCAAACTGCCACCCCATTGATCGCAACGGCGATTGGTCTGTGGTGAGAAAAATTGTTGAATGAGATAACCATTCGCGCCATGTAGCTCAACGCCGTCAAAACCGGCTTGAATCGCTAATTCAGTGGCTTTGCCGTAGGCGGCAATTAATTTTTCGATCTCATCATGTCGCAATTCAAGGCTGTCGCCCTCGGAAGAAGGCGCGCGTTTGTTGAGTCCGTTTAGCAGTTCGCTGATACTGCGTTTTCCGCCGTGGTGGATTTGCAAAATGGCTTTTGCGCCTTGTGAACGGATAATGTCGGCAACCGCTTGCAAACTCGGCAGATCTTTCTCTGCAATCGCTTCAGGCTGTCCGATAAAGGCTTTGCCTTCAGGTGATACTAAGGTGGCAGCGGTGATAAATAAGCCGAAATCCGTTGCCCGATCTTGCAAGAAAAGCCGTTCTTGCTCGCTGATTGAGCCATCGGGATTTGAGCTGTAATGGGTCATCGGCGCGACAACCAAGCGATTTTTAATCGTTACGCCATTGTTGAAACAATAAGGTTGAAAAAGTGGAGCAAATTGGGGGTTCATTTGAAGATCCTAGTTAATTAGTTGTTTAACCGCACTTTAACCGATAAAGTGCGGTCAATTAAATCGGCTAAACTTTTTTCTTCACCGTCAAACCGGCTGGGGCTTGCGCCACGGGCATGATTTCAATGCGGTTGATATTGACGTGCGGCGGTTGTTCGGCAATCCAAACGAGAGTGGCGGCGATGTCGTCGGGGGTGAGGTAATCAACGTTGGCATACAGCGCGTCGGCTTTTGCATCATCGCCATAAAAACGCACATTGGAAAACTCCGTGCCGCCGCATAAACCCGGTTCGACATTGCTGACTCGCACCGCTGTGCCGACCAAATCGGCGCGCAAGTTGAGGCTAAATTGTTTAACGAAGGCTTTGGTTGCGCCGTACACATTACCGCCCGGATAGGGATAATCGCCGGCAATCGAGCCGAGATTGATAATGTGTCCGCGATTGCGCGCCACCATGCCGGGCAGAATGGCGTGGGTCAGCACAAGCAAACCACCGATATTGGTGGACACCATCTGTTGCCAATCGGGCAAACGGCTATCTTGCGCTGCGGCAATGCCCAAGGCAAGACCAGCATTATTCACCAATAAATCAATCGCTTGCCATTCTGTCGGCAAACTATCAAGTGCGGTTTGCACCGCCGCCGAATCGCTGACATCAAACGCCAATGCCAGACAATGCTCGCCCAGCTCCTGTTGCAATGCCTGTAAACGATCTTGCCGACGGGCGCAGATAATCACCCGATGTCCGTGTTGCACCAATAAACGTGCGGTTGCCGCTCCGAAACCGGCACTTGCGCCGGTGATTAACGCTAACATGATTGTTCTCCTTTTTATTTTATCGTCAGTGATTTTTACTATAACAAAAAGGGATCGCGGCAGGAAAATTTTTTGCTAAAAGAGTTGCTTTTATTGAAGTGATGTTGTAATTAATTAGAGCAGAAAATTAAAACACAACATCAATATAAAATAAATAAGGAAACACTATGCAAAATGTCGGTTTTATCGGTTGGCGCGGAATGGTCGGTTCGGTTTTAATGGATCGTATGCAGCAAGAGCAAGATTTCGCTTTGCTTAACCCCGTCTTTTTCACCACCTCGCAAGCAGGGCAAGCTGCGCCGAGCTTCGGCGGCAAAGACGGCGGCGTACTGAAAGATGCATTCGATTTGGACGCATTAAAAGCGTTAGACATCATCGTCACCTGCCAAGGCGGCGACTACACCAATGAAGTCTATCCGAAATTGCGTGCGGCAGGTTGGAACGGTTACTGGATCGACGCAGCTTCAAGTTTGCGCATGGAAAAAGATGCGATTATCGTACTTGACCCAGTTAATCAACACGTTATCCGCGACGGTTTGGCAAAAGGCGTGAAAACCTATGTCGGCGGCAACTGCACCGTCAGCTTAATGTTGATGGCGTTGGGCGGTTTATTTGAAAAAGATTTGGTTGAATGGGTTTCCGTTGCTACTTACCAAGCGGCGAGTGGCGCGGGCGCGAAAAATATGCGTGAATTGCTGGTGCAAATGGGCGAATTACGCGATGAAGTGAAAGCCGATTTAGACAATCCGGCTTCCTCTATTTTGGCTATCGAAAGAGCGGTGACCGACAAAATGCGTGGCGATTTGCCGATTGAAAACTTCGGTGCGCCGTTGGCAGGCAGCTTGATTCCATGGATCGATAAATTACTCGACAGCGGACAAACCAAAGAAGAGTGGAAAGGCTATGCCGAAACCAATAAAATTCTCGGTTTATCCGACAGCCCAATTCCAATCGACGGCTTGTGCGTGCGCATCGGCGCGCTGCGTTGCCACAGTCAGGCGTTCACCATCAAAATGAAAAAAGACCTGCCGTTGGCGGAAATCGAGCAACTGCTCGCTGCACACAACGAGTGGGTGAAAGTGATTCCGAACGACAAAGAAAGCACCCTGCGCGAATTGACCCCAACTAAAGTCACCGGCACGTTGAGCGTTCCAGTCGGACGTTTGCGTAAACTCAACATGGGCGGCGAATATCTAGCAGCATTCACTGTTGGCGATCAGTTGTTATGGGGGGCGGCTGAACCGCTGCGCCGCATTTTGCGTCAGTTGGTGGCGTAAGTTTCAAATAAATGACACAGTGGGGCGGATCGATGTGATCCGCCCTTATTTTTAATATGCTTAACAGAGAG
>JAUNUB010000015.1 GCA_030538375.1 Moraxella sp. | reverse complement strand
AAATCAGACTTGTGATAGAATACAATCTTGCCTTGGAAAGTAATACACTCTTTGATGGCGAAGTAGAACTTGATGAGAGCTACTTTGGCGGTGTTCGTAAAGGCAAGCGTGGTCGTGGTGCTGCTGGCAAAACTGCTGTATTCGGCTTATTAAAGCGTGGCGATAGAGTGTATACTGCAATCGTTAAGGATACCAAGCAAGCTACACTAATACCCATCATCTCAAGTAAAATCAAGCCTGACAGCGTGGTTTATACTGATAGCTACAAAAGCTACAATGCCCTTGACGTGTCTGATTTTAAGCATTTTAGAGTTAATCATTCTAAAGAATTTACAGACAGACTAAACAGCAAAAATCACATCAACGGCATTGAGAATTTCTGGTCTCAAGCCAAGCGTATCCTAAGAAAATACAATGGCATTGACAAGAAAAACTTTCATCTTTTTATCAAAGAATGTGAGTTTAGATTTAACTACGGCACACCATCACAAAAGCTAAGAACTTTGAGAAAATGGTGTGGAATTTAGGGCTAATCTAGTACAGCCCCTAAAAATGAGACAGCACGACAGACCGCCGTGTACAAGCAGTACATAAGGGAGCTGGCAACGTAAGTATCATTGCAATTTTAATTGACTATACAAGTGTATGTCATTGTACAAAGGGCTAAAATTCGCTACAATGCCATCATCTTAACCAAAATTATTTAGGCTCAATCATGACACCCATCGAACTTGCCAAATTGTGCGACACTTTATTAAATGCACACGCCTTTAAAGACTATTGCCCCAATGGCTTACAAATAGACGCTGACACTCCCATTCGCAAGGTTGTTACAGGGGTAACCGCTTGCCAAGCTCTGATAGATGTCGCCATCAGCGAAAAAGCCGACGCTATTTTGGTACATCACGGTTATTTTTGGAAAGGCGAAAACGAGACTTTGACAGGTATCAAAGGCAAGCGTATTCGCACGCTGCTACAGCACAACATCTCACTGCTTGCTTATCATCTGCCATTGGACGCTCATGCTACGCTTGGCAACAATGCCCAACTTGCCAAACAGCTTGGGCTGGATATTGTGGACGGCTTAGATGACAGCCCAAACCCCATCGGCAATGTTGCCACCTGCTCACCTATAAGTGCCGATGACTTTGGCGAGCGTATCGCCCAGCAGCTGCACCGCACGCCTTTGCACATTGCAGGCACAAACAAAGCTGTTGCACGCATAGGGCTGTGCACAGGGGCAGCACAGGATATGATTGAGCTTGCTCATGCCAAAGGCTGTGATACCTTCATCTCTGGTGAAATCAGCGAACGCACCACGCACCTAGCACATGAGCTTGGTATGCACTATTTTGCGGCAGGACATCATGCCACAGAGATGGGTGGCATTCGTGCCTTGGGCGAATACTTGGCGGACAAGCATGGCTTGCTGGTAAAATTTGTGAATATTGACAACCCTGTATAGCCATCTCACTCAATGCCATTCATTTAAAAAAACAATCGTATACATATTTAGCCATTTTGTAGAATGGCTATTTTTTTGACCGTACAAATGTATTGTCAAGCAACCATTCACCCATCACCAAAAGTTTCACAAAAATATGTTAGCCAAACCAGCTAACATAAACGATATTTGTTGTCAATGACATAATTTGGCTGATATTTTCAGAAAATCACACCATCATGACAAAAAAATATAGGGATTTTTAGGTAATTTTGAGTTTTTTATCAATATAACTATTTGATTATTAATAATTTTTATAAAAAATGACTGATTGGTATATATATGGCTATTGATTTTTTTTATTTTTTGAAAATTATGATTTTTTTTATGACAAAATGTGTCAGCCAAGCCAACACCTACTTTTTTGGTAGGATTAATAACCGTTTGTCATAAATAAAATACCGTTTGTCGTTATTCAAAAAACTTAACTTGAATGCCATTTGCAAATCTACGATATTAGGCGCATGAGATTTTACCCCAAGGCGAAACCGCAATATGCACAACTGTACCGCATATTGATGATAACGAAGCTGTTTTTGAGCGATATTACCCAAAGCCATCTTTTAAAAAATCAATCGGTACAGACCACACCACGCTTGCAACGACCGTCTTATTTTGGTCGTTCAAGATGAATTGAGGAGAACATTATGCACTGCATTCGCAAACAGGTACTACCCGTACACACCAATCAACTAAAGCAAGCGATTTTTCAACCTGCAGCCTTTGCAGGCAAGCATAAAAAAACCACACCGTTTTTTTATACCGCCATCTGCCCTGCCGCACATAAATCCACTGGCAAATCCATTGCCATCAAGCGGATTTTGCAGTTGCTAGGCGTGATGGCATTGGTATTGCCAACCAAAAGCCTAACCAGCGTGCCTATCAGCACTTTTGATAAGGTGCTGATGACCGATACATTCACGGTTGCTGCTACCACCAGTGATAGCACGCTGTTTAATTATGGCGATTATCAGCATGGTTTTGGTTATGATGTTACCAAGGCTTATGCCAATTATTTAGGCACAGATTTACAGATAAAAACTTTTGCCGACAAACAATCGGCATTGGCTGCACTACAATCTGGACAAGTGGACGCTGTGCTAAGCGACGACAGTCTGGGTTCTGACGTGGATTTTGTGAACGTTAGTTGTGAGCTGTCTATCGAACAACAAGGTCTTAGCAACAAAACTCGTCTCAACTTCACGTCAGGTAGCAACTTTGCCACCAATGCCAAAAACTATCTGTGCAGCTCTGATACGCTGGATAATACTGCCAAGCTCGCCAAGTTCTATGACCGTACCATTTTGGACGACTACAGTCAAAGACATTTTACCCGTGCCATGGCGGAACGCTTGCCAAAATACCAAGCAACCTTTAAAAGACAAGCGGACAAATACAACCATGACTGGCATTTGCTCGCTGCCATCAGCTATCAAGAGTCGCAGCTCAACCCCAATGCCGTCTCACCAACTGGCGTGCGTGGCTTGATGATGTTAACCACCGACACCGCTGCCGCCATGGGGGTTAATGACCGCAATAATGCCACTCAAAGCATTCAAGGCGGTGCAAAATATCTTGAGCAGCTAAACAGCCAATTTGACAGCGTGCCAGAATCTGACCGCCTATGGTTCGTTTTGGCAGGTTATAACATGGGGCCTTATGCCGTCAAACGCATTCAGTCCGAGCTGGCAAACCAAGGGCAAGACCCTAACAACTGGGGCAATTTTTATACTTACTTGTCCAACAACGCCAACAAAAACAGCCGTTATCTGCAATGTATGCACTACGTCAAAAATATTCGCACCTATCTTGAAAACATCAAGACAAGTGGCGTATTGAACGCTTAATCTACAATCTTGCGATATAGTCAATTAAAATTGCAAAGATACTGCGTTTTTATTTTAATCGACTATAAAAGCTAAAAAACCGTCAGCGTTAAAATTCTGACGGTTTTTTGTAGCGAAGCCCAAATTGCTATATTCAGCCCAAAATTATCCAACCAAAATTCAACCCAAAAGCCTTGCCATCAAATCAAGCACGCTCTCATCACGGCAATCTGCCACCGCCATGCCAGCCCACAGCGACATCAGATTGACATCACCGCACTTAGCACCATAAGCACGCAAAGATTTGGTCATCGCATTCATGGTCGGATATAGCGGAATATCCGCATGGCGTATCGCACCATCAATATCAGCAAATTCTCTCATATAATCGTTCACAACTCCCCTTGCCAGCTTACCAGAAAACAGCCTTGTCAGCCGAGTATCCGCACCTGTCGCCTTAAAGAGTTGTTCTTGCCACAGTGGACTGATTGGGCTTTCGTGCGTGGTCAAAAATGCCGTTCCCACCGCCACCAAGTCCGCCCCACCAATCAAGGCTTGTGCTACCGACTGTGCCGTAGCGATACCCCCTGCAGCGATAAGCGGTAACTTAATATCGCCAGATTTTGTCAGTTTAAGCAGCTCAAAAGTGGCATATCGCTTGGCAGTCTCGTTTGTCCAGCCGCCTTGATGTCCGCCCGCTTCTACGCCCTGCACAACCACAGCATCTGCCCCCACGTCCGCCCACGCCTGTACTTCTGCCACATTATTTGCCGTACCGACAACCAACGAACCCACATCGTGCAATGCCTTAACTTGCGTGCTCTCCAGTACACCAAAGGTAAAACTTGCCACAGGCACAGGATTGTCTAGTAATACCTGCAATTGCTTGGTAAAATCTTGGGCAGGCTTGTCATCGATGGCAGGGGTAACGCCAAGGGCTTGATATTTGTTGCTTAACCATTTTGGCATAGCTGCGGAATATCGCTCACTTAATTCATTGGATAAAATCATCAAATTGATATTAAACGGCTTATCCGTCAATGCCTTGATTTGATTAATCTCGGCATGTATGGCAGCAGGCGACATCATGCCCGCCCCCAGCGAACCCAACGCACCAGCATGACACGCAGCTGCCACAAATTCGGCATTGCTCGCCCCTGCCATGGGGGCTTGCATGATGGGTGTGTGCAAATTCAATCTTTGCATAAGTGAAGTGATTGGCATGACATTCTCCTAATATCCGACACCCCTACTCTAACACATCTCATCAAAAACACAACACATCACCCCACACAACCAGCACAATGACCGCCATTTATTATAAAAATGATGGCATTCTTGACAATAAAAAACAGCTCGCACAAGAGCTGTTTTAAAAAAAATCATTTAAAGGTGATGGGACGCTCGGCATTGGGATAATGGTGTTCATGCTCGACATCACATTCTTCGCCCACGGTGTTGCCTGTTTCGTCTTTTGGTTTGGCAATATAGCCTGTACGCTCTTCTACTGGCAGGTACTCATGCTCCCACACCATCACTGCCTGCATACAGGTTTGACGCTGCTCATCGCTTAGGTGTTCGCCATTTTCCCATTTGCCAATCTCAATGGCAGTGCGAAATTTTGCCACGATTTCTGGATTTAAACTGTTTAAAATATCTTGTTTGTTCATCATTCTTTCCTAATATGTTGCATTATCCAAAAGAACCGTCGCCTTCTAAAGCGAATTCATCAGAATACAAACTCCAGTTGAGCTTGGTGCGACAGGATTCATAAAAATCAAAGCCCACAGGGTGCAGCAACACCAAGCTGTCTGTAGATTTTTTGATACTCAGCACTTGACGAGAATGCAGCGGCATACTCATCTTACCATCAGGGCTGACCATCGGCTGTGTGCGATTGTCTCTATGCACTCTGATGGTAATATGGCTGTCGCTAGATACCACGATGGGACGGCTAGACAGTGTATGGGGGTGCATGGGTGCTAAGCAAATTGCGTCAAGACTTGGGTGAATGATAGGTCCGCCTGCCGACAAAGCATACGCTGTCGAGCCTGTGGGCGTTGATACAATCAAGCCATCTGCGTGCTGACGATATACATCAATGCCATTAATTTTGAGTTGAAAATCAATGGCATGCACGGATTTGCCTGCGTGCAGCACTACGTCATTCAATGCCACGTCTTCGTGAACTACCGACTCGCCATCTATGATTTGCATAAGCAATAAAAACCGCTCGTCTAATTGATAAGAGCCGTTTAATACTTCTTGTAGTTTTGTCTCAACATCTTGCGGACTGACATCTGCCAAAAATCCCAGTCGCCCACGATTGACCCCAAACACAGGAATATTCGTCCCCACAAAGGTCTGTGCTGCCTGCAATATCGAGCCATCGCCCCCCACCACGATGACCAAATCCACCTTGTGAGCAATGTCCGATTTATCAACCACTTTCACACGGCTAAAATCAATATCCAGCCCTGCGATACTCACGGTGTCGGTGTCCATGACAACCAAGCGATTAAGCCGCATTAACAAATGGGCGATTTGGCTTAAAGTGATGGCAACGCTGCTTTTGCCAGCTCGCCCCATCAATCCCACGGCATAAAACAAGGGTTCTTGGGGCAAAACGGCTGCTTGAGATAACTTCATGGCTGTTGGCTGTGGCGATTGAGTACTCATGATTTGTAATGTTGCTAAAGACGTACCCTAACACTATAACACAATCGCCAATACTTTAAAAGTCATCAAAAATACAAATTGTTACAATAATGCTTTGGTGTCTTCGCTTTGGTGTTTCATTTGCCAATACAACCACCCCCTACAGATTTACCCTTAAAAACCCACATTTACTCTATTTTTTAACCCAAAAATGAAAGTTAAGTACGTTTATTTGGTGATTGTTCTATTTTAGTGGTGATAAGCTATTGACTTTTTTTGGATTTTTTCTTACATTATGAGACAAATTTTATCAGATTTTAAATTTTATCAAATCTCATTATCAAATCCCACTTTATCAAATCTCAAAGGAAGTATATCATGGCAAATCCAATTGTCAGTCGCACCGAACTTGCTGTCGGCGGCGTACCGATGACCGTACAAGGCACAGTGATTAAAACCGCTTTTTTACTGGGCTTGACGGCACTTGCAAGTTTTGGGATGTTCTTTTATGCCCTACTGTCTATGATGTCATCAAACACTCTGTACATGATGGCAATCGTATCAATGTTCGCAGGCATGGGGCTTGGGCTTGTGAGTGCCTTTAAGCCCAATCTTGCCAAGGCACTTGCTGTGCCTTATGCCTTGGTTGAAGGGGTGTTTTTGGGTGGTATCTCCGCCATTGTGTTTCGTATGTATCCTAGCGTGCCCTTGACCGCCCTATCAGCAACCTTTATCACCGCTGTCATCATGCTTGCCCTGTACGTAACTGGTGTGATTAAGGTTACACAAAAAATGCGTTCTATCGTAACATCTGCCATCATCGCCATTGCCGTGGTGTATGTGCTACAGTGGGTGTTGCGTTTGGTGTTCGGCTCTAGCATTCCATTGCTGTTTGATGGCGGTATGATTGCGATTGGCTTTAGTGCATTCGTGATTATTGTCGCTGCTTTTAGCCTGTTGCTGGACTTTGACAACATCGACAAAGGCGTGCATTATGGCGTATCGCAAGAATACGAATGGGTGTACAGCATTGGCGTATTGGCTACTTTGGTATGGATGTACATTGAGTTTTTGCGTCTGCTAAGCTATTTGCAAGAATGATTGCATTCATAGGATTGATAACCGTAATATCACCTTGCACCATCTTAGGCAAGGTGATTTTTTTACCCACGCTAACCATTCGTGAACTTGGGAATAATAAGCCATTATCCATCAGTTTTGTTTTTTTTCGCCATGCGTTATAATAGCGTGTACAAAAAAGTAGTCCAACCTTCATCACCGATACCGATATTATGGCACTTAATCTTCCCACCGCACTGCAAAAATACATCGACTTAGTTCGCCGTCTCGAAACTTCATCATACATCTTTGACGGCGACCCTGCTGTGATTGACAAAAATTTAAGAGACAATGCAGGCGGCTCATTTAGCAGTAAGCTGCTAATACGCACAGACGCACTTGACCCCACGCACAAGCTATTGCGAGTACTCACTCGTACGGATTTCACTATCAAGTGGGTTGGGCGTGGTTGGGCGATTGCTTATGGTGTTATGGGTTTTGTCGGCGTGATTGGACTGCTTAACATGCCTGTGCTGAACTTTTTTTATGTATTGGCGGCACTGCTTGGCTGGCACACTATTACGCTTGTACTATGGCTGATTGGGCTGCGTGCTAGGCAGCATTATGCGTTTTTGGACATGATATTTGAGCGACTACAGCCCACAGAGCTGGCACAAAAATATGCCTTTAATATCCACCTAGAAAGTATCACCCCTGTACAAAAATGGTATGTTGGCATGCTCATGCACCGCAGTTGGCTGGCAGGCTTGATAGGGTCTTTGTTGGGGCTGCTCTTGATGTTTTTGTTCAAAAGCTATGCGTTTTTGTGGGAATCCACCTTGCTGTCTCAGTCGCATTTTGCCAGTATTATTGGCGGACTGGCTTTTATTCCTAGCTTGTTTGGTTTTAGCTTGCCGACCGACAGCCAGTTGGCGGCAGGGGGCGGTGCGGACAAATTGGCGACACTCATGATGTTAAGCGTGTTGCTATACGCCTTTATTCCACGCCTGTGTGCTTTTTTGTATTGCAAAGCCAAGGCAAAAAATGATTTTCAGATTGATACCAGTTTGTATTATTACGAAAATCTACACCGCAAAATCATGACAAAAGTCGTCAATATCAATGACTTTACACCGCCCAGTCTAAAAAAACCTGCCCAAACCAAACCCACCGCCCATCAAAAAATCGCCGTGCTACTAGAAAGAGAGTATAACGAAACCACTTGGCAAGCGTTCTGTAGCCGTGCAGATGTGCATAATCTTGGTGTCATAGACACTCGTGATGACATGGATAAATTGGCAAAAGCCATCACCAATCACAAAGCCCAAATTTGCCTAGGCATTGCTTGCCATGCCCTGCCCGACCGTGGTATCGTCAAAAAATTAGATACCATCATTCAAATGGCATCTTATGGCATTCGTGCCGAGCTACTGATTAACCTATGGCATGAAAACGACTACACCGAACAATGGCAAACGGTGCTTGCCGAGCGTGGTATCGAAGTGGTGAAATTTGAACAAATATAAGTCAGCAGACGGCAAGCAAAAAGACAAACGGCACTGGCATTAAGAATATCACCTTACGATTAGATATAAGTCAGTAGACGGCAAGCAAAAAGGCAAACCTACACATCTTACACAAAATCAGCCATCAAGCTCAGCCGCCGCCATCGCATTCAATCTGTCCAAGTCCGCCTGTGTATCCACGCCCAGTGGTAGGCTGACCTTTGCCACGTCAATGGCGATACGCTCACCCTGCTCCAGCACTCTTAGCTGTTCTAGACTTTCAAGGCTTTCAAGCACACCCACTTGCCAAGTGCCAAATGCCATCAAAAGTTTGGCACGATACGCATACAGCCCCAAATGCCGATACGCATTGGCAGGAATGTTGGACTGATTTCTGTCGCAAGGAATGGCAGCACGGCTAAAGTACAAGGCGTGATTGTGGGCAGATTTTACCACCTTGACCACCGACAGCTTATTAAAATCTTCTGCATTATCAATGACTTCGCATAGTGTCGCCATCACACATTCAGAGTGAGCAATTAGCAAATCTTTCACCTGTTGTAGCAATACAGATGGTATCAGCGGCTCATCTCCTTGCATGTTAATCACCACGTCATCATCGGCAAAGCCCAAAATCTGCACCACTTCACCCAGCCTGTCCGTACCTGAGATATGCTCGCTTGATGTCATGATGACAGGCACGCCTGCACTTTGGCACAGCTCAAAGATAGAATTATCATCGGTCGCCACACAATAATCGTCCGCTACACCATCTGCCACCGCTTTGGCTGCCTTGTCCGCCGTCCATAGTATCATGGGCTTGCCGTGGATAAGTAGCAAAGGTTTGTTGGGTAGGCGTGTGGATTTTAGCCGTGCTGGAATGATAAGATGGGTTTTCATTGTTGTCCTTTTGATGTGGTCGATTGATTGTCATTATACCGCATTCGCCCATCAAAACAGACAAAAAAATAAACCCAAAGCAATGTGCCTTAGGCTTATTTTGAAGTATGTGGTGCAATCGTGAGTTCACACTCACGCTACGTCGCTGTATTTTAAAAGTACTATTTTACACTTTTTTTACAATCACCGAGCCAATCGAATAGCCTGCCCCAAAGGAGCAAATCACCCCCAAATCACCCGACTGCACACCATCTTGACAGCGGTGAAAGGCTATCATGGGGCTGGCAGAACTCGTGTTACCAAATTCTGCAATCACCAGCGGAGCGATGGATTTGTCTGCGTCCTTACCCATCACCGTGCGTAAAATCAAATCAATCATGTTGATGTTCGCTTGATGTAGCCACAACTTTTTGACATCTTTGGTATCAATGTGGTTGTCCACCAAATGAGTACTGATGATTTCGGAGACTTTTGGACAGACTTCACGGAAGACCTTACGCCCTTCTTGTAGGAATAATTTATCGGTAACAGGCTCTTGTAAATCTGGATACATGTCCGTGCCTGCTGCCAAAAATTCACTTCTGTCCATAAAGCCAAATTCATTTTTGATATTGGTCGAAAACTGTGTCCACAGCTTGCTATCCAAAATTTCATAACCTTTTGGTGTGTCCAGCTCTTCGACAATAGTCGCCGTTGCCACATCACCAAAAATAAAATGACTGTCTCGATTTCGCCAGTTCAGATGAGCAGACGTAATCTCCACATTCACCACCGCAATGCGTTTGGCAAGCCCTGCCTTGATACTGCCCACCGCTTGAGCGATACCAAAAGTCGCCGCACTACACGCCACATTCATGTCATAAGCAAAGCCGTGTGTCATGCCGATGGCGTTTTGAATTTCGATGGCGATGGCAGGATACACACGCTGAAAGTTAGAACACGCCATGATAATGCCGTCCAAGTCGTCCGCCTGCAAGCCAGCGTTGGTAAGGGCTTGCATGAGTGCGTCCGCCCCCATCTCGGCGGTGATGGACAGCTCTTCACCCAATTTGCGAGCAGGGAAGATGGGTGCCATGATATTAGGGTCAAGAATGCCTTTTTTGTCGATGACATAGCGAGACTTGATACCAGACGCTTTTTCGATGAACTCTTCGGTAGAATGCTGTAGGGCGGTTTTTTCGCCTGCTGCAATGGCGGCGGCATTGTCGCTGTTATAGTTGTCCACATAAGCATTGAACGCCTGCACCAATTCGGCATTACTAATGCTGTCCTTTGGAATGTGCAAGCCTGTGGCGGTGATACAAATTGTCATAGAATTGTCCTTTTTGAATAGAATTTTAGCGATTACTCACATAAATCATCGAAAAATCTTGTTACAATTATCATGGGAATGCACTTAGTGTAGCACATTTTTGCCAAAAATAAAGCAAACGTTTGTAAACTTCATTTTACAAAATCTTACAGCTTAGGGCATGGTTTAGCGTGTCGCCAGCTGTGTCCAAAGTTTATCCAGTCGCTTGGGCGAGACCGCAGACAAGGTTTTCATGGGCTGGGCAAACAAATTAATCCGATATTCTTCAACCAGCCAGCGATACTCGGCAAAACGTGCGTCATGCACACGGTTTGCCAGTCGCTCCATATGCTCATCAAGCTGATACACGCCATCAAGGTCGCCATCAAGGTTGTTGGGCAATCGCTCCAGTCGCAGCTTAATCGCCTGTAGATAGCGTGGATACTCTCGCCACTGCTCATGATTGGTGCGATACACAAAATCCGCCAAGGCAAGGTCGTCCAGCTGGTCTTCGATGTCGTCAATACTCTCACCAAAAATCTCTCTATCTAGCATAAGCAGCTGTCCACGCACCGTCTGCCATGTGGTATAGATGTCTTTTAGGGTCTTTAGCACGCTCTGCCCCACACTCAAAAACGCCGCCAATACCGCAGCCTTGGTCGCTTCAAACTCTGCTACTGTCAAGGGCAAAGTTTCAAGCTGTGTCGCTCGCTTGTCCGTATCTATCAAGCCTTGCACAATCTCACGCTCGTGGTTGGCACGGCTGCTTGTGTTGCCAAAATTCACCCCATGCTCGGCAAGTGCCACTTGCAAGGTTGCGTCTATGACAAGGGTTTTTAGTTTTTCTAAATCTCCCAGTGGAGCAAAGGCAAGTTTAAATGCCTTGTCAATTTGGCTTGCCAGCTGTTTTTGTTTTGCCCCAAGCGTGCCTTTTATCAGCGTCAGCACGCCCATGCGGTGCGTCTGTATCGCCGTTGGCAAATCGGTGAATGTATGTACAGCTACCTTGGTGGAAGTTTTGCCCTTATCATCTGCCGCCAATGCCGAAAATTCCTGCATGACCACGCCTGCCATATGCTTGTTTTTGACAAAGCCAAAATGCACAGGAAAGCTGTCATGCACCCCTTCTGACTGCACAGCAACCGTGGTCGTGCTTTGGTGTTTGGCTTGCAGATTTGCCAAATCTCTCCCTTTGTCAATCACACGTTTTTTGTCGTCCAGCACACAGATTAGGGGCTGCAAGTATTTATCAATATCCGCCACCTTAAAATCATTGGGGCTCGCCTTAACCCCCATCTTTGCCAAGGCTTGTGTCAGCTGGTCAAGCAGTCCAAGGTTTGCAGTTTTATCCAGCCCATCAAAAATCCTATCTGCCGTATCAGGTACTGGTACAATCTGACGGCGAATGTCCTTTGGCAAGGATTTGAGCAGCTGCAACACCAGCTCATACCGCCAACCTGCCACACCCCACAGCAAATCCACGCTATTAAGCTGGGACAACGCTTGAATCGGCACACGCACCGACACGCCATCATCATCAGAACTGGGGTCAAAGATGTAGGACAAAGGCAGTTTTAACGCCCCCATTTGCCAATATTCGGGGAATTCTGTGCCTGCTTTGGCGGTCTCATTGAGTATATCACTGTCGTTAAAATACAGGATTTTATCGTCTTGGCATTCCCCCAGCCAATCTTCTAACGCCTTAGCAGACGCAATGTGCGGCGGAATTTTGCCATCATAAAATTGATACAAGGCTTCTTCATCGGCAAGCAAATCACGGCGACGCAGCTTGTCTTCTAGGCGTAGGGCTTCATGAATTTTATTGTCATTATGCGTCAAAAACGGCAGGGACTTAGGATAAGCATTCGCCACCAAACCATCTCGAATAAAAATCTCACGACAAGCCGCCACATCAATCTGTTCAAAATTCACCACTTGCTTAGGCACGACAATCAAGCCAAACAAGCTAATCTGAGCATAGGCACGCACACGTCCTGTCTTTTTTGACCAATGCGGTTCAAAATAATGGTATTTAAGTAAATCGCCTGCACATGCCAAAATCCATTCGGGTTCAATCTTGGCAAGTGTACGCATATACACTTTGGAAGTCTCCACCACTTCAAAAGCAAGTAGCCACGCTATGCCTTTTTTGTGCAAGGTGCTGGCAGGAAAAATGCGAGCTTTTTGGCTGCGTGCCATCATGTATTCGCCCAGCACGTCCGTTTTTTGAGCAACGAACGACAACAAGGCGGTCAATAAAGCACGGTGCAAATTGGCATAATGCACGGCTTGTGGGTCAGCGGCTTTGAACTGGGCTGGCTTGTCCTTGCCAAGGGCTTTATTGATTGGCGTTTTATTGATGGCTTTGTGAGAATTTTTTAAGCCAATTCTGCCTTGTGCCTTGCCATCAAGCGTTTTACCATCGGACGTTTTACCGTCAGTCGTTTTACCATCAAACATGTCAGCGGTGAGCAGTGTATGTTCATCATCAAGACTAAAACCCAACTCCGCCACCATTTGTCTAAGCTGACTGTGCGTTTTTTGCCACTCTTTGATACGTGGAAAACTTAGGTAGTGTTTTTTGGCAAAGGTCTTGCGAGCATTGCCACTTAGCTTATCGCCATTGTGCATGTCATGCGTGCCAAACAGTACTTTAAACAATTCTACATAAAACAAAAAATCCGAATTTTCTTTACGAAACAAAGCATGTTTTTGGTCGGCTTGGGCTTGCTTATTCATGGGACGCTCTCGCACGTCCTGCACCGCCAATGCCGACACGATGACCAGCATATCGCCAAGGCAAGCAAATTCGTCCCCTGCTATCAGCATTCTGGCAAGGCGTGGGTCAATCGGCATGCGTGCCATTTGCTTGCCAATGTGCGTAAGATTTGATGGGGTGTGCCGTCCTTTTTTGGCGGCGGTTTTGGTGGGTTTGTCGCTGATTGCCCCAAGCTCGTGTAGTAGCTTTTTGCCGTCATTAATCAGACGAAAATCGGGCGGTGTGATAAAGTCAAATGCCGCCACGTCGCCCAATCTTAGGTGTTCCATCTGCAAAATCACGCTGGCAAGATTGGTGCGTAGAATTTCAGGTTCGGTGAATTCGGCACGGCTGTTAAAATCTTCTTCGGAATACAGGCGTATACACACCCCATTACCCACACGTCCACAGCGTCCTTTGCGTTGATTGGCAGACGCTTGGCTGATGGCTTCGATAGGCAGTCTTTGAATGCGTGAACGATAGTTGTAACGGCTAATCCGTGCAAAACCTAGGTCAATCACGTAATAAATATTCGGCACGGTCAATGCCGTCTCGGCAACGTTGGTCGCAATGATAATCCGTCGCCCCTTGTTGCTGGGGGCAAATATTCGCTGCTGTTCGGCATAGCTTTGGCGAGCGAACAAGGGCAATACTTCGGTATGCGGCGGTGCGTGCGTGGTTAAGATGTCTTGTAGCTCACGAATCTCGGCTTCGGTGCTGGCAAATATCAGAATGTCTGCTTTGTCTGGGTGTCCTTTTTGGCGTGCGTCATCAAAGCATTCCGCCACTGCCGCCGTCAAAGCTCGTGGCAGATTGTCTTCCATGTCATCAAATGCGTCATCGTCATGACTGCGTACGATTTGGTCGGTCAAGGGGCGGTATCGCACTTCAACAGGATAACTTCGCCCTTCGACATTGATAATCGGCACGAGATTTGCCCCATTTGCAAAATAATCCGCAAAACGAGCGGTATCCAAGGTCGCCGACGTGATAATCACCTTTAAGTCAGGACGCTTGGGCAGCAGTCGCTTGAGATACCCCATGATAAAATCAATGTTAAGACTGCGTTCATGGGCTTCATCAATGATAATGGTGTCGTAGCGGCTCAAAAATTTATCCGAAGCCAATTCTGCAAGCAAAATCCCATCGGTCATCAGCTTGACAATGGAATGGCTGCCCCCTTCTTCGGTAAATCGCACCTTAAAACTCACCGTCTTGCCAAGGCTTTCGCCCAACTCTTCGGCGATACGAGTTGCCACCGAACGTGCCGCCAATCGTCTGGGCTGAGTGTGTCCAATCTGCCCTGTGCGTCCACACCCTGCCAACATCGCAAGTTTTGGCAGCTGCGTGGTCTTGCCAGAACCTGTCTCCCCTGCCACGATAATCACTTGATGGTCTTGTATCGCCTTGATAATGGTGTCCGCCTGCTGACTGACTGGCAAATCATCGTTCAATAGCTCGCCAAGATTGGGCGGTATACTGTCGGTGCGTGCTTGCACCGCCCTTTGCGAGCGAGCAATCAGCTCATCAAGCTGGGCTTGTTTTTTGGCTTTGGTATCACCATCATCACTTGCCAATCGCTTGATGTCTTGGCGAGTGCGGTAAATGTGATGGCGGTCTTTGGCTAATACAGGCGTAGATTTTGGCTTTGCAAAATTTTGGTGAGATGTGTTGCTAGATGTGTTATTGGGCAAGATATCAGTCATACAAAAAACTATCAATAAAAAATACGCCTATTATAGCAATAATTGTAAGATAGTGAATGGTTAAAAATAGCTGTAATCACCACTGCTTGCTTAATAAGCCATAAAAAATCACCCAAGCCAACAAACTTGGGTGATTTTGTGAATGTCATGGCTGATTTAACATGGCTTAGTTTAAATGGCTGGGTTTAATCAAATTACCGTTTCATGTCGATAACCATACGCCCTTGTATTTTGCCGTCGTGCATTTCTTTAAAGATGGCATTGGTTTCGTCAAGTGTGCGAGTTTGCACCACAGGCACGACCAAGCCTTCTGCCCCAAACTGAAATGCTTCTTGCAAATCTTGACGAGTACCCACCAATGAACCCACCACTTCAATACCATCTAGGATAATCTTAGGGATTGATAGGTCAATGGTATCTACAGGCAGACCAATCGCCACCAAACGACCGCCAGCACGCAAGCATTCTACAGCCGTCATATAACCTGCCTTGGCAACCGCAGTAACAATGGCTGCATGAGCACCGCCCAGCTGCTCTTGTACAATCTTGGCAGCGTCTTCTTTGGCGGAGTTAATCACCATATCCGCCCCATTTTCTTTGGCGAGTGCCAGCTTGTCATCATTGACATCAATGGCGACGACATGAGCCCCAAAGACTTTTTTGGCGTACTGCACGCCCAAATTACCAAGACCACCAGCACCCATCACCACAAGCCACTGACCAGCACGCACGCCAGATACTTTCACGCCTTTATAAGTGGTAACGCCTGCACAGGTGATACTGCTGGCCTGAGCTGGGTCTAATCCATCTGGCACTTTGACCGCATAAGAAGCGTCCACCACACAGTGTGTCGCCATACCGCCATCAGCCGTGAATCCTGCATTTAATACCTTGCGGCAAAAGGTCTCACGTCCAGTGTTGCAATATTCGCACGCCCCACACGCCTTAAACAGCCATGCGATACTCACACGGTCGCCGACTTTCAGAGCGGTTACGCCATCGGCAATTTTGCTGACGATACCAATGCCTTCATGCCCCAACACACGCCCTGCGTGTTCGCCAAAATCCCCAGCCGCAATGTGCAAATCGGTATGGCACACACCGCAATATTCTACATCAACCAAGGCTTCATTGCCCTTGAGTTCTGGAATATCACGCTCGACAATTTCCACTTCGCCGTCTGCGACATTTTTTACCACTGCTGCTCTCATTTTCATGATACCTCTCCTTGTGATTGATTAATGGTGGCAAACCCTGCCACAGAGTTACTTAACTTAAAGCACTTAACTTAAAGCAAGACAGCTATGCCTTACAATTCTTAGTTTACATTAAATCACCGAAAGTGCAACCATTTTTGTGAAATTTGTCAATTTATTTTTTGTGTTATTTTATAACATAACTTGTAACAATTTTTTGCTAGCCACACTGAGCCACACTGATTTTATCAAAATTTACCATCTGTCATGTTCACCTGCTTTTTGGGCATTCTATAATTTCTTTTTGAACAATTGGTGCTATAATAAAAACTTTACAAAAATATTTTTGAGCTAAATCTATGACCCCATCTGTGGATATTATCAGTCTAATCACCGAAGCCAGTTTATTGGTACAAGGGGTGATGGCGTTGCTTTTATTGTTATCGGTGATTGGCTGGGTGTTGATTTTTCGCCTAAGTGGCAAACTTGGTAGCACCAAAAGCCATGATGAGAATTTTGAAACGTGGTTTTGGTCCAGCGACAACCTTGGTCTTGGTAAGATATACCAAGCCATTCAAAACGAGAGCGAACGCACAGGGCTTGATGAGATATTTTGCACAGGCTTTGATGAGTTTGGTCGTGTGCAGCGTCTAAGCACCCAAAAGTCGGATATTACAGACGCAGTAGAACGTAAGTTTCGTGTTGCACTCGGCAAGCAGCAAGCCATGCTAGAAAGTGGGCTGCCTACCCTTGCCAGCATTGCGTCGGTGTCGCCTTATATTGGACTGTTTGGTACGGTGTGGGGAATTATGAATGCCTTTATTGGGCTATCCAGTGCCGAGAGCGTAAGCCTTGCCGTCATCGCTCCAAGCATTGCCGAAGCCTTGATTGCCACCGCCATGGGCTTGTTTGCTGCCATTCCTGCGTCATTGGCGTTCAACCATTTTACCGCCAAAGCCAGTGCCGTGTACGAAAGCAGAGCTTTGTTTTGCGATGAAGTGATAGGCGTAATGCAGCGTCAGCACTTGCAATCACTCGCCATTGCCAATCACCAAGGCAAGACTGGGGCATAACATGAAACGCACACCCTACGCTCGCCACAAAAATCCGCTGAACAGCGATATGAATGTCGTGCCTTATATCGATGTTATGCTGGTGCTGCTTATCATATTCATGGTTGCCGCCCCCATGCTCACCACAGGCGTAGAAGTGGATTTGCCACGAGAACGCACCAGCACGCTATCTACACAAGACAGCCTGCCAGTGATTATTTCTATGAAAGCAGATGGCACATTATTCATCAGTTACGAAGGGGTGATGGACGAAGCCGTGGACGAAGCCGCCCTACAAGAACGCCTAAGCACCCTTGCCACCGACAGTCAAGACACGGCAGGCAATATCACTTTGCAAGTCTTGATTAACGCCGACGCCAGCAATTCTTATAGCAACATCATGCGATTAATGGCAAGTCTGCAACAGCTTGGCATTACCAAGATTGGACTGCTCGCCGACAGTGCCAAATCCGCCCCTTAAGCCCAACGAAACCATTATGAGACCCACGCCAACACCTTCATTCACGGTCAATGACAGCACCGCCATGCCACTGGTGTCAAGCATAGTATTACACGGACTGGTCATCGCAGGTGTTGTTCTGTGGCAACACAGCCCAAGCATACCAGAGCCTATCGCCATACAAGCTGCACTGGTGGACGCAGGTGAATTTGCCGAAATCAATAAAGCCCTACAAGCCAGTGCTGCAGCGAATACAAATCCAAACCAAAGCACCGCCAATGCTCCTGTCGTGTCCGATGCTGCCAGCCAGTACAATGCCGAACTTGCCGCTCGTCAAGCCCAATTCAAAAAACAAATGGCACAATACGCCGCCGAGATGGACGCACAGATTGCCACAAGCCTTGCCGAACAACAAAAAATGGCAGAGCAGATGGTGCGTGAGCAGGAGCAAGAAGTCCAAGAGGCCAAACGTGCCGAACAGCAACAAGACGATATCGTCAAACAAAACATCGAAGAGCTAGAAAAAGCTCGTGCCTACCGAGACAGTATCATCGAACAAGCCGAAACCGCAGCACGCCAGTCAGGTGGCACAAGTGGCAGCCTAGCAAGTGGGGCTGCCCAATCAACCAGCGACAGCAAAACCCACAAACAGACCAATCGCCAATCAAGCAGCACAGCAGGCACAAGCTCACCAGCTGGCAAAGGCGTGGATACCAATGCCATCGCCGCCGCCATCGTTGCCCGTATCGAACCAAATTGGGACGTGCCTGCCAAATCCAGTGGCGAACGCCTATCCGCCAGAGTGCGTGTCGATGACGGTGGCAATGTACTGTCGGTCAGCGTGTCAGGTGGGGGTAATGCCGCACTCAAGTCATCGCTGGAGCGAGCCATTCACGCATCTAGTCCACTCACGCCCATTGTCGGCACAGACATTCGCACGCTCAATCTTAACTTTGTGGCGAATTGAATTTACCACAAGGCAAGTTAGGGTATATCAAGCTCTCACCACACAACATTCTATAGAGTGCAAATTTTAAAAGTTTGTTCATTTGAATTGAATAAACTTTTTATTTTGGCTAAAAACCGTCAACTACGTCATTACAATTCACCACCCAAACCCTCATACTGGTTTACAATCAGCGGTATCGACAACATTTGCTTGATAAGACGGTATCATTTGCCAAAAATACAGCCCTTTGTGCAAAGCCGTTTACAACACTCTCACAAGTATTCATTGAGAATTGATTTTATTTACCATGATTTGTGCTTTAATACACACATCTTTTGAGATGACGGTTCTTACACTTAAAAGATGTTCCGTTCTTTATTATACAGTGAGATTTTTTATGAAACTAAATCACAAACAGCTTATTGCCGCCCTACTTGCCACCAGCCTAAGCCTACCAGCATTGGCTGCCACCGCCCCAGCTGAGCAAAATCCTGCCAGCCACCAAGCCAACAAAGCTCAAACTAATAAAACCCAAGACGACAAAGCCCAAGCGAATAAGGCTCAAACCAACAAAGCCCAAGCCAACAACAAAGCAACAAACAACCAAAAAGCCGCTCAAAACAAAAGCAGCCAAACCAAACCTGCTGAGCAAAAAAACAACCGACAAAAATCTACTGGGGCTAAGTCCAATCAAAACAAGGCACAGCAAAACAAGCCTAGCCAGTCCAAACCTAATCAAAACAAACCAGTTCAGCAGCCAAAGCCACAAGTGAATAAAACCGAAACCGACAACACTCAAAAATAAGCGAATAAATTGACCGCTTAACCATAAAGAACAACAAAAAAACCACGACTTCATTAAATCGTGGTTTTTTGTTAATATTGGCTTAATATTTAAAAACTTACATCCACAGCAAATATGCCATGACGGTAACAATCACGATAGAGACGAGATTAAGCACAAAGCCCACTTTCATCATCTCACGCTGCTTGATATGACCTGTACCCATCACGATGGCATTTGGCGGAGTAGCAACAGGTAGCATAAAGGCACAAGAAGCCCCAATACCAATCACCAATACCAACACTTCTGGCGGCAAGCCAAGTGCCACGCCAATCGGTGCGAACAATGGCACAAGCAGTGCTGCCGAAGCGGTGTTGGAAGTGAACTCGGTCAAGAAGATAATAAAGGCAGCAATCGCCAAAATCACCACCACGGCAGGTGCACCTGCCAAGGCTGATGAAATTTGCTCGCCAAGCACCGCAGACGCACCAGAATTTTTCATGATATTAGACAGTGCAATACCACCCCCAAAGAGCATGAGTACGCCCCAGTCGGTATTGTCCGAGACCTGTTTCCAGCTGACCAGACCCAGCATAAGCACTGCCACCGCAGCCAATAGAGCAATGACGGTATCGGGCTGCTTAAAGCCGAATGCTACCCCCAACTGCTTGCCAAATATCCAGCTTAATGCCGTGATGACAAATACCACGATGGTGAGTACACGCGGCGTTGTCCATGCGATGGTCTCTTGATGAGCCATATCCACTTTTTGATTGAGCTTGGGCTTTAAGACCAAATACATTGTGCCGAGTAACAATGGCATCATTACCAGCATTACAGGCAAACCATAGCCCATCCAGCCAGCAAAATCTAGCCCCAATTCTTTGGCGGCAATGGCATTGGGCGGTGAACCCACCAGCGTACCAAGCCCACCAATAGACGCAGAATAAGCAATACCCAGCAGTACAAATACAAATGTGCCACGGTCTTTGGCTTCATCGACTTGGGTAAGTAGCCCCAGTGCCAATGGCAACATCATAGCGGCTGTCGCAGTGTTACTAATCCACATAGACAGACCAGCTGTTACCGCAAAAATCATCAGCACCGCCGCCCCAAGATGCCCCTTGGCAAGCCCTATCAGTCCGTAGGCGATTTTTTTGTCCAGTTTTTGAACGTGCATGGTTGCTGCCAAGGCAAAGCCCCCAAAGAACACATAAATAATAGGGTCGGCAAAACTTGACAATGCTGCCTTGGTATCAAAATCAGGGATACCGACCAATATCGCCACCAATGGCACAAGGATAGCCGTCGCCGTTACATGAATGGCTTCGGTCAGCCACAAGATACCGACAAACAACGCCAATGCCAAGCCTTTGTTCGCCACATCATCAAAGGGCAATACCGCTGCATAAGCCACATAGGCAACAATGGCAGCAATCAGTGTAATCACCACGCCTTTGACAGCGTCCGAACGCACTTCGCCAGACGGCGGCGGTTGATTGTCATCGTGCAAAAATTCGGTACGCAGCGTAAAATCCGATTCACGTTCTCTAGGTTGTTCACTCATATACAAGTCTCACATAAAAAATGACAGCAAAGGGACATCTACGTATAACCATAGATGAACCCAACTGTCATCATTGACCCACGGCTTAGCTTTTTGTCAAACATCATCACAAGTGCCAATCATACAATTGCATAAAACATCACAAAGATATTTTATATACTCATAAACCAGCACTTGATTGATGAGCATTTCATCAAAAAACAAGCCCTAAATATCTCCATATAGTTACACTATGATAACACAATGGCAATATTTTTCAAAAAACTTTTATCAAAAAGTCATCAAAGCCCCTTTGTGGCAAATAAAGTTCACAACAAGGCAAATTCATCGTGGTGTCGCATGGACGTTAAGCCACGATGATATTGCTTTATTTTATTATAAAAATCAAAGACTTGAATTGCTGTATTGCATTACAAAATACATTGTACATCATAATACAATACAGTGCTTACCCCACAATGACCGCTCCGCCTACTTCATCAAGCCATTGACCTGTGCCAATATCACCGACAAGCCTGCCAAACCTGCTTGGTCATCAAGCTCATCAAAGCCTGTCTTGATATTGGCAAGGCTGTCTTGATGGCGGCTTTGCCACAGCTCAAAACCGCCGCAGCCTAGCACATTATCCACCAAGGAAAGCAGACTTTGGTGCAGCTGCGTGGTGATTGCCGTTGCTGCCTTTCTGTCCCAATAGCTGACCTTTGGCAAGCCTGCCACTTTGTCATTTAGCATTGCCATTTGTAAGGTCTGATACACGCCAAAATAGGCTTCTACCACGGTTTTGGCAGGCACACCCTTGGCAGTCGCTATCGCCACCACGTCCAAGGCATGTACCGACACAGGCAGGCGTGCAAAGACAAAGGCATAATCTTCGGACAAGCCAGCTTGTGTCAAATCCGCCACTTGCTCGTCTATCTCTTGGTTAAAATACACATCAAACAAACTGCTGTCCGCCAACAGCTCACTGACTTGCGATTTGTAGGTTGCTGCGATTTTTGCGACATCGCCCAAATCACCGTGGGTCAAAAACCACAGCATGCCTTGCTTCATCACACGGCGAATATTAATCTCAAGTGCCAGCTGTAGATTGGCGTTAACTTGATTATCCAGCTCACCTAGCTTGTTCCACACCGTCTGAATGTCAAACACATCTCGCACCACGGCATAGGCTCTGGCAATATCGGCAATGCCAAAACCTGCTTCGTCATGCAGACCAAAGATATTCTCGATACCCATGCGATTAACCAGCCCATTGGTGAGATAGGTGCAGATGATTTCACGGTGCAGGCGGTGCTGTTTCATGCCATCAAAATAAGTGGCGGCTAGGGCATTTGGGAAGTATTTTTTGAGTTCGTCCAAAAAGTAGCCGTCATCAGGCAAATCACTTGCCAGCATTTCATCATATACCCACATCTTGCCATAGGCGAGCAGCACCGCAAATTCAGGATTGCTAAGCCCTTTGCCTGACTTGTGGCGAGTTAAGATAACATCATCACTTGGCAGATATTCGATGGCACGGTCTAGCCTGCCACGACTTTCTAAAAACTGCATAAATCTGCCATGCTCCCCCAGACGTGCCAGTGCTTCATAGGCGGATAGCTCAATGGCTTGGGGCTGTAGGTAGTTTTGACGCAGCACAAGATTTGCCACATCGTCCGTCATACTCTCTAGCAAAGTATTACGCTGCTTAACCGTCATATCCCCTGCCGAGACACTTGCCCCTAGTAGTATTTTGATATTCACTTCATGGTCGGAGCAGTTTACCCCACCAGAGTTGTCAATCGCATCGGTGTAGATACGTCCACCATTTTGAGCATATTCGATACGTCCTTTTTGGGTACAGCCAAGGTTGCCTCCTTCGCCGACGATTTTGGCACGCACTTCACCGCCATTGACACGAATGGCATCATTGGCACGGTCGCCCACATCGCTGTGGTCTTCATCACTTGCCTTGATATATGTGCCAATGCCGCCATTCCATATCAAGTCCACTGGGGCTTTTAGCAGGCGGCTCAGCAGCTCATTGGGCGTAAGCGTGCTTTCCGCAATGTCAAAAGTCGCCTGCATTTGGGGCGTGATGGTGATGGATTTTTCACTGCGGCTAAATACCCCACCGCCTTGGCTAATCAACCCCTTGTCGTAATCGCTCCACTGCGAACGTGGCAACTTAAACAAACGTTCACGCTCGGCGAATGATGTCGCCGCCACAGGATTTGGGTCGATGAATATGTGCAAGTGGTTGAATGCCGCCTTTAGCAAAATATTCTTGGACAACAACATACCATTGCCAAACACATCACCACTCATGTCGCCAATGCCTACCACGCTAAATTCGTCCTTGGTCTGAATGTCCTTGTTCAGCAGACGAAAATGCCGCTTAACACTCTCCCACGCCCCACGTGCGGTGATACCCATACCTTTGTGGTCGTAGCCTGCACTGCCCCCAGACGCAAATGCGTCCTGTAGCCAAAAGCCATATTCTGCCGACAAGCCATTGGCAATGTCCGAAAAGCTCGCCGTACCCTTGTCCGCCGCTACCACGAGATAGGGGTCGTCTTCGTCATGACGCACGGTGTTGGTAGGCGGTACGATTTGCCCATCAATGATGTTATCGGTGATGTCAAGTAGCCCACGCAGATAAGTCTGATAACACGCCACCCCTTCTGCCTGCCAGCTTTCACGGTCGGCTTGCTTACTCTTGTCCTTGCACACAAAGCCGCCTTTTGAGCCTACAGGCACGATGACGGCATTTTTGACCATTTGTGCCTTGACCAAGCCCAGCACTTCGGTGCGATAGTCTTCCATGCGGTCGCTCCAGCGTAGTCCGCCACGTGCCACCTTGCCCCCACGCAAATGCACCCCTTCTACTCTGGGCGAGTAGACGTATATTTCAAACATGGGCTTGGGCTTGGGCAAGCGTGGAATATCACTGGCTCTGAATTTAAAGGATAAGCGGTCTTTGTGCTGTCCATCGCTGTTCACTTGATAAAAATTGGTACGCAGCATGGCGTTTAACAAATCCAAGAACCAGCGAATGATACGGTCTTCATCAAGACTGGTTACCGACACCAAGCGGCTTTCTATCTCTTGATTAAGCTCTTGCACCAAGGCAGCTCTTGTGCTCAAATCCTGTTCGCTAGGCGACATCTTGGCATGGAACATCTCGGCAATCAGCACGGCAATGGCTTGATTGTTAATCAGCGTTTGATGAATATATTCATTTGAAAACGGTGCATTCGCCTGCACGATATAGCGAGACAAGGCACGCAATACCAACACGTCTTGGGTGCTGAGCTTGGTGTTCAAAATCAGCTCATTTAAGCGGTCAAACTCCACCTTGCCCTGCCAAATCGCCTGCAAGGCTTGCTCAAATTGCCCCTTAACCACCGCCAAATCAATTTTGACATCGTCTTGTACTTTTAGGCGATATTCTTGTAGCCAGCGTTTGGCGTTTGGCACATCAAAACGATAAGTCTGTGCCGACAGCACCGCCACCCCAAAGCTCTCAAGCACAGGCAAGACATTCGATAGCGTACTGGCTTCGTCTTTGCCATACAGCTTAAGACGCAGCTGGTTTTGATTGTCGCTTGCCGACTGGTACAAGTACCAAATCATCGGCACGCCGTCTGTCAGCTCATCTAGCGTGCGAATGCGTTTGGTATCTGCCACCGCCGTATGCACATCATAGCGTTCTTGGTATGCCACTGGCACAAAGGGCAGATATTCTCGCACGAGACCGCCTGCCACGCTTTCGCCAAACTCATCGCCCAATGCCTTGGCGTACTCATCTGCCCAATCCTGCATAAGCTCGTTCAGCGTCTCTTCAAGTGCTGGCACATCTACCGCATTGACCTTACCAGGTTGGGTGCGTACATGAATGTGTACACGCACATGATTAATCTCGTTAAACTCCACACGAAACGCCGATGACAAGCCACCAAAGCTCGCCACCAGACGCTCTTGTATCTGTGTGCGTAAGCTGGTATCAAACTTGTGCTTAGGAATGTACACCAAGCACGACACAAAACGGCGGTAATGGTCAATGCGTGTGAACAGTCTTAGGCTATTTTTGTCCTGCAAACTGGCAATGCCTGCCACGATGGGGGCAAGCTCTTCACTGCTGGCTTGGAACAAATCATCTCTTGGCAAGGTGTTGATGATATGAGCCAGCCTTGTATAAGCGTGTCCATTTTTTGGTAAGTTGGACGCTGTCAAAATCGCACTGGCGGTCTCTTGCAGCATAGGAATTTCACTGACTGGCGTTTGATACGCACGTGAAGTGAGCAAGCCCACAAAACGATATTCGCCAATCAACTGCCCCTTATCATCGTACTTTTGCACCCCCAAATAATCCATGTACACAGGGCGATGTACCTTGGCGATGTGGCTGGATTTTGACAGCAGTATCACCCTAGGCTCGGCAAGTAGGTGCTTTAAGTCGTCTGATAAGCCCAAAAAACTCTTAGAAACCGTGTCCGTCTCGCCCCCACGCAGCACGCCAAGCCCTGTACCACCCACCGAATACAAAGCAGGCACATCTTGATTGACATCAAAACGATACTCACGATAGCCCATAAATATAAAGTTGTCCTGCCCCATCCATTTTAAAAAATTCACCACGGCGGCTTTGCTGCGGTAATTTTCTGGAATGGGGCGTGCGTTTAGCTCATCTTGCACTTTGCCCAAGCAGTCAAGCATGGCAGGATAATCCGCCACGATAACATCAATCTCATCAAGCCGTGCTAATAAAGCCGTTTGAATATCTGCCAAACTTGCCCCATCTTGGCGGTCAATCTCACAGTGCAGCAGTGCCACTTGATTGTCATCATTCACGTTGCTTTGTGCTGCCACCGCCAAATCTGTCAATACGCCATCGGTATAAGACAATCGCAAAATCGTATTGTACAGGCGATGTACCGTAACCCCCAAGCCATCAAGCACCATCAGCATGGTGTCTATCAAAAATGGACGGTCTTGGGCGACCATCTGAATCACCGTTCGCTGGCTATAGAACTGCTGCTCTTCGGGCGATGGGTTGGCGACCACAAGCTTTGCCCCTTGTTTGTCATACTGCTTAATCAGATTAAAATGATGAACCGCCATGCCTGCCAAGTCTTTGACATCAATATCTTGCACGGTATTTTTGTTCAAAAATTGATAATATTCGGACACGAATCTCGCGAGCAGCCCCTTATCATCATTCATCATTTTGCACGCTATATCGCTTAGTGCTTGCAATTCTTTTTCGTTTAATCGTAGTCCACTCATGGTGATTTACCTTTTTAGATTGAGTTATAGTCGATTAAAATAAAAATGAGACAAGCCGACAGACCGCCGTGTACAAGTAGCACATAAGGGAGCTGGCAACGAAGTATCATTGCAATTTTAATCGACTATGCTTTTTGGGTTGAGTTAAGTTATACCACTTAAACATACCATGGATAAATCACAATTACAACCGTTCGCCATTTATATTACTTTGGCTGATTGGTTGATGATTTTTGGTGATGACAACCGATAAAAAACGGCTGGTGTAAAGCTAGACTGCAAGGCTTAGGCTGCATGACTTAGAAATTAAACTTAGATTAATTGCATTGGTTACATTGGTTGAATTGGCTAAATT
>JAUNUB010000151.1 GCA_030538375.1 Moraxella sp. | reverse complement strand
TTTTTCCTTGAAAGAACGGCGATTTATCTCATTTTTATCTACAAAGACGAAATGTGGGCAGACCCTAATTTTTGCCATTCATCAAAAAACTCAGTGCTTTTGTGCGATTGGGCTTGCACATCGCTTACGAACATGGTGTAATGTGGCATATTTTTATATAAATTTTTTGCTTCTTAGCCTGCAGGACAATTATGACACAATCAGCCACCAATTTTGACTTGCCATCACTGCACCTACTCTTACCAGAGATTGAAGTTGCTCTTAAAGACGCAGAAACGCATTTGAGTGAGTTTCATGATGATGAAGACCAAGCACCGCTCTTGATGGATTCTGCTGTCGTGATTGAGCAGCTGGCAGCTATTTTTGATTTGATTTCATTCAAAGGCACAAGTGATTTGACCTATGCCATTGCTGGCAATCTCAAAAAATTACACGATTCTGGCGACAACAGCGATACCAGTCTTGTCATGGACATCTCTGAAGGTATCATGGTGCTTGACCGTTATATTGAGTTTGTCCTGCTCAAAGAAGTGCTTGAACCTAGCCTGCTGCTACCCATCATCAACAAGCTGCGTGGGCATTTGGGGCAAGCCGCCCTATCACTAGAAAATCTTAATCATCACAGAAGTATCTCCATCAGCAATCCAGCCACTCATTATCAATCGCTTAGCACTCTGGGGCTAAACACCCAATCGCTTAGCAACGCATTTCGTTTGGGGTTGGCGGTCGCCTTAGATGACAATAACGCCAAAAGCACAAATCCTGCCGTGAATACCGCTTTGGCTAGCATGGATAAGGCCTGCAGAATCATCAGCCAAAAATCCAACACCTTGTTTTGGCAAGCCGCCTATGCAGCCACCCAAAACCTAAAGAGTGCCCTGCCGCTTAGCAATGCCAAAAAACGCATTTTGATTTATATCGAACAGCAGTTTTTTGATTATCTGCCTATTGAAGACAAGCGTTTTGCAGATTTGGTGAGTTTTGCTTGTCAGCGTGATGAACAATTTGCCGAAAAAGTTCGTAGTCAGTTTTCGCTGTATACCTCAGAAGCCAGTCAGCTTGACAAAATGCGTCGCTTTTTGTTTGGTCCAAACCGTGAAATCACCGATACTTTGAACAATATCATTCAAAGCGAAATCATCAGTATCAAAGAAAAAGTAGACAGCTTGGCTCGTGGTTCTGTCGAGATTAATGCCGCCAGCAACACAGACATCGCCGAACAAATCGCAAGCCTTGGACTGGCAATGAGATTACTAAGCCTAGAAGAAGCGTCAGACGCTCTGTCGCAAGCAGCGACCGAGATGCGTGCATGGCAAACGCCAACCCCAGCAGACTTTGATAAGCTGCTTGCCGAGCTGATGGTTGCCGAGAATGCCGCCATATTCTTAACCAAAACACATACCCCCGGAGCGATTAAACTCCCCCTACAAAATCGCCACATCTCGCTACACCAGCTAGATACCGCCTACGATTTGCTCATCAAAGAAAGTCGTATCAATATCTCAACCATCAGCCAAATGGTGATTGATTATTTGGCAGACGCCAATCGTGATGCAACCCACTTGCAGCACACGCCAGAAATGCTTTCGCAGGTGGCAGGGGCGGCAGGCTTTTTAAGATTGCCCAGCACCGCCAAAATGCTTGCTCGTCTTGCTCGCTATATTGACGAGACCGTCAGCCAAGAAAAGGGGCAGCTCACCGAAGCACAATTGGCTCAAGTGGCGGACGTGGTGGTGGCTGCAGATTATTACCTAGAAGCCTTTGAAGACAATCGCCCTGTCGATAAGCAAGCCATTTTGCGTGGGCAGCACAGCCTAAATCGCCTGCTTGCTGCCTAAGCGATGTCAATGAATAATTGCACCATTAAGGCATGGGTGGTAGATACAGATTCTGCCGCCCTTTTGCTAGATACTTCTGTATCTTTGGCACGCCTTGCCATCACTTATGAACAGCTTGCCAAATTACGGCCTTGTGATTACACCTTTATCAACGCCAGCATCATTTATCAAGACCATGCACACCTTGCTGCTGATGTCGTCATCAGCTATCAAGCACTGCTAAACCATTTACAAGACGGTCATTCGCAAGATGGTTATTTGCAAGATTGTGGGCTGCTTATCGACAGCAAAACAGATGGCGTCATTGACCGCACCACCAACAAAGTTTATCAGCTCACCCCTTATCGTCAATTTATCAATCATGCGGATAGCATTCAAGCACAGCTTGCCAGCCATGCCATACAAGTCATGAGATGGCGACAGGACAACCAGTTTTGCCCACGTTGTGGCAATGCTGTACTGATTGGCGACACAGGCATTGATGGGGCAGAATACGCTGCACACTGTCCTAATTGCCATCACCGCAACTATCCCAAGGTTCAACCCTGCGTGATTGTCGCCATCACACGCACGCACCCCGATGATGGACGCTTACAGATTCTGCTTGCTCAGCACCATCATCACCATGATGGTATGTATGGATTGGTGGCAGGTTTTATGGAGATTGGGGAGTCTATCGAGCATGCCATTCATCGTGAAGTCTTTGAAGAAGTGGGCTTGCGTTTGCACAATTTGCGTTATGCCAGCAGTCAGCCTTGGCCTTATCCCAGCAATCTGATGATAGGCTTTTATGCCGATTATCTTAGCGGTGATATTACAATTCAAGAAAGTGAGCTGGCTTGTGCGGCGTTTTTTTATCTTGATGAACTGCCAAAAATTCCCAACATCGGTACAATTGCCCGCCAACTGATAGATGGCGTGCAATAAACATTTGTTGTGTAGAGTGTCTTATGGCGACAGCCAATCGGTTTTTGACCCTGCAAAACAAACACCCTAACAACTAGACTAGGCAGATTAATAGAATAATAACTTAACCAGCACAAGCTCTGAATTGAAAAATCTTTTTAAGGATTGACACATGAACATGCAAGAAATCACAGGTATCAAGGTGGACTACAGCCAGCTCCCAGCCGACTACAATTCTTCTATGCACCCTGAAGCAGTCAAATACCGTAAGGCTCTGGCAAGAGCCAGTAATGCCATTGAAGGGGTGGTTTTGACGGACAACGACAAGGCATTTATGGACAGCATTCCTGTTGGTATGCCAAAAGATGAATTTATAAAAGTGATGATGAAATACATTCTTTCGCAAAGGACTTACTAAATGGGTTCAGGAAAATCAGACGAACTTCAAGCTCGGCGTTATTTTCAAGGCGACATTGGCGAAAGTCCTTTGGTGAACAAGCTGGGGATAACCAATCAAAATGAACTGGATAAGGTGGAAGCATATTGCGTGGAACAAGCCTTGCAAAATGGGCTTTCCAATAAAGCCAAAGAGCTGTCAGCAAATGGATTAAAACAAATGCACCAAGAATTTTTTGGGGCAATTTATGAATGGGCTGGCTCTTACCGAACTTATACCACTGGGCGTGGCTATCCATTTTGTAGACCTGAATTTATCGAAAAAGAACTTGGTAAGCTCTACCAAAAGCTAAATGACAAGCTGGCGACCAACACCAGCACGCAAGATTTCATAAAAACATCAGCTTGGTTCATTGGCGAACTAAACACCATACACCCATTTATTGATGGTAACGGCAGAACTCAAAGACAAATTCTATCATTGATTGCAGAAAAATCAGGCGTCAAAATTAACATAAACCTTTTAAATAGAGATGATTGGTATCAAGCGGCTAAAGAGTGTCATATTTATGCTACTTATGATGGATTTGAAAAAATAATATCATCGCTCGTTTAAAAAGAAAAACCTTAAAGAAAGGGGCTGTAGTAGATTAGCCCTAAATCCCACACCATTTTCTCAAAGTTTTTAG
>JAUNUB010000150.1 GCA_030538375.1 Moraxella sp. | reverse complement strand
TGAGTTATCTTCATTTTTGTAGTATATCATAGTTGCTAATCTACGTCAGCCCCTAAGTCTTTTTGCTTGGTCTTAAACAAAAAGATTGCTTGACGAAAGATATTGTACCACCGATTGATAGTATTACGATTAATATCAAGCAAAATGGCTGTTTTAGTGGCATCTACATCAGTACAAAAGAATTTTTATGATTTTTTTTGACTTTATAGGTTCTTAACTTACTGTTATACTTCATGTTTTTAGTCTAGCATAGGTTGAGTTGCTGGTTTGGAGCCTTGTTATTATTAGGCTCTTGCACACTTTAAAAAGCAATGTGCAACAAACCAAATACACCCCAATTATCGTGCCGTATTGGCTTTGTCCAGTGGCTTATCAAATGGCACATTGTACAGACGCAGTGCTTCTTGGGTAATCTTGGCAAAAACAGGGGCTGCCACGGGTCCTGCATAAAACTGCAAGCGTGGGTCTTCAACTTGCACCACCACCGCAAAGCGTGGGTTGGACGCTGGGGCAACCCCTGCAAATGTCGCTCGATACTGGTCATGATAGTAGCCGCCTTTTGGATTGTTGCGGCGGCTTGTGCCTGTCTTACCAGCCACACGATAGCCATCTATCGCCGCTTGCTTGGCTGTACCGCCTGTCTGTGTTACCAGCTCCATCATAGCCACAATGTCATTGGCGTGTTGCTCGCTGATGACACGCTTTGGCGTTGCCAGCTCATCTTTTAGCACCAATCTTAAAGGCTGCATTAGCCCACCATTGCCAAGCGTGGCATAGGCTTGAGCAAGCTGTGCCAAAGTTACCTGCTGTCCGTATCCATAGGATAAAGTAGCACGGCGACTGATTTCTTTTTCGGCAGGGTCTTTGACGCTACCACTGGCTTCACCACTAAAATTCAAACTGCTCTTTTGTCCAAAGCCAAATTGCCGCTGCATATCTGCAATTGCACTGGCAGGTAGATTTAGGGCAATCTTGGTAGAAGCGACATTGGACGACTTTTGAATGAGCTTGGCAAGCGTAATCTTCCCATAGCTGCCGCCATCACGAATGGTATAGCCCGGCACTCGGAACGAACCACCGTCTGTGTCAATCAGGCTGCTGGTATTGTATTTGCCAGACTCCAAGGCGGCTGCCACCGTAAAAGGCTTCATCACCGAGCCCGGTTCAAACACATCAAGTGCCGCACGGTTACGCTCATTTCCTCCTGTGAGCTCGGATAGTTTGTTGGTATTAAGCGATGGCCAAGAACCCATCGCCAGCACATCTCCTGTGCTGATGTCCACCACCATGCCACTTGCCCAGCGCGCCGATTGTGTTCGCCCAACCTGCTCAAGCTCCTTATAGAGCACATATTGCAAGCGAGAATCTATCGTCAATTGCACGTCTTGACCAGCCACAGCAGGTATGACTTCCTTGATTTCATTCAGTGCTTCTTGTGTGCCTGTTTGCAATACCTGTATTTCGCCCGATTTGCCTGCCAGTATTTCATCATACTGCCCTTCAATGCCTGCACGTCCCTTGTAGTCTTTATCGTTTTCCGACTCCCCCATAAAGCCGATAATCTGTGCCATTGGTTCTGCTTGCAAATAAAAACGCTTAGATTTTTCTTCTGTGCCAATGCCTGCAACATTTAGCGTGGTAACCAAAGCAGCAATCTCTGGCGTTACTTGGTTAAGCAGCACCATACGCCGAGAACCTTCTCCCTTTGGCAAGGCGGCGGCGATGGCTTGTTTGTTGCTAACATCAACGCTGTCATCTAGATTGGTAGCAGCTTGCAATTTTTCAAGCGGATAATTGGCGATAGCCGACAGTTTAACCAAGGATAAATTGTCCAGACGTGCTTGGGCTTCGGCTTTTTGCTTGTCATTGCTGGCGTTGAGTATCTCTCGCTTACGTCCATAATAAGCCAGTGCATAATTGTGTGGGTCAAATACCACCGTGATTAAAGGGGCGTTGGCGGCCAATGGCACGCCATTGATGTCTGTAATCATGCCACGACTTACCGCCACCTTTTGTTTTTTGACTGAGAATTGCTCACTCTTATCAATAAAAAAACTGGCGTTCACCACCTGTAGATAACACGCTCTTGCCACCAAACCAAGACATGCCGCCCCCATCACACTCCAAATAAGCCCAAAACGCCACAAGTCGTCCATGCCGCCCAAGCTGGCAGCACCCTTGGTCTTGTTGCCTGATGCTTTTCGCCGAAAGGTTTCTATTTCGCCAGCACCGTCCGACGCAGATTTTTGCTCTCGGCGTTTTAATGGTTTGGTTACGACTGCTGCTTTGGGGGTATTTTTCATGAATTGCTATCAACCACATAAATTAAGGCGTAATAATAAGTTTTTCGTTATCAGTAGGAAAAAACATACCCAACTCACTCACCGAACGCTGGGCGATGTGCGGCGTGGCACTAAAGGTTTGTTGCTCAATCAGCAATCGCTGCTCTTCTGTTTTGAGTGTTCGCATGGTGTTTTTGGCTGCCGATAAGGCAAAATACCTTTCGTGTCTTTCGTAAGCCTGCTTAGCAGTTGCCACCCCTGTTGCCAAAATCAACATCAGCACCCAATACACTCTATTATTCATCAATAAAAAATTCACCACATCACCTTTGTTATTTATCCGTTTAACGCCATAGTCGATTAAAATAAAAATAAGACAAGCCGACAGACCGCCGTGTACTGGTAGTACATAAGGACATTGGCAACACAGTATCATTGCAATTTTAATCAACCATCACATCATTGCGTGTTGCCCCACGCAAATAGGCACTTCTGGCACGTGGATTTTGCTTGATTTCATCACTGCTTGGGGCGATACGCACAGGCTTGCCAAAATACTTGGCTCGCTTAGGCGGTATGGGTAATTTGTCGTCCCCTTCCCAACGTCCACGGCTGTGATTGTGCAAAAATTGCTTGATTCGCCTATCTTCTAAGGAATGAAAACTAATCACCGCCAAATGACCGCCAGCCTTTAGCACATCGATACTCTGTACCAAAAAACCGTCAATATCACCAAGCTCATTGTTAATAAATATCCGCAGTGCTTGAAAGCTCTGTGTCGCAGGGTGCTTGCCCTTTTGCCATGCAGGGTGAGCCTGCTTTATCGTCTCCGCCAGTGCCAAGGTGGACTGGTGACTCTCCATGGATTTGATGGCTCTAGCAATCCGCCTTGAGTACCGCTCTTCACCGTATGTGTACAAAACATTTGCCAGCGTCTCTTCATCAACCTTGGCAAGCCACGCCGATACAGGCTCGCCCCGTGTGGTGTCCATACGCATGTCCACCGCCCCATCACGCATAAAGCTAAAGCCACGACTGCCATCATCAAGCTGTGGACTGGACACGCCAAGGTCTGCCATCAGCCCATCAATTTTTGTTATGCCAAGCTCCGCCAAAGCACCGCTTAAATTGGCAAAACTGTCATGCACCACACGCACACGCTTATCCGTCTGGGCCAATTGCTGTGCGGTCTCAATCGCCTGTGGGTCTTTGTCAAAGACGATGAGCGTACTGTCATCGCTTAGGTATTCTAGCAACAATCTGCTGTGTCCACCCCTGCCAAACGTTGCGTCCACGAATACACGAGACACCTTACGCCCTGCCAACTCGCTCAAATCACGCACGCCAAGTGTCATTGCCACCGTCTCGGTCAAAAGGACGGTTTCGTGAGTGAACGCTTGTGATTGATGAATGCGAGAACAGCTCATAATGACAACTTAATTAAACGAATAAATAAACTTTGTTATTTTAACTTATTTTTGTACAAGGCTCAAATATTTACTTGTTTTATAAGGGTCTGTTGACATTTCGTCTTTGTGGATAAAAATGAGATAAATCGCAGCTCTTTCAAGGAAAAAACGCAGGTTGATAGTTATTCTATCAAGC
>JAUNUB010000149.1 GCA_030538375.1 Moraxella sp. | reverse complement strand
TAACGTCGGTGTGATGATTGAAAATATCGGTGTCAAGGTTATGCAGCATATCAACCGTGCCGCTGTGGTCAATCCTGTGTCGCTTATCGCCTTGGTATTGCTATCCACGCCAAAATCTGCCCTTGATGAGAGCCTGTGCTTAACCCAGCTTGAGCTGTATCAACGTATCGCCCAAGCCCTGCCCTATGACGACGACACGCACATCACCAGTATGCCAGCGGCTGACATGCTAAGCTACGCCAAAAAATTAAAACTCATCACCCATACGTCGCATATCTTGGGCGACATGGTGCAGATTGCCGACAAGCAAGCCCCTTTGTTAAATTATTTTAAAAACAATATCCTGCACGTCTTTATTTTACCGTCCTTGGTAACGGCATTTGTGCAGCGTAATGGACGTGTCAGCCGCCGTGAGCTTGGCGAAGTGGTGTCCTTGCTATATCCGTTTTTGCAGACGGAGCTGTTTTTGAAATATGCCCTTCGTAATATCCACACCGTGCTTGACCGTACGTTGAGTGCACTCATTGACACAGGTGTGGTGGTGGATATGGGCAATGACATCATCGCCGCCCCCCAAAGCAACACCGAAGCCTATCAACAAATGACGGTACTGGCAAGCCCTGCTCAACAAAGCCTTGAGCGGTATTTTATGGCGACAACACTGCTCGCCGAACAAGGCAGCGGCAAGCTCACTCGTGAGCAAGCGGTCAATCTGTGCTATCTGCTCGGTGGGCGTTTGTCGGTGCTGTATGCCGATGATTCGCCAGATTTGTTTGATAAAGCATTGTTCACCAGTTTTATCAATACGCTGGTACGCCTAGAATATGTGCGAGTTGATGAGCATAGCCAAGCCTTGTATTTTGATGAGCGTATCCACCAAATCGCCCACTTTGCAAGACTGGTACTCACCCCTGACATGATGCGTCTATTGCACCATATCACCACGCTCACCGAAGCGGAGATTGCTGTTATCAGTCAAGATGACACCAAAAAAAGTTTTTTTGAGTCAAAAAAAGACCCTAAACAATAAGGCAACTATTAAGCAAGGTATAGGCGATTAAAATAAAAATGAGACAAGGCGACAACGTCCGCGGTGTACAAGTAGTACATAAGGACGTTGTCAACGCAGTATCATTGCAATTTTAATCGACTATAACCAAAATAAGGTAACGAAATGTGTGATTTATGTAGTATTAACCACAACGATTTGGACGATTTGGACAGCTGGGACGACAGCGATGATGAGTATAGCACCAGCACTTGCTGTCATAGCATGCTCTTGAGCACCCAAACCACCCCAGCGACCTTTGTCAAACCAAGCAAAGAACACAGCTTTGCTCCTGTGATGAGCAGTCAAGGCAGCTCGTTTTAAGCTATAGCCTATAAAATTACAATTTTAATGGGCTGTATTTTAACCAGCTATCTTGGGTTTAACAGTAGCTACAGCAGAAAATCCTTGCACTTCCCCAAAAAAACCTTATAATAGCGAAAAATTATCATTCGCATGAAGCCTTTACCATGGTAAGGGCTTTTTTTGTGTGTGATACAGTCGATTAAAATTGCAATGATACTGCGTTACCAGCTCCCTTATGTACTACTTGTACACCACGGTCTGTCGGCTTGTCTTATTTTTATTTTACTCGACTGTATTTTCACGGTCTCTTATTTTGGCGATAAAAAAGGTGATAAATGGATTGGCAAAGTGAACTGATAGGCTCGTTTGCATGGCTGGTAAAAGCTCTCATGATAGCGTGCGTGCTGCTCTTTGGCTTTGCATTGTCCATCAAAAATACACGTTTTGGTCAGCAATTTTGGCTGATTACCAAGCCCTGTCTCAACCGCAGTAACACCATCAAGGCGATTGGCATGGTGGTGGTACTGGTGTTTTTTGTGCTACTTGAAGTGCGTATCAGCGTGCTGAACACCATTTTTTATAACCAGTTGTATTCATCACTCCAAGACATGAACGCTAAGGTGTTTTGGTTTTTTGCAGTGTTAAATGCCAGTCTTGTGATATTCAAGGTCATTCAAGAGATTATTGACAGTCTGATTGGGCAAGTGTTTGAGATTAAATGGCTCGAACAGCTAAATGGTGTTATGCTGACACGCTGGCTTGCCAACAAAAACTACTACCGCCTACAGTACAACCAAACCCTGCCTGACAACATCGACCAACGTATCGAGCAGGACGCACGAGAGCTTATCACCAGTACAGTCGATATGGTGCGTGGGGTGATGAATGCCATCGTCTCCACCATTGAATTCACCATCATTTTGTGGGGGTTGTCGGGGATATTAAGCGTGTTCGGACTGCATATTCCAAAAGGCGTGGTGTTTTTTATTTATGCGTTTATTATTCTTGCCACGGCGGTGTCGGTGTGGATTGGTAAGCCCTTGATTAAGCTCAATTTTGACAAAGAACGTCTGCATGGCGACTATCGTTATTCACTCATTCGAGTGCGAGACAATGCCGAGAGTATCGCCTTTTATCATGGTGAAAACCAAGAAAATCAGCACCTAAGTCGGCGTTTTGGGGCGATTATTACTAACCGCTGGGCGATTATCCGCCGTACGCTGGGGCTTGATGGTTTTAACACAGGGGTTACGCAGATTGCCATGCTGTTGCCGCTCATGCTCCAAGCCCCACGTTTTTTTGCAGGGCAGATTAAGCTGGGCGACATGCACCAAACGGTACAGTCGTTCAATCGGCTCATGCGTGCCTTGTCGTTTTTTCGCTTGTTTTATGAAGAATTTACTTTGTATCAAGCACGGCTTAACCGTCTGCATGGATTTTTGTACACCTTGGACAACTTGGACAACAAGACCTTGCACACACCAAGCCATCAAGATAATCAGCTGTGTTTGGTAGATTTTGGGCTAAAAAATGTCGATGGCGAGACCCTGCTGTCAGGGGTGAATATCTGCCTAAGTGCTGGCGACGCACTGCTCATTCAAGGGCTGTCTGGTGCTGGCAAGACCACGTTATTAAAGGCGATGGCAGGTATTTATCCCTTTGAAATCCTAGGACACGCTCGCACCCCAAAAGATGGCAAAGTGATGTTTTTACCCCAGCGTCCGTACATGCCAGAAGGCAGCCTGCGTCATGCCATCTGCTACCCAGATATTGCGACCAATGATGATAATCTTATCATGATTATGCGGCTGTGTTGCCTAGATAAATATGTCGGTGCGTTGGACGATGTCAATGACTGGCAAGCGGTGCTGTCCCCCGGAGAGCTGCAACGTGTGGCGTTCATTCGTGCCTTACTATCCAAGCCTGCGGTGATATTTTTAGATGAGACCACGTCCGCCCTAGATGAGCCAACCGAAGATGTGCTGTACACCAATATCCGCACCTACTTACCACGGTGCATTATGGTGAGTGTCGGTCATCGCAACACCTTGCAAAAATATCATAATAAGCTGCTAATGCTGGAAAGTCGGTTGGGGCAAGAGAGCTAGCCTCACACCCCCATCACCCCATTCAACACCCAATACCCCACCAAGCCATCATTCAAAGCGGTGTGGTATTGTGCGGTATTGATTAACTATAGTCATTTAAAATAAGGGACTGTACTAGATCAGCCCCAAACCCCACACCACATCCTCAAAGTTTTTAGCTTTTGTGATGGTGTGCCGTAGTTAAATCTAAACTCACATTCTTTGATAAAAAGATGAAAGTTTTTCTTGTCAATGCCATTGTATTTTCTTAGGATACGCTTGGCTTGCGACCAAAAGTTTTCAATGCCGTTGATGTGATTTTGTCCGTTATCTTTGTCTGTAAATTCTTTAGAGTGATTAACTCTAAAATGCTTAAAATCAGACACGTCAAGGACGTTGTAGCTTTTGTAGCTGTCGGTATAAACCACACTGTCAGGCTTGATTTTACTGGTAATTATAGGCATTAGTGTGGCTGATTTGGTGTTTTTGACAACAACGGTATAAACCCTGCCGTTGCGTTTTAAAAGACCAAATACAGCAGTTTTGCCAGCAGCACCACGACCACGCTTACCTTTACGAACACCGCCCCCAACTCTTAAAAAGCACAGCTCTCATCAAGTTCTACTTCACCATCAAAGAGTGTATTACTTTCCAAGGCAAGATTGTATTCTATCACAAGTCTGA
>JAUNUB010000148.1 GCA_030538375.1 Moraxella sp. | reverse complement strand
AGATTTCTTAACTGGGATTTCTTATCCTAGCGTGATACACCCTTAATCTCCACAAATGTACATAAAATCCTTGATTGATTGGATTTAGGTGATTTAAACCATTAATGCGTTTATATACCTTTGATATTTTAGCATATTTTTTAATAAAATAGCACGAAAAGCAGTCGTGATGATGATAATTTTGATGATTTTGTTGTATTTGGGTATTCCTAACCTTTCATCAGTGTAAATATCAGCCCTTTGGTCTCATCAAAACTTACCTGCACCGCCTTGCCAAGCATTTCGGCAGGAATGTCATCTCTTAAACAGTAAGTGCCAGCCACGGACACCAAGGTAGGGTCAAATTTTTGACAAAAAATGCGTGCCGCTTGGTCGCCAGTTGCCCCTGCGATAAGTCGCCCACTGGCTTTGCCGTAGATGTGCAAGTTGTTGTCAGTAATGGCTTCTGCACCATTATTGATACTGCCTGTGATGATAAGGTCGCCGCCAAAATGCGTGATGGTCTGCCCAGAACGCAACATCTGCTCATGTACGGTGCTGGTAATGCCTTGGGTTTTTGTCGTGTCGGTGGGCTGGGTGGCTGTTTGTGGTGCGTGGTTTGGTGTATCGTCAGCAATGACAGGCAGGGATAGCTGATTGTCTGGCGTGTCAATATTGTCTGTGTTGATATTAGGCATGACTGTGGCAGATGTATGGGCAGATGTATGAATGATGGCAGGCTTACTGGCTTCGGGCTGAACCTGTGCGATGCGTTTGCCATCAGCAGGGAATATTGCCAGTTTATTGGCATAAGCCTGTTCGTTAAGCACGCCATCAATCACGCCGATAACAGAGAGCTTATGCTCCCATAACAACTCGATGAGCGGCACAAGTTCAATGGCTTGGACTGCCTTGTCCATCTCGATGATGGTGGGAATGGTTTTGCTGGTGGGCTGTAGTTCTGCCAAGGCGATTTTAATCTCATCAAGGTCGCTGCTTGATATTTTTAATCGGCTAAAGGCAAGCATTTTGCCGTATAGGGTAATTGTTTTCATAAGTTCGCTTTTTTGTTATTGGCTTGTCAAAACCGCCCATCATAACACCTTTATGTGAGACGATAAAGGATTAAGATAAAGGGTTAAATAGGCAGTTGTTCTTTATGTTTCCATTGTTGTACTTTGACTTGTTTTTCAAAGGCGTTAAGAGCGTCATTAATCACCGTACTTACCAAAGACTGTATCTCTTGGCTGTCGGTATTGATATTTGCCACGCCTTTGGCGATTTGTACCATCAAGCTATCTAGCGTATGTGGATTAAACAGATGAGCATTCACCGCAGTGGTAACGTTTTCGCCAATGTGCTTGCCTACGCTGGTGATTTGGTTTTCGATAAGACTGCCAGCGATGGGAATAAGTTTAAGATAACGACGCAGCTCTGGAGTGTCGGACAAGGCATGTTCAACCGCCTTGCCAATGTCGTTTGATAACTGTTCGCCTGTCTGTGCCAAAAACGCCGCTTGTAGCTTGGGGGCAAGCTCTGTACGCAGCAGTTGTAGTACCATGGCTTCTAGTTCGTTGCGGTTTTTGTTGATGGTGGTTTGAATAAGCTCGCCATGTGTTTTTGAGTGGGACAGCTGGGCTCTAAAATTGTCAATGGCGGTCAAAATCACACGGTCAGAGAGTTCTTCTAATACCACATGATAATAAAACTGGGCGGATTTTAGCCAGTTTTCTGGAATGACTTTAATACCCATATCGTGCAGGCGTTTGATAATGACCCCTGCTCTTAGCAGTCGCAAGGCACGCAAGGCAGGAAAACAGCCCAACACTTCATACCAATGCACAAAGGGGAAGAAAAACCAGCGGTAATAGGTGCGTTTGACAATCGCACGCAGCCAGCGAACCGACAGTTCTGCCACCCAAAATAGCGTAAATGTACCACCAAGGGCGGCGATATTGGCATGTAGGTTGTCTTGGTAGCTGAGTACAGTGGGCAAAAAGCCAAGCCATTGGCTAAATTTTATGATAAATTCACTCATCATGATGTTGTCAAGCCCAATAAGCAGCAGGTCAATGACAAGCAGTGCCAACATGATAAGGTCGTAGGCAAGTTTAATCTTGCTGGATTCTCGCTCATCTTCCTTGTCATGTCCGAACAGCGGTACGACATCTTCTGGAATGTCGCTTTGCTTGGGGATTTCTAGGTCGGTGAGTTCTGGGGTTTGTCGTTGTTTCATTATTATTGGTACTCATTTATTGTGCAAATTGTGCCAAGATTTCATCAATGCGAGCGTCTTTTTGTTGCCAAACATCGTCCAAAAACCCAAACAGCTGTGCCTTGACATCAGCATTGGTGTCGTATTCGCCTTGTTGTAGGGCGGTGAATAGCTCATCATTCATCGGCAGATGGCGAATGTCTACCGCCAAGCGTGCCAATTTGCCCTGCCACAGTTCGGTATAATCAGGTGCACCATCAGGATAGACACAGGTCATATCCAAGATACCGTCAATCTTATCACCAAGGCTGCTGATGGCAAGTGCCAGTCCACCTGCTTTGGGCTTTAATAGGTGCTTGTAGGGTGAATTTTGGGCGTGATGTTTGGCTTGATTAAAGCGTGTGCCTTCAAGATAATTAAGCAGTACAAAAGGCTTATCCGCCAGCAAACTACATGCACGGCGAGCTTCGTTAATATCACGAGTGGCAAGCTCAGGATTGCTTGCGATGGCTTGTTTGCTGTGGCGTTTCATCATCGGAAAATCCATAAAATAAAACGTCTGCCCTACGATAGGAATGTACAGCAGCTCATGCTTGGCAAAAAAACGTGTGATAGGCAACACATCTTGGCTGATGTACTGAATGATACTGGTGTCCACCCAAGATTGGTGATTGCAGATAAGCAGATATTTGCCATCTTTTTTTAGGTCATCTGGCAGGCTGACACGCCAGTCCTTAGCAGGCAAAATGCGGTCAATCATCAGATTATTGCTATTAATCCAATGGTTTGCAATGCCCAGCACAGTCTTGTCAGCACGTTTTGACTTGGTGAAGAGTTTGGCAAGCCCTGCAGTGTAAAGCGGTACAGACAATGCGATACTATTGGCAATAATAGTGCCTGTGCCCAGTGCCAATGACAATTTTTGTGCCAGCTGCGGCTTGTCGTCATGGAGCTTTTGAAAAAAGGGTAGGGGGGTGCGTTGTGCTTTCATCTGTCAATTGGCTTGGTTGAAAAAATCATTGGGTGAAATGTGCCAATTTTAACCTAAAATGATAAGATTGCGTGATTTTTTTTGCTAAAAAATGTCATCAACAAAAAATATGGGCTAACTTGTCATATTTTGTTACAAAAGCACTGTGGGAATTTGGTATATCCGCCAAAATCGTCAAATATCTGGTGAAAATTACAACATTTTACTTACAAAGCTCCTACAATAGCCAAGAATAATCATAGCATAATATAAGCAAGCCAGCGACCTAAGTTCGCTTGTGTAGGCTTATCGGTTTTGCTGTTTATCTTATCGGTTTTACTGATAATGCCTTAATCGTTTTTTAATTTCTTTTTTAAGGAAACACACAATGAAAAAAGTAGCGATAGTAAGTGTATTGTCAGCAGCAATGGTAATGTCTGGCTGTGCTGCCACACAACAAGCAGCATCTAACAACAGCACTGCCAAGAATGCAGGGCTGGGAGCGTTGGCTGGTGCGGTATTGGGTGCTGGCATATCAAAAGCCACAGGTGGCGAAAAGACAGGTCGTGATGCTGCCATCGGTGCGGTGTTGGGTGCTGGCGTAGGGGCGTATATGAGCCGCCAAGCCAAACAAATCGAGCAGCAGATGGAAGGCACTGGCGTAGAAGTGAGCCAAGACCCAACCACTGGCAACATCAATCTAATCATGCCGGGCAACATCACTTTTGCTTATAATGACGCAACTTTAAACCCATCATTCACAGGCAGTCTTAACCAATTGGCAACGACTATGCTAGAGTACAACCAAACCACCATCACCGTGGCAGGTCATACCGACAGCACAGGTTCGGACAGCTACAATTTAGGATTGTCTCGCCAACGTGCCAATTCTGTTGCCAACTACTTGATTAATCGTGGCGTACCAGCACATCGTATCAATACAGTGGGCTATGGCAAATCTAGCCCAATCGCCAGCAATGCCACCGAAGCA
>JAUNUB010000147.1 GCA_030538375.1 Moraxella sp. | reverse complement strand
ATTTGAACCCCCGACACAAGGATTATGAGTCCTCTGCTCTAACCAACTGAGCTATAGGCCCTTGAAATAGGCGATTATTATACACGGTTTTAAGGAGCTGGTAAAGGTTTTTTGTGATTTTTGTTGCTGGGTTGAGAGACTGGGTTGGTTGAGAGCTTGGATTGATTGAAGTGTGGTCGGTTATGAGTTTATGATGGTTCTGGTAGGGCGGTGCGTTAGGCGGCACATCAACTCATAGCCGATGGTGTTGGCACAGCGTGCAATATCATCTATGCTGGGTGTGCTACCCCACAGGATAACCGTGTCATTTATGGTGAGCGTGGGCATATCTGTCAAATCAATCATGAGCATGTCCATCGCCACACGCCCAATGATGGCGACACTGTGCGTACTCGTACCATGAATGACGCTGACCATCGCCCCTTGCACCACTCTGGGATAACCATCGCCATAGCCAATGCTGACAACGCCGATACGACTTGGCTTGTCTGCTGTCCATAAACTGCCATAACCCACAGATTCGCCAGCTTGTAAGGTGTGCGTTGCCATGATTTTGGCGGATAAAGTCATCGCAGGCAACAAGCCCAATTGTGCCGCAGAAATATCCACAAAAGGACTGCTGCCGTACAAAGCAATACCTGTACGCACCCAGTCGTGATGTTCGTTGCCGAATGCAAAGACCCCTGCCGAGTTACACAGCGAACCCTTTGTATTTGGGGCGAATTGGCGAATGCTTTGTAAAGCGTGGTTAAATTTGTTGATTTGTTGTTGATTTAGGGGGTGGGTAGGTTCATCAGCACAGGCAAAATGCGATGTGAGTATCAGCCCATAGCCCTTGTCATGCAGTGCTTTGGCAACTTGAATAATCTTATCGTCCCCAAAGCCAAGACGATTCATGCCCGTATTGTATTTTAGCCAAATGCTGCGAGCAAATGTACCATCTTGCGGCATATATTCCAACGCCCAAGCCAGCTGTTCGAAAGAGTGCAGCACACAACCAAAATCTTGCATTATCGCCTGTTGCCATTCATCTTGGTGAAACGCCCCTTCAATCAGCACAATGGGTTTTTGGGTGATGGGGGCAATTTGCACAGCTTCGGCAAAGCTCGCCACACCAAAGGCATCTGCGTCTTGCATAAATGGTATAACGTCTGTCGCCCCATGTCCATAGGCGTTTGCCTTGACCATCGCAAGCAGTCGCACTGTAGGGGCAAGTTTGTTTTTGATGGTGCGAGTATTATGACAAATGGCATTGCCATGAATGTTGATGGCTGTGCCACGTGCTGTTGTGTTTGCTGGTGATGAACGTGTATTCATCGGTTATTCTCCGTCGCCAAAATCATCAGGTCTACTGCCTGTGAAATTATCAAAGGTTGTCCATTCACCGATAAATTGCAAGGGGATAGTGCCAATCGGTCCGTTACGCTGCTTACCGATAATCAGCTCCGCCAAGCCTTTGTTGTCGGGCTTATCCTTGTGATACACTTCATCACGGTAGATGAACATGATAAGGTCTGCGTCTTGCTCAATCGCCCCTGACTCACGCAAATCCGACATGATAGGGCGTTTGCTTGGGCGTTGTTCTAGGCTGCGGTTGAGCTGGGATAGGGCGATGACAGGGCAGTTCATCTCTCTTGCTAGGGCTTTTAGACTGCGAGAGATTTCGCTAATCTCATTGACACGGTTGTCTTCTCCCGGCACTTTCATGAGCTGTAGATAGTCGATGATGATGATACCCAGCTTGCCATCATGGTCTTTGGCGACACGTCTTGCCACGCTGCGGATTTCTGATGGCGGCAAGTTGTTGCGGTCATCGACATACAGATGTGTGTTGGACATGTGCGTTACCGCTTGGGTAAACCTTGCCCACTCATCTTCGTTCATGCGTGCCGAGCGTAGATTGCTTTGGTTAATTTTGCCATAGGACGAAATCATACGCATGACAATGGATTCGGCAGGCATTTCGAGTGAGAACACCAGCACTGGCAGATTTTCACGATACAGAATATCTTGGGCTAAGTTCATGGCAAGCGTGGTCTTACCCATAGATGGGCGAGCCGCCAAGATGATTAAGTCGCCACGCTGCAAGCCTTGTGTAAAATTATTTAACTCGGCAAATGGGGTAGGCAAGCCAATCAACGCACCGATTTCTCTGCCTTTTAATTCGTTCAAAGTGGCAACGACATTGCTCAAAATCGCCCCAGAATCCTTGACACCTTGCCTGCCACTACGCTGATTGTGCGATTCGTTGATGGCGAAAATTTGTGATTCCGCCTTGTCCAAAATCTCCCCAATGGTCTGCTGTTTTGGGTGGTACGCCATGCTAAGAATATCGTTAGAAGCGGTGATTAAACGGCGATAAGTAGACAGCTCACGCACACGTTTGGCATAGGGAATTAGGTTGGATAAAGTGGCAGGACTGCGGTCAATAACCATTAAATACTGCTCACCGCCCACAGTTGCCAAAAAATCCTGTTGGGCTAGGCTGTCAAGCACGGTCAAAATATCGTAAGGCTGATTGGTGTTCGCCAAGTGCATGATGGTGCGAAAGATGAGCTTGTGCTGCTGTAGATAAAAATCGTCTGCACTCACGACATCTGACACATGGTCATAGGCTTCTTCAACGTTCATCATGGAGTTGAGTAGGGCTTTTTCGATGTCGATGTTGTGTGGTGGGGCAAGCAAGGTATGATTGTCTTGTTTACTGCTATCGGTCATATCAATCTCATGAGTTGGGGTGTTGTCTTATTTTTTGGCTTTTTTGGCTTGTGGTTTGTCTGTTTTTAATCGCTTGATTGCAATCGTTGAATTTGTAATTATTTAACTTTTGGTGCTCGCCCAAATAGGGATACAACCCAATTTGAAGAGTGGTATAATAGGGCATGCCCACAATTCATCACGCCAAACAATTAAGTTTAAGTTTGAAATTTGCGGTAAACGTGCAAAGACGAAATGTCAACATGCTCTACACCAAAGCTCAGATTTTACCACAAATATTAGGCAAGTTTGTAGGACGTGTCCATTTTTTATCGTGCAAAGCCCTAAGGGGTGAAGCCTAAAAGTTTTTTTTGGTTGTTTTTTGTTCTTGGTTAAAACGACTAAATTTGCCGTGTTGTCTCATTTTTATTTTAACCAGCGGCAACTTAAAAGATAAAACTTAGCACAACAACTCAAAATCAAAAGATGACTTAAAAGATAAAATTAAAGGCAATTTTAAGATGAATCAAAATAACACAACATCAATAGCACACAAGCCCATCATCATTACCACAGGAGAGCCAGCTGGTATTGGCATGGATATTGTGCTGGATATACTTGCCAATCATGGCACATCGTTGCCGAATAAGCTGCTGATTGCGGCAGATGTCAAGGCGTTTTATGAGCGTGCCAAGGCGTTACAAACACTGGGCGTTATCAATTCGCTGCCGCAATATCCTGTGCAATCTTTTGATGAAATACAAGCCGTGCATGCGTGCGATATGGCAAAATGGGGGCATGATTTGCCTGCTATTGGCTTGATAGATGTGCCTTGTGCCATGCCTGTAGTGGCAGGGCGATTAAATGCAAATAACGCCCAAATGGTCGCAAACCAGTTAAATATCGCTCACGAGCTTGCAAGCCGTGGTGCGGTGTCTGCCATCGTTACTGCACCTATCCAAAAATCTGTGATGATAGATGGCGGCATTACCCTTGATGATGGGACGATGTTCAGCGGGCATACCGAATTTTTTATGCAAAAAGCTGGCTGCGATAAGGTGGTGATGATGCTTGCCAATAGGGTGATGAAAGTGGCTTTGGTAACCACCCATCTGCCGCTAAAAGACGTGGCAAATGCCATCACGACAGATGTTGTTCGCCAAACGGTGCAGATTACGCATGCAGCCCTGCGTGAACAATTTGGTATCGATAACCCAAAAATCCTTGTTTGCGGATTAAATCCCCATGCAGGCGAAGGTGGCTATCTTGGTACAGAAGAGATAGAAATCATCAATCCTGTATTACAGGGTTTTATTGATGATGGTATGGACATCTCGCTTGCCATGCCTGCCGATACGCTGTTTACTGCACGGCACTTGGCGGCATGTGATGGGGTGATTGCCATGTATCATGACCAAGGCTTGCCAGTGCTAAAATCACACGGCTTTGGCGATACGGTGAATATCACATTGGGCTTGCCTTATGTACGCACATCGGTGGAC
>JAUNUB010000014.1 GCA_030538375.1 Moraxella sp. | reverse complement strand
CACATGGGCAGGTGACTGTGGTGCGAGCCAGTGAAAGGGAGGTGGGGTGTGGGGGCTTTTAAATTCACTTTAATGCGTCGTCAAACTCGCTCGCTGTACTACTTGCACTATCTACGCTCGTTTTCCTTGTCTTAAAGTGAATTTATTTGACTATATTTTAGTCAGAGTGTAAATAACGGTTGATGTTTTTACAGTTTACTATAGTCTCTAATTTTTAATTCATGCCGATGGCGATAGCAAGCCGCCTGTCAAATATAAGCGAAATGCGAGCCCTTAAAATAAGTCCTACCTTGAGCGGTTGATTTGGGAGGGGTAGTAGATGATTGGGTTGATTTAACCACCCCGCTGCTGTGCCTGCAAATATTCCGCCACGTCCACCGCCTGCAAGCTGTCCAGCACATCAATCAACGCTCGATAAGCAGGACGCATACCAATAAAATGACTGGCAGACACCGCTTCTAAGTCCATACGGCATTTATTTTCAAAGTCTTCCGCCCTTGCTCGCAATCTGGGTACACCTGTATATCTCGCTCCGCCAACGATACGGTGTGCCACATCTGCCAACGCTACTCTATCACGATTTGCCCACGCAGTCTCTAAGGCTTGCTTTTGAGTTTCGACATCATTCATCAGCATAATGAGCAATTTGGCAGCCAAGGCAGATTTGCCTGCACTACGGCTTATAGCATCTTGCCAATCAAGCAACAACAAGCCGTCTTCATCGTTATTGGCAGCAGCTGTCGTGGGCATGTGCAGGGCAGCCATCATCGCTGGGGCTGGTTGTGGCTGCTCTGTCGTTTCACCAAGCATGGCTGCGTTACCCAGCCATTTTTGTAACAGCTGTATCAATGTATTTTGCCCCATGGGTTTGCTGGCGTAATCGTCAATACCTGCCGCCATCAGTTGTACCTTGTTATCCAGCATACCATGAGCAGTCAAGGCAATGATGGGTATGGGGGCGTGGTGGTGCGATTTTTCTAGCTTACGAATCTCTTTGCTGCTCTCCAGTCCCGACATGCGTGGCATTTGAATGTCCATAAAAATCAAATCAATACGCTCATCATCTGTAGAAGTCATGCACGCCTGCGTCATGATTTCAATGGCTTCAAAGCCAGAATTTGCCTTAACCACTTGTATACCTTGCTCATTTAGCAGGGCTTCTAACACCAGCAAATTCGGCTCATGGTCATCTACCGCCAGCACTCGCACCCCTTGCCAGCGTGAAGCCACGGCATTCATTGAGCTGTACTGATTGCCGAGCAGTGCATACACCTGCCGTCTGTCCAAAGGTTCATGCAGTGCCAGTGCTTGATATTCGTCCAGCACCGCTGTATCCAGACTTGTCTGATACCCAAAAATCGCCAGCCTGCCTTGGTAATGCAGCCTAATCTGACGCAGCAATGCCGTAATATCACCGTCCTGTCCAAAGCTGTCGGCAATCACCCAATCCCACGGCTTTTCATCAAGTTGTTGTAAAAAGTTGGCAAAACTGGCGGCATGTGTGATATTGACAGCGGTATCCACAAGGCTGGCTGACAGCACCTGCATACTGGCAGCATGAGCAATCCACACCAAGACCTGCTGATTTATCAATGATGGCGGCTCATTCATCATCACTTCATCGCTCACCATCGGAATGTCAAACCAAAACGTCGCTCCTTGTGGGGCAAGGTCATGCTCGGCATTGTCCAAAAAACCGATACGCCCCCCCATCAATGCCACCAATTCCTTGGAAATCACCAGCCCCAGCCCTGTGCCACCATAACGTCTGGTGATGGATAAATCCCCTTGGCTAAAACTCTGAAACAACAGCGACTGACTGTCCTTGTCCACGCCTTTGCCACTGTCGGTAACGCTTACACGAATGGTGTCTTGCTCGTTGTCTTGTTCATGCAAACTGACGCTAATCACCACGCCGCCTGTGTCGGTGAATTTGATGGCATTACCCAAAAGATTGGTCAATACTTGCTTGACACGCAGGCTGTCTCCTTTGATACTGCTTGGCACGTCGTTGTACACCAATACCGCCATACGCAGATTTTTTTCAAGGGTGGTGGGCGACAGCATATCCGCCACTTCATAAATCACGTCATACAGATTCAGCGTGTGGTGCTCTAGCACAAGTTTGCCTGCTTCCATCTTTGAAAAATCCAGCACGTCATTGACCAATGCCAACAGATGTGCCGAAGACTTTTTAATCGTATGCACATATATGGCTTGCTTGGCATCTAAATTGCCACGGCGAGCGAGCAAATTGATAAAGCCATCAATGCTGTTCAAGGGCGTACGCAGCTCATGACTGATGTTGGTCAAAAATGCCGACTTGGCACGGCTGGTACTCACCGCCAAATCACGTGCCTTGCGAATGGAGATATTCTGCATTTCCATCTCATCAAAGGCTTGCTGCAAATCGGCTTCGGTCTCATCGCTGTGTTTTTTAAGCTCATCAAAGCTCAATTTTAATCGCCGCATGGTGCGTACCAGCTCTTGTTGCAAGAGCTTAAATTCCCCTTCCCCACGCACGCCAGAAGCCTTGTCCAGCTTGTCCACCGTCATGCTTTGTAGGTACAATCGCATCTCATAAATGGGGGCAATCCAGCGTTTGGCATAGATATTCAAAATCAACAAAAGCAATAATATCGTTACCAATCCTGTAATCGCCAACGCCAGCACCACACGGTAAGACGCAATAATCAGCGGCTCATTATCCATCTTAACCATCAGCCAAAATGGCTCGCCATCTACCGTCATACGCACGCCATACGCCATGCCTTGCCCTGCATTTACCGAGTGTCGCCACAGATGGCTTGATGGATTGTCCAGCACCGACCAGTCTTGCGTAGGTTGCCAATCCTTGTTTTGCCCCACACTGGCAATCATCTCGCCATCTTTGCTTAATATCGCCACTCTTTGCACATGTTGCTGCGATTGGACAGTCGTTGCCATGGATTTGATGGGCTGATTTGGCAGGATATTGGCGGTCATCGCTTCAGAGTCCATGCCTGCTATCAGCTCATTTAAGCTATTGCTTGCTTGCACCTGCTCTCGTGTTTTGATTGCTAAAGCCTGCACCGTATCCATCTGGGCTGTATTCACCCTTTCAATCTTGGCAAGCAAAGGACGCACCAAGGGTTCATAGCGAATGAGTGCCGCTTCAGCCAAAGCGTCTTGCTCGGAGCGAATGGCACGCTGCGTCTCGGCAAAGACCAGCACCGCCCCTACGCTTGCCAATATCGCAATCGGTAAAAACACCAATAAAATCAGCTGTCCATAGGCACTTTTGATGCCCATTTGTCGTTTTGTCATGCGGTTGCCTTGCACAAGATTGTCAAAAGCTGTATTGTATCATAAGCTGTATTTGGCAAGGCATTGTAATCGTAAACGCAGTTAAGATGTGGTGCTATAGTCAAATAAATTCATTTTAGGACGAGGAAAACGAGCGAAGATAGTACAAGTAGTACAGCGAGTGAGTTTGACGACGTACTAAATTGAATTTAAAAGACTATAAAATGGGTGCGGATAGTACTTCAAGTTGGTTTGGCAAAGTCGGTTTTTCTGATATAGTCAATTAAAATTGCAATGATACTTACGTTGCCAGCTTCCTTATGTACTACTAGTACACGGCGGTCTGTCGGCTTGTCTCATTTTTATTTTAATCGACTATATTTAGCACCGCAATCACCCAAGACAATCACGCAAGACAGTCGCTTGGCACAGCCACAAAACACGCACATGGCACAGCAGGGCATTCGGTGTTATAATTGCCCTTGAACAACCAATCACAGGATAATTTCTTGAACAACTTCACCACACAAATCAGCACCTTATCCGACTGCGTAGGCAACACCCCTTTGGTACGCTTGACACGGCTGGGGGCGGATACGTCTGCCACCTTGCTCGCCAAATTAGAAGGCAACAACCCCGCAGGCTCTGTCAAAGACCGCCCTGCCTTTAATATGATTACCGCTGCCGAAAGACGTGGCGACATCAAAGCAGGCGACACACTTATCGAAGCCACCAGCGGCAATACAGGCATTGCACTTGCGATGGTTGCCGCCATGAAAGGCTATCAAATGACACTCATCATGCCAGCCAATTCCACCCAAGAACGCAAAGATGCCATGACCGCCTACGGAGCAACGCTCATCGAAGCGGAGAACATGGAAGTCGCTCGTGATATGGCATTACAAATGCAAGCAGACGGCAAAGGTATCGTGCTTGACCAGTTTAACAACGATGACAACAAGCAGGCTCATTATCTCACCACAGGTGCTGAGCTGTGGCAACAGTCAAATGGCACAATCACCCATTTTGTCAGCAGTATGGGGACGACAGGCACGATTATGGGGGTGAGTAAATTTTTAAAGGAACAAAACCCCAACATTCAAATCATTGGGCTGCAGCCTGATGAGCATTCCCAAATTGCTGGGATTCGTCGCTGGCCTGCCGAATATCTGCCCAAAATTTTTGACCCAAGCCTTGTCGATACCATCATGGACATTAGCCAGCATGATGCAGAAATTTACATGCGTAAGCTGGCTCGCAGTGAAGGGATTTTTTGTGGGGTGTCGTCTGGCGGTGCTGCCTATGCCGCCCATCAAATCGCCAAAGCCAATCCCAATGCCGTCATTGCTTTTATCGTCTGCGACCGTGGGGACAGATATTTATCGACAGGGCTTTTTGGCGTGCAAGACTAGGGCAATCCCTAGACGTTAGACCTAGACACCAAATGGCTACATCACGCCATTTACAAAATCACAGCAGCTCAACCACGGAAAAATATCATGCCCCCCATCTTAGTATTCGACATTGAGACCATACCAGACCTTGACACTGGCAGACGATTGTATCCAGAGATTCAAGACTTGGCAGAAGACGACGCACTCACCGCCTTGATGGCATTACGAGAAGCCGAAGCTGGCAATACTTTTATGCGTACCCCCTTGCACAAGATTGCTTGTCTGTCGTTTTTGTGGGTAGAAGGGGAGCATTTTTCGCTCAAGTCTTTAAGTCTTCACCACATGAGTGAAAGCGAGATTTTGACCACGTTTTTTCGTGCCTTTGCCAAAAAACCTGTCATCGTCTCGTGGAATGGTTCTGGCTTTGATGTGCCTGTGCTATTGTATCGTGCCTTGCACCACAAAATCAGTGCACCTGCCCTTTTTAATCCTGCCATCAAGCCTGACTACCTGTATCGCTATGGCGATATGCACATTGACTTGATGGACAAGATGTCGCTCGGCAATTATGGCAACAAACAAAAACTGGACACCATCGCCAGCCTGTGCGGTATCGCTGGCAAAGGCGGTACGGACGGCTCGCAGGTTGTGCCAATGGTCAAAGCAGGCGAATGGGAAAGGCTTACTACCTACTGTGAATCTGATGTGCTAAATACATGGTTTATTTATCTAAGATACCAACTGCTGCTTGGCAAATTAACCCATGAGCAGTTTGATAACGCCGCAGTTGCCACCACGCAATATTTAGCCACGTTGGTTGATGACAAGGGTGTATGTAGGCATGAGAATTTTTTGATTGATAATACGAATGACGTGCAGACGGCAGCAAACGACAATGAACAGCCATCTGTATGATGTGATGAAAAAAATGATAAGGGTTTGCAGTTTTTTTGTCTAAACGGTTGCCTGTGTAATGGTTGTCTGTGTAATAGAAATAACCACTTTTGGTGTAATAGACAAAATTCATGATAAAAAACACTCATATCATGCTAATAGACAGTTTTCATGATACAGTGTTTGCCGAAGAGTGGTGGTTAATCAACCATGATTTAGCAAAAAGTCAGCAACGGCACAGTACCAAAAACCGATTTCAAAAATAATTTGCAGTGCGACTTCCCTTCATAACATCGGTCGGTCGGTCAATTGATTGCCTCAATATTGCCAAATCTTTATATAGTCAAATAAATTCACTTTAATACGTTATCAACTGCCGCCGAATTTTTAGGATATTTGATGAAACTTTCTTTTGTGATGACAATGCTGCTTGGTGCGGTGGTGTTTAGCCCAGCAGGCTTTACTCATGCCACTACACCGATTGCTGCCCCTGTCGATAGCGAGATTCGCCAGACCTTAAACCGTGCTGGATTGACGCTTCCTATCGCCAGTATCAGCTCTGCTCCTTTTGCCAATCTGTACGAAGTCAAAATCTTGGGCGAAGAGATACCTTTGTACATCAATACAGCAGTGAGCCATATTATTCAAGGGCAGATTTCCATCAATCCCAGTCCTATTACGCCAGTCCAATTGCCCCACGGCACATCAGGCAGTCCGATTACCCCTGCTCATAGACGTGCACTGCTTGCTAACATGAGCGAGCTTGGCGTTATCTCTCAAGACACGCCATTTTATTATACCGCTCTTGATGGAGTGCTGTGGAGTATTGCTGATGGCTTGCCGTTTTTACTAAGTGCTGATGGCAAATATTTGCTTGATGGCGAGATTTCGCTGATTGTTAATGGGCAATTCGTTGGGCTTGACCAAAATTTTGAACGCCAAAAAAACCAACACGTATTCTCTATGCTTGACGAAACCCAGCTTATCACTTACCAAGCCATCAATGAAAAAGCAGTGTTGTATGTCGCAACAGACGTGCATTGCCCTTATTGCCGTCTACTGCACAAGCAATATCCCATGCTCAATGCCCAAGGCATTACCATCAAAACCATTGGCTACCCTGTTTACGAAGAATCTTTTGAACCTATGCGACATCTATGGTGCGAATCCAATGCCGATACCCGCAAATCGCTGCTGAACACCGCCATGAATGGTATCATGCCACAACCCATCTGCACCGCCAATCAAAATAATCTTGTCAACAACCAACACATTGCCAGTGGTTTGGCGATAGTTGCCACTCCTGCAATTTATCGGGCAGATGGTGCACTATTTGAAGGGGATTTTCAAAGTGAGCAATTACCAAAGTTTTTGGGTGTGCGTTAATAGCTATCGGTTATGCCCCATTCTTAACTATTTGTAAGGCATTGATTTGCATAAGCTAAAAATTTTAGCGTATAGTAACTCAAAATACCAAACTCAGTATTTGCAGGGGGTGGAAAAAACAGTTGAGAATAGGGTGAATTATACGTATTTTAACCAACTCTCAACGAACTCACACGCACAAACCCACCTTAATATTTTTACAAATACATCAAATCCCAAAAACTTGACATTATTAAAAACAAGGCTCTGTACTAGATAACAACCACATTACACTACAAAAATGAAGATAACCCATTGTAAATTAAGTAAAAAAGTACAAAAGAAACTACTTGAATTTTTCGTTGCTGAAGTTACCGCTAGAACAGCTGCTGATTTACTTAATATTCAGCATAATTCAGCTGCTTTGTTCTATCACAAAATCAGACTTGTGATAGAATACAATCTTGTCTTGGAAAGTAATACACTCTTTGACGGTGAAGTAGAACTTGATGAGAGCTACTTTGGTGGTGTGAGAAAAGGCAAACGTGGTCGTGGCGTTGCTGGGAAAACTGCTGTATTCGGTTTGTTAAAGCGTGGTGATAGAGTGTATACTGCAATCGTTAAGGATACCAAATCAGCCATGCTAATGCCCATCATCACAAGTAAAATAAAGCCTGACAGTGTTGTCTACATAGACAGCTACAAAAGTTACAACACCCTTGATGTGTCTGATTTTAAGCATTTTAGAATTAATCACTCTAAAGAATTTACAGACAAAGATAACAAGCACAATCACATCAACGGCATTGAGAATTTCTGGTCTCAAGCCAAGCGTATCCTAAGAAAATACAATGGCATTGACAAGAAAAACTTTCATCTTTTTATCAAAGAATGTGAGTTTAGATTTAACTACAGCACACCATCACAAAAGCTAAAAACTTTGAGGATGTGGTGTGGGGTTTGGAGCTAATCTACTACAGCCCCAAATTTTTTTGGCATGATATTTTGCTACCCTCTCTGCATTAGTTGATTTCTTGGGCTGTGTCATTAGATGGCTCCGATTTGGGGCAATTAGTGATAATACTGGCAATGCTTGGGATGGCTTTTGCTTGTTGTACGAGCTTATCTCTTAGCTCGTACAACAATTTTTGAGATAGGGCTTTGTCTTCTGTGGCGATAGCTGCTTCGAGCTTGTTGTATATCTCAAATATCACGGCATGATGTCCATGCGACCATTGCTGTACAATCTCAAATTGTACAGCTGGTTTGGTCGTTTTTTTGAGACGCTGACTTACTGATAACTTGCTCATAGATACCGCCATAATCATAATTTAGCGGTATTGTAACACAAGCATTAAATTTTACGCCAGTCATCAAGCACATCAGCCCACCAATACATTAGTTCGCGGCGTTTATCTAGCATTTGAGCATGGTTATACACACCTCGCACGCCAGCAATCTTATGCGACAGGCACAGCTCTATCACATCAGGAGCAAACCCATGCTCATGAGCGTGAGTGCTAAAAATATGACGAAAACCATGCAATGTTTGACGCTTTTGATAACCTGCTCGCCTTATAATGTGTAGGGGCGACCAACCATTGATTGGTTGCAAACCTTTGCTCATCTTTGCTGTACACCTTATCCGCTTTGCCTGCTACATCAAATTCCCATTCCCACGGCTTAAATGAACCGTTGGTGCTGGCTTTTGTGGTGTTAAACAGCTCTTGGCTTGCCTTAACCAGTGTCAGTGCTGCTTTGCCATTGCCCCATTTTGCCCCCATGATAGGCACACCGACAAACCACGTTTGTGATAGGTTAATCAAGGCAGCAGCAGGCGATAAGCCCAACTGCCATATAAAGCCCATCGATGTGATAAAGGTTGCCACTGGGTGAGTTTTTGGGTTAATCACGTTCTCATGACGTTTTACCATCTCATCAACCACACGCTGCATTTTGATTTGCTCAAAATCAGGGTCATCACGGCTGTCATCAACATGCTTTTGCATATCGTCTAGCAGGTTTTGCAGTTGGTCGCCATATCGCATTTTGGCAAGATAATTGCCACCATGCACCATGTGATGAGCATAGGCACGTCTTGCGTCAGTGCTGTAGCCTGCTGTGCCTTTACGGTGTATACCTGACTTGGCAAATGACACATCAGGTAGGCTTGATAGGTACAGCTGTCCTAGCGTATCTCTAAAATTCGCCTTAACATCAGCGGCAACATTTAAATTGTCCACTTCTTTGAACAGCTCCGACATAAAGCCACGAGACACCGCTTCTTGGGCGGCATTGAACTCTTTATCCAACATCACACGGCTTACCACATCATTGGGATAGTCTTTTAACAATTCCCGTCTAACTTCGTCCGCTTCGGCTTTGCTTTCGGCTCTTGAGACCGCCACGGTGTCGCCGTTGGTGTCTGTTACTCTGATGACGTAATTACCAAAGCGAGCCAGTGGAAAATACACCTTTTGCCCAAAAAAGAACTTTTGTTCCATCTCTTTAATCAGCTCTGCCTGTTTTGGCTTGTCTATATCGCTACGTTCGATACGCTCCTTGATGGCTTCGTAGGTGTCTTTTTGGTGCTGTTTGTAGTCATCTCGTGCTTGGGTGTAAATATCCTTGGCTTCTTGTGAGAGTTTGTCCCACTTGGCTTTTAGCTGACGGTAGTGTATTTGATTATCCCCCGCCACATACGCCTCAGCTGGGTCAATACCCTGCAAAGTTGCCGTGTGCATAATATCTGCTAGGCTATCGGCTTCCGCCTTATCCAGTTTGCCCCATCGCTTGACGAGCTTGTCTGCATTGTAGGCTTTTTCATTAGCGTCAGCGTCCATACGGTTCACCATATCGATGTATGTACCTAGGGCTGGTATATCCTTGGCAAATATCTTTTTAAGCTGCATACCGCCAAGCAATCGCAGATACTTGTCATAGTAGTCGGCTGTCATGTTGCCAAAGGCTTTGCCAATGCTGTCAAAAAACGCTTTAGGCTCATTAAACAGCTGACCAACGGTGCTACTCACCCCTGCCATCTGTTTATCAGCAGGTCGCCCACGTTGATATTTGGGCTTGCCTGTTTTGGGGGAAGTTGGTATACTAGTACCCAGTTCATTTAAAGCACCTGCACCAGTACGCGCGGAATAGGACTGGTGTTCAGTAGGTGTGGTTTTGCCATCCACCTTGCCATATCCATCTTTAAATAACTCAAAGGCGGTAATTATCCAAGCATTACTGCCTTTTGCTTTTCTTAAAGCAGTGAAATAGCCATTGTGCTTGACTTTTAAAACTCTCGTTCCGTCTTCTCTTAACTGCTCATCAATCACACTGCCCCTTGCAATCACCCCCACCACATCATTGGTCAGCATACGCACCACATCAGCGTGGCTCATGCCGTCTTTACGCATTCTTGCTTCGATGATATGGCTGATACCCATTGCTCCTTTGGTCTTGCCATTGGCTTTTAATGTGCCTGTATCCCCCCACACAAAGTCAATCCAGCCTATATCATTGCGGTACATGGCACGGTGTACATCGGCTTTTTTCAAAATCGCCTGTGTCATACGCTTACGTCCACGCTTGATGTTCTCTTGCACCGACTTCATCGCCGATTGGCTCAATTGGGTGTTGCTTGTTTGTGCGTTTTGCTGTGAATTTTGGGCGGTGGCCATCTCGGTTTTGGCGATACGCTCTGCCATGGCGAGTATGTCATCACTCGTGATTTTGACAGGGATACCTAGCTTGCCCAGCACACGTTTGACTGCCATGGTCATGCGACCCAACATTTTTGTGTACCACTTGGCTTGCTCTTGTCGTTCACTGGCTAGCGTGAGCAGGTAGGGCAACAGCTCGTCCATCATCTCGTCGCTATTTCTTGCGTTGTAGCTGGCTAGGCGTTTGGCTTCTATCGCCACTGGGTCGCCTGCCGCTACCAGTCGTTCAAACTCTGCCATCAGACTGTCGTACACGTCTTTGGGTAGAGTGTTTTGAAACGTGCCATGTCCCACATGCTCATGCAAGAAGGTAGCGATGATTTGATGGGGGGCGATATTGTCTGCCACGATGTAGCTTACACCGTCCACATACGCCCCTTGCATGTCGGTGTCATTGCCTAGGTCGTCTTTAAACGGTAGGTCGTCCACGCTTTGCACAATAACGAGTTTGCCTTGTTTTATCAGCTGTCTGATAATCGCCCCAAAGCGTTTGGCAAGTGTGCTTTCTACTTCTGCTGTACTCACCCCATGGCTGGCATGTGTGCGTGAGTAGCGTTTTTGGTGCAAAATCTCATCAAGTTCATAAAGTTTTTGTTTGTGGTCATCACCCAGTTTTTTATCATCAATGGCAAGCTCTTTGTTAAGCTCAGCCAGTCTTGTGCGAGACTGTGCCAAGTTTTCAGCCTGCTCAAAAGGCTGGTTGGCTTTGCCTGCCAACTGCTCTTGGGTGTCTTTGGCAACCTGCTCACTTTGCTTGGCACGGATAATACGGCCGTCTAATGACTTACCCAGTGCCATGCTCACTTTTTCAAGGGCGTTGATAAGCGTAAGCCCTGTGGTGGTTCTTAGGGTTTCGCTGTGTACGGTTCTGCCCTTGGGGGTTTTGATGTCTAGCACCGCACTATTTAGGATACGGTCCACCGCCACATCTAGCCCAAATAGGCTAAACAGTACACTGCCGTCCGCTTGGGCTGCCTTGCCTACCAGCTCGTTACTATTAGCATTGACAAACTCACTGATGTTGTCATAGTCCTTGCCTTTGTAATGAATAGCCGTTGGTATCACCACTTTTAAGGCACGGTTAATCTCTGTCGTGGCATTGGTTACGGACACGTCTTTTGTGTCATTGACGGTGAACACCGCTTTTGTGGGGGTTTCTTTGGTACTGGCTTCTTTGGCGGCTTGGGCTTTTTCACGCACATGGGCATGGGCGTTTTCTCGGCTGTCAAAGCCTGTGAAAGTTATGCCATCTATCGTGATACTCGGCGTTTTGGCAGTGTCCTTGGCTTGTTTAATAAGCGGCTTGGCAATGCGGCCAGCGTCGTTATAATCATTAAGCACGGCAGGGGCTTCGGTGATGGTTCTATTCGCCTTGGCAAGGTCTTGGTTAATCTGCCCTTGTCGTCTGGCGTGGGCTTTGGATTTGTTCTCAAGCTCTTTGACCAGTACGTCAAGCTCAGCTCGTTCAATGAGCTTGGGGTTGCCACTGGCAAGGGCGGCAATCTCTGCCATGTTCTGACTGTCCACATCATCGCCTGTGTCTAGCACGTCCTCGCCTTGGTATTTGGCAATGGCGTTGATGGTGTTAATTTTGGCGGTGATGGTGTCCCACTGCTTAGCGTCAAAACTCTGCTCGGTTACATAGGTGTGCAGCTCTACGGCGAAGTTATCATGCCCATACTTTTGATACAGCTCGTTGCCTTGGCGGATAATACGCCCCTCACGCTGCAAGATGTCGCTGGGTTTCCACGTTACATCGGCATGGTGCAAGGCGACAAGGCGTTTTTGAATGTTCGTGCCTGCTCCCATCTTGGGGCTAGAGCCAATGATAATGCGTGTTGTGCCGTTGTTCACTCGCTCGAACATCTCGGTTTTGGCTTTATCGGTGTTGGCACTGTGGATAAACTCAATCTCATTAGCTGGTATGCCTTGAGCCACCAGTTGTTTTTTAATCTCATCATAAGCATTCCAACCGCCAGCGTCTGCCACCATTAGGGCTTCCATCTCGTCGGGGTCGTATTTGCCCAGCTTATCGCTTGCCGCTTCCATCTTATCGATGTCGCCGTCTTCTTCGGCTTGTTCTAGCTCGGCCATGGCTGCCTTGTATTCTTTAATCAGCTTATCATCGCCCTTGGTTTTGGGGATTGAGCGGTCAAGAAAGACAATCTGTGTGCCTTTGTCGTCCGCCCACTGATGATACACGTCCACCACGTTGCCAGCTAATTTGCCAAGTTTACCATTCTCGCTGTCTTTATAGCGAATGGGGTTCACCACTCGTGGGTCAAGCGAGAGTTTTTGTGCCAGTGCCATCAAACGCAGGCGAAAGGCGGCTTTTTCTTTTCTGTCGGTAATGGTGCTGCCGTGTTCTAGCTCATCATAGCCTGTAACGACAAGTCCCATGAGTTCTGCGGTTTCAGGATTGGGCGATACGGCATTCACCACACGCTTACCGCCTTTGACTTTGGGGATAGGGAACTCCTCACCCTTTCTTGCCAAGAAGTCCGCTTGTATGTCTTCGTTGGTAACGCTGTCGGTGATGGTCTGCCAGTCCGCCATGAGAGCAGGCATGTTTTTCCACTCACGGGCAAAGCGAGTAACTTGCTTTAACTGTCCGCTTTCAGTCGCCTCGAACTTCTGTGTATTCTCGGCAAACATCACCGCCCATGCGTCAAAGTGATACAAGCCCTTGCTTTTTAAGACACGTGGCATGAGATACCGCATAAAGGTGTGCATTTCGGCTGCCGAATTAGAGATTGGCGTACCTGTCATAAAGGCAATTGCCCCACCATGCTCATGCAGATAATGCGTTTTCATAAACAGCTGATTGGCTTTTTTTGAGCCTGCTGAGCTGTTCAAGCCTTTTACGCCTTGCATTTTGGTTCTGTAGAACAAGTTTTTGTATTCGTGGGCTTCATCGATGGTGATGTCGTCAATGCCCAATTGCTCAAAGGTGAGCGACGTTTCTTTGTTTTTACGCTCGCCAAGTTTGGCAAGTTTTTGTCTAAAGTTACGCAATTGCGTATTCATCATTTGTACCGCTTTGCCGTCCATCTTATTGTCTTTGGCACGTCTGATGAAGTTTTCTAGCTCATAGGCTTGCTCTTCATAATACCGCATTTGAGCTTCGGTACTCATCTCCAGCATATCAAAAGACGAATGGGGAATGATGATTAAATCATAGTCATTGTTGGCAATCTCGGCCAGTAGGCGTTTGCGGTTTTTGCTTTCAAAGTCCTTTGTACCTGCTGCCTTGATATTGGCAGCAGGGTACAGCTGTAGGGCTTCGTTGGTAAATTGTGCTACCATGTGATTGGGTACGATAATCGCTGGCTTTTTACTCAGCCCCAGGCGTTTACGCTCCATGGCACGAGTTACCCCTGTCATGGTCTTACCACTACCGACGGCATGGTCATACAGCACCGCATTGGTGGTTACCCCACGCCACACGGCATTTTTTTGATGGGTACGCAGCTCGATGATACTGTCATCTACTTGCCCAGGAAACAGCATATGTGAGCCGTCATAGCTTTCAGGCACGACCGAATTGTACCGCTCGTTGTACAGTTTAAGCAACGATTGCGACACTTCACCTTGTGAGTACAACCATAGGGCAAATTCTTCTTTAATCCGTCCTGCCACTTCTTGGGCTTCACTGCTTAGTACAGGGTCAAGCTCTTTATACTCTTTGCCATCATCACGGCGTTTGGTTACCATCACCACAATGGGTTTTTGGTTGAACATCATCTCAAGCAGTTTTTCTAGGGCTAAGGGGCTTTTAAGGTCGGCATTGTTGTTACTGGTAGAGACGTTAAAGCCTGTGGCTTCGTGGTAGCTCACCACAGCTTGGGCGGTCTTGGCAAGGTGATTGACAAAGCTCGTGTACACTCCACTTGGTATCCACGCCATGCCAAGGCTCATATTCACTTGGTCTAGGGTCTTATCTTTTGGCAATACCGCCATCAAGGCAGCTTCATTGTCCACCAAGCCATGTTCCTGTGCTTCTTTGATTTTTTGGCGAATGTTGCCCGATAAGTAGTTACTTTTGGTAACGTATTTGCCCTGTTTTGGGTCAAAGAATATCAAGGGCTTATCACTATTTGTCAGCTCATCAATCAAGGCTTGCTCGTCCATGCCAAGCTCTTCTGCCATCATTGCCGTATCCACACCGCCTGTATAGGCAAGCGATAGGGTGATGGCTTCGGCAGGGGTGTTGGCAACAGGCTTAGAGGTAGGCACAATCACACGCTTGCTCAAGATGTCGGCTAGGGCAAAGCTCTCTTTTATGCCTTTGGCTTTGTTGCCTTTTTTGTGGTTCTTTTCAAGGGCAAGAATGGCGTGTCCGCTCACATGCCGTTCAATCAAGGCTTCGTGGGTGTGCAGTGAACCATAGGCTTTGACAAACGCTTGATAGGCTTTGTTTAGCTTAGCTCGGTTGGCTTCTATCTCTGCCTCGCTTGCCCCATTGCTTTCTAGGCGAAACTGCTCATTGCGGATTTGTCCGATTTCAAGGGCTTTTTTGAGAATGGCAAGGTTCTTTTCGCCCAATCGCTCTCGTGGCTTAATGTCGGTGCTTTCTACCGTGTAGTACACACGCTGTTTTTGGTTTAAGGTGCTTGGCGTACCGTCATCTTTGGTCTGTTTAAGTGGCTTGCCATCTGCTCCTAGTATCGCTTCTTCACGGTAATATCTGCCATCGCTGTCCATCTCAAAATCTTTGTGCCAAATGGTGTCCGCCGTCAAGGTACGCTGTGCTAGGTTTTCGCCCATCAGCACCACTTCTACCACGTCGCCCTTGTCATTGATATAGATTTCGCTCAGCTGCTTGCCACTTTCGTGCAGTTCTAGGTGTTCTACCATGGCTTTTTGGGCGTCTTCTAGCTCTTGCTCGACTTGCTCTAGGCTACGTTTTGGCTTTGTTTCTTGTACTGATTTGACAAAGTCGGCTAGGGCTTTATCAGTGTCGGTATTTTTATCATCAATGCTGTAGCTGGTGTCGCCAAACTGGGTAGATGTCTGCTTTATCTCACCTACGGTTTTATTGTCAAAGAATGGGTTTAGCTCCACTTCTGCACTTGGCTCATTGGGGTCAAAGCTGTGTCGCCCACTATCCACCCAATCAGGATAGACGTTCACACCGTCTGCTTCGATACGCTCCAAAGTGTCTTGGTCGTGCTTACGAAATACCAAGATGTCAGTAACTACATTCGTGCCTGTGTCTTTGAATATACTGCTTGGCAAGCGAATGGCAGTCAGCAACCAACCACGCTGTGCCATCAGCTTACGGGCTGTATTATCACCTTTATCCATCACCCTTGATGACACCACCATGATGGATAAGCCACTTGGCTTTAATTGGTCAAGCGTGCCTACGATGAACTGGTCGGCAATGGGCAAACCCCTTAGGTGCGGTTTGTTGGTATCAAGGCTCATACTGCCATAAGGCGGATTGCCAATGGCTAAATCCACCGTGCCATCAGCGATTTTTAAGTCCTCATAGCCTTGGTTAAAGATATGGGCTTGTGGGTATAACTGCTCGGCAATGGTCGCAGTGATGGGGTCAATCTCTGTGGCAATCACCGACGTTGGCAAGCCTTGTGGCATTAGCCCAATAAAACTGCCCACACCCACAGACGGCTCAAGCACCACCCCACCATTAAAGCCAAGACGTGTTGCCATATCCCACATGGCATTAATCACCGCAGGCGGTGTAAAATACGCCGTTGCCGATGATGAGCTAGCCTGCCGCCATTCGTCTTTGGTGAGCAGTTCTGACAGCTTGGTCGCTAGGGCAGCTCGATTGGGCTTGCTGTGCTTATCGGCAAACGCCCACGACAGCCCACCAAAACCGCTATAACGTGCCAGTACTTGCTTTTCGTCGGCACTAGCGGTTCGCCCTGTGGCTTGTATGTCTTTGACAATCTTAATGGCTTCGATGTTCTGATTAAGCCGTGTTTCGGCATTGCCTAGCTTACTGATATTCTCACCATCTAGCACAAAGTTGGCTTGTGATGGGTTGCTTTGGGCGGTAGCGGTATCGATGGCGGTGGTAATGGCGGCGACTTGCTGTACTTCTTTGCTGACTGCTTGTGGTTTGCCATTGACTTTGTCCACGCCTTGTACTATACTTTCTACAAGGCTCAAGTCTAAGTAGTCCACGTCAGCGAGATTGGTTCGCTGTTGGTCTATCAAGGCTTGGGCTTTTTGCTGGTCGATATACAGGGCTTTGCCTTGGGCTATCCAGTTAAGCCATTCGGCATTGTCCTTGGGAAACAGTCCACGCACACTGTTCACTTGCAGCCCATCACGGTTTTGGTTGAAGTGAATGCCTACCAACAACTGCTTGCCATTCACCGACACTTCGGTGATGACGTTTTGTGATTTGCTCTTATCCCCATAGCTAAATACTGCCAGTGGATTTTGTAGGGCTTGGGGCAAGTTTTGCACATGACTGGTGTCAAACTTGTGCCACTCGGTATTGGCTTTTTCAGACAGCTTACTGGCTTTTAGCTCGATAGGTAGCTTAGGCATACCAGTGTCTTGCAGCACTTGGCTTGGCAAACCCAATGAAAATACATGGCTGTCATCAAGCTCCCCTGCCATGAGTTTATTCAGCTCATCATTAAAGGCGGTGTTTAGCTCATCAATGCTTGGCTCACTGCTTACAGCCCCAACTCCTTGAGTTCTTCCATCGCTAGCCAAGTCTCGTGCTGCATCTCCGCTGGAAACGTCTCTAGCAGCTCGTTCATCACTTGGTTTTGTGCCATTTGTGGGCTTAGTCCCATCGTGTCCATCAGCTCGGTTACTTCTCGGCTCATTTTGCTGGCTTGGTTCGTTACGAACTCGTTCCAGTTGAGCGTCTTGCTCAGCAGTTGATAGTTGCCCGGACGGTTGCTTTTCCAGTGTTCGGTGATTTGCTGGCGAAATAGGGGATAGCTCATTGGGTTGCTCCTTGGGTTGATTTTTCTCACCATTATTACCAGTGTCTTGTGCATTGTCAAGGGAATTGCTGTCAGTCTTGACGTTGTCGCTGGGATTTGGTATAGTTGGCTTAGATGAAGTCAGACTTTCAAGCGTTTCGGACGTTTCAGCGGTGGACTGCTTAGCAGGTGCAACTGGTGTGGAAGTAGACTTCATCTGCCCTGTGGTTTTGACCTCCCCATCTGTATTCACATTATTTTGCTTGGCTTGTGCTTCAAGACTGGTCGCACTTTGCTCTAGTAACAGCTGTGCCAGTTCTTGAGCGGTCAAGCTGGTGTCCGCCCATGTGTTGCTACCCCCATCAAATTTACCACCACCCACATAAGTGCGATACATCATCGCCACACCGCTTTTGGTGGTTGGTACAGAACCCTGTAAGGTGCTTGCTCCAATATTGATATATACTCTTTGATTGGTCTGTGGGTGTTGCATGGTGAGCGTAACTTCACCACCATGCCCTACGCTGATAACATCATCAGCCTTGCCATTTGGCTTGTTATAAGGAACAAAGCCTTGCTGTGCCAAAGCAGCTTGCACTTGCTTTAGATAATGCTTGGTTTCTTGGTCAAAGGCTTTGATGATTAGGCTGGCATTATCAGCTCGCCAATCTGTACCATCAGTGGGGTTCAAATAATCCACACCCCAATCTTGCGTAAGTTGCATATCTGCCCCTGTGTTACGCTCATAAGGGGCTAAGCCTTGTTGCTGTCTTAGAATGTTGAAGTACTTTTTAACAACTTCATTGATGAATTTATTATCGTTTAATGCGTTGCCTTGATAATTGGTTGCTTTGGCTACCGTTTCAACCAACCGCATAAAGCGATGGTGGTCGCCATCAGTAAAACCTACCTGACGTGGCATAGCCCCATCATTCAACGCTTGTACAATCGCTGCACTAACAGGGTCAGCTTTGGCGGTTTTACGCACATCATTCTTGGTTTGAATGGGGTTCTTTTTGGCTTTTGGGGTATGGTTTTTTGGGGTTTGCGGAATAGGATTGCCAAGTGCAGGGTTTTCTACCGCTGTTTTAATCTTATCGATGTAATGCTCTTTATTGCTATAAAAATCTTTATACAGTGCTAAGTTTTCACGGCTGATACTGCCCATCACGTCATGCACCATTTCTGCAAAATATCTTGCACCGCTACGTTCATCAGGACTTTTTTTATAAATTCTGTCATAGTCTTTATGAGCCATTACCATCTCGGCAAGCTCTTGTATGACGGCTGGATTGTCATACATTTTAGTGGTATGCTCCACCGCCTTGACCGCTTTCATCATCTCATCGTATTGGATTTTGCTGTCAGCAGCAGAAGTCATCTTGCTGGTGTCAATATCAGGTGAGTGGCGTACCGCTTCCCAAAAGGACAACAAATGCGGCTTGATACCATCACCAAAATCATCACTCATCATACGAGCATACTCAGCAAACTTGCGAATACCGCTCTCGACATACGCCCCTGCCACCACCATGCCATCAAACAGCAGTTCAGGGTCAATGCCGCTGTTTAGCCTAGCCATCTTGGATTTTATTCTTGCACGAGCTTTTTCCACAAGGTCTGCGGTGAATACTTTGTTGTTACTAAAGTCAGGTAGGGACGGCTTGACTTCGGAGGGTTGGTTTGGTATAGTATCTGCAAGGTCTTGAGCGTACCCCTGACTTTTTTCAGGGACTATATTCTCAAGACCGTTTTTTTGTGCATTTGCTAGGTGTCGTTCAGCATATTTATTGGTCAAAATATCATAATGCAACAAGCCATTTTGGTCTTTTTCAATCACCAATACAAACTCAAACGACTTGCCATCTATCTTAACCGTGTTTTTTAAGTAGTGATATTTCTCAATGTTTAGCTTTTTGTCTTTTTTGACATTATTTTCAGAATACAGGTATTCGGCGGTCGCCAACACGTCTTTGATTTTGACTAGGATTTGCAACTTTCTTGGGTCTGCACTGTAGCTTTCAATATGTTTAATACCACGCTCACGAATTTCAACCTGTGGGTCTTGTTCAACATGTGCCAAAGCTGGTATCGTAACATAATCACCTTTTAGGCTCTGTAAGTAGTCAATTGCTTTTTGGCGTAGTAATTGAATGTTTTTAGTTTCATTCTCGCCAAACTCTTTGCCTGTCAGCTCAATGGTGCTTGTTGCCGCACCATCACTTGCCTTATTGCTCTGATTGTTGCCTTGCTTGTTGTCTTGCTCACCACCTTGCAATTTCTCATAAGCCCATACCGCAAAGCTGTACTGGGTCTTATTGGCAAGCGTGATACCATCGCCTGTGTCATCAATCACACGGTGCTTGTTATCAGCTCCTATCTGTGGCTTTTTGCCTGCTTTGATGTTATTGACGATATTTACAGCATTGGATATATAACCACCGCTTAGCTGTTTATCAACGTGCTTAATCTGCAAAGGGTTGATACCACTTGCCTTGTATTCATCGACTAGGGCTTGGGCTTCTTTAGCGTCGGCTAGATATTCTTTGGTATGGGTTTCATTTTTGGCTGTTGGTTCAGCGGTTGCTTGGCTGTCGTCGGCTTGTTCTGCCTGCGGTGCTACTTGTGGTTGGCTTGTTTTATCCGAATTATCTTGATTGCTCACCTTATTATCAACTTGCAAACTGTCGGACGGTTTAGCAACTATTTTGTTCGCCTTGTCCATTGCCTTGTTAAGTTTGTCGCTGTCTGTGTTGTCTAAGGTGTTAATCGCTGCCATTACATCAAGCTCAAACTTGCTAAGACTACCCATGCCTTGCTGGTTTAGGTCTTGACTGCTCACTTGTAATGAGCGTGCCGCATGATTGGTAATATCAGCGTCATCGGTTAGACCCTCTTGCCGTGCTTGTTGTACGGCTTGGATAAGCTGTTTTTGACGTGGCGTGATGACAGGGTTTTTGCTGGTGCTTTTTGCCCAGTCGGCATTAATATTATCGGGTAAATGATAGCCGCTGGTGTTTGACTGCTTGGCTGGTGCTGGCTTGGCTGGTTGCGTAGCTTGCTTATCGCCTGCCATATTGCGATTGTCCGCCACTGGCTTGTAGTGCGTAGGCTGGGTGTAAACCCAGCATTAAAATCAAACCGTGGATTATTGTTAAAAATCATGGGCTTATGCCACACGCTACAATATTTTGCATTTTTTACCAATCTGCATTCAATTTAGGGTGTAGATTGTGGCGTTAGCCCAGCGTTAGTTCGCCTATCAATACAATACATTTCACAATTGCGTAGGGTTGCGGTGTAAGCCCATCAATTTGTTTTGTGCAAAATATGGGAGTGTCGTGGGTTTGGTGCAAACGCAGGCTTATACCACACGCTATGACTTATGTTGAATTTCGGCTCATAAATCGTGGGCTTACGCCGCTCTACATCTACCAACCCACAATCTATTCCAACACACCCCAATTCCCTAACCCCCTGCACAAAATTCAACCAAAATTCCCCACTGAATTTTTTGGGTAAATTATTATATATTCTGATGAATATATCTGTTTTTGTGATGAAATGACAAAGTGGCGAGATGGACAAGGATTTTATTTATAAAGTTATTATATAAAATGATAAGTTATAGCAAATGAGAATTGTTTAAATCGTAGAAAAGTGAGTAATGACAAGGGCTTAGACCAAAAAAAGCCTTTGACAAAATGGGCTTTTTTGCGTATTTTTGTCGGACTTTGATGGTGGTTTGTCTTGGATTTTATTCTAAAAAAACCGACCAATTCAGCGAATTTTGCCAATTTTTTGCCAATCATGACACATTGTTAAGAGTTGGTGTAAGTGGGATTATCCCAAAAGGAAGTATGATGAATAGTGCAATAGATTTATCTTATCAAGGGCTGTATGACGCAAGCGAGCAACGTGAAAACTGCGGTTTTGGTTTGATTGCTAATATCGATGGCGTGCAGAGCCACAAAGTCGTGCGTAATGCGATTTTGGGTCTGTCTCGTATGCAGCACCGTGGGGCGATTTTGGCGGACGGCAAGACAGGCGATGGTTGCGGACTGCTTATGCAGATGCCTGCGACGTTTTTTCGGGCGGTGGCGGCAGACAGCGGCTTTAGTTTGGCACAGAATTTTGCGGTAGGGCAGGTGTTTTTGCCAAAAGACGAGAGCATTGCCGCAGAATGTATCGCCATTATCAATGAAGAGCTGACCCAAGAGACCTTGGGCGTGGCGGCATGGCGTGATGTGCCGATTGATACGGCGGTGCTGGGCAGCATTGCACTGGCGGACATGCCGACCATCAAGCAAGTATTCGTGAACGCTCCGCAGGGCTGGCGTGTGCGTGATATTGAGCGTCGTCTGTTTGTAACACGTCGCCGTATCGAAAAACGCATTGACCACAAGGATTTTTATATCTGCTCATTGTCCAATCAGACCGTGATTTATAAGGGTTTGTGTATGCCCAAGGACTTGCCAAAGTTTTATTTGGACTTGGCGGATTTGCGTATGCAGTCGGCGATTTGTCTGTTTCATCAGCGGTTTTCGACCAATACCATGCCACGCTGGCAGTTGGCTCAGCCCTTTCGTTATTTGGCACACAATGGCGAGATTAACACCATCACAGGCAACCGTGCGTGGGCGGCGGCACGAGCGTACAAATACCACACGCCGCTCATTCCAGATTTGCAAAGTGCCGCCCCATTTGTCAATGAGACAGGCTCGGACTCCAGCTCCATGGATAACATGCTAGAAGTATTCGTCAATGGCGGCATGGATTTGTTCCGTGCGATGCGTCTGCTTGTACCGCCTGCTTGGCAGCATAATCCTGATATGGACGATGATTTGCGGGCGTTTTATGACTTTAATTCCATGCACATGGAGCCATGGGACGGGCCTGCTGGCATTGTGCTGACGGACGGACGTTATGCGGCGTGCAACCTTGACCGTAATGGCTTGCGTCCTGCACGGTTTGCCATCACCAATGACCGCTTGATTACCATTGCGTCCGAGATTGGTATTTGGGATTATGCCCCCGATGAAGTGGTTGAAAAAGGGCGTGTCGGTCCAGGGCAGCTTTTGGTAATTGACACCAAAGAAGGCAAATTGCTCCAGTCGCATGAGATTGATAATGACCTGCGTGGGCGTTATCCTTATAAAGAATGGCTTGGCAAAAACGTGCAAAAACTTGTGCCATTTGAACAAATGTCAGACGATGAAGTGGGTGAAGTGTGCTTGTCAAATGCCGAGCTTGCCATCTATCACAAGCAATATCTGTATGACAAAGAAGAGCTTGAGAGTGTCGTGCGTGTGCTGGGTGAGGCAGGACAAGAGGCGGTTGGCTCAATGGGGGACGATACGCCATTTGCAGTGCTTAGCGAACGCTCTCGCTTGGTGTTTGATTATTTTCGTCAGTATTTTGCACAAGTTACCAATCCGCCCATTGACCCCTTGCGTGAAGCCCATGTGATGAGCCTAAGCACCAGCATTGGGCGTGAGATGAGCGTGTTTTTTGAGGCAGAAGGCATGTCTAGCCGAGTAAGTTTTGGTTCGCCAATCCTTGTGCCGTCTGACATGCAGCAGCTTATGCACCTTGACCAAAGCCATTATAAGCACGCCGTCATCAGCCTATTGTACTCAGTATCTGAGACGCTCAAGACCGCCATTCGCCGTGTGTGTGATGAGGCAGTGGCAGCGGTGCGTGCAGGGGCGGTGCTACTGGTGCTAAGCGACAAAGGACTGACCAAAGACGTGCAGCCCATACCGTCCGCCTTGATAGTAGGAGCAGTACAAGAACGTCTGTCTGCGGATAATTTACGCTGTGATGCCAACATCTTGGTAGAGACGGCAGAAGCTCGCAATCCACACCATTTTGCGGTGTTGATTGGGCTTGGGGCGACGGCGGTATATCCGTATTTGGCATACGAAAGCCTAGCCCATATGGTGCGTGATGGCGTGATACACAAGCCCTTGCGTGCGGTGGTGGCGAACTTCCGTAACGGCATTAATAAGGGTTTGTACAAGATTATGTCCAAGATGGGAATCTCTTGTGTGTCGTCTTATCGCTGTGCTAGATTGTTTGAAGTGGTGGGGCTTGGTGATGATGTCGTGGGCTTATGTTTTGGCAAGATTAAAAGCCGTGTGGCAGGGGCGGATTTTGCCGAACTGCATAGCCAAATCAGCCAAACGCACAAAAACGCATGGCGAGCCAGCCGTGAGTTGGACGCTGGCGGCTTGCTCAAGTTCAAACCCCAAGGCGAATACCACGCCTACAATCCAGAAGTGGTGAACACCTTACAAGCGGCGGTCAATACAGGCGATTATGCCAAATATAAGCTGTATCGTGATGCGGTGAACAATCGTCCTGTGGCAACCATTCGTGATATGCTACGCCTAAAAAGTGAAGACTGCACCGCCATTGATATTGACAGCGTCGAGCCTGCCGACAATCTGTACGCACGCTTTGACAGTGCAGCGATGTCCATTGGGGCGTTAAGCCCTGAAGCACACGAATCCTTGGCACAGGCAATGAACCGCTTGGGTGGCTACTCCAACTCTGGCGAAGGCGGCGAAGACAGCAAACGCTACGGCACGGACAAGGTTTCACGCATTAAGCAAGTGGCGTCTGGGCGTTTTGGCGTAACGCCTGCTTATTTAATGAGTGCCGATGTCATTCAGATTAAGGTGGCACAAGGGGCAAAACCCGGAGAAGGCGGACAGTTGCCGGGGGATAAAGTTACGCCCTATATCGCCAAACTTCGCTATGCCGTACCGGGTTCGACCTTGATTTCACCGCCGCCGCACCACGACATCTATTCGATTGAAGACTTGGCACAGCTGATTTTTGATTTAAAACAAATCAACCCCACCGCCTTGATTTCGGTGAAATTGGTGTCCTTGCCGGGGGTAGGGACGATTGCCACAGGGGTTGCCAAGGCGTATGCAGATTTAATTACCATCGCAGGCTATGATGGCGGTACAGGAGCGTCGCCCTTATCCAGTGTTAAGTACGCAGGCAGTCCGTGGGAGCTAGGACTTGCCGAAGCCCAACAAGCCTTGGTCGAGAACAACCTACGCCACAAGGTACGCCTACAGGTGGACGGTGGTTTGAAGACTGGGCTTGATATTGTCAAGGCGGCGATATTGGGGGCGGAGAGCTTTGGCTTTGGTACAGGACCTATGGTGGCACTGGGTTGTCGTTATCTGCGGATTTGTCATTTGAACAACTGTGCCACAGGCATCGCCACCCAAGACGACACCTTGCGTGGCAAGCATTATCACGGTGATGCGGATAAAGTGATGAATTATTTTAAATTCATCGCCGAAGATGTGCGTGAGATTTTGGCAAGTCTTGGGGTGAGCCAATTGACCGATTTGATTGGGCGTACCGATTTGCTAGAAGTCATCGAAGGTAAAACCGCAGCACAACGTGGTTTGGACTTGCAAAGACTGCTATATCAGCCCAAAGTGCCTGCTGGCAGTTCGGCATTTTGTCAAACCAACAATCCACCGCTGGACAAAGGCGTATTAAACAGTCAAATCATGCAAGCGGCACAGGCTGCCCTTGATGGGGGGCAGAACGCAGGGCAAGATGTGAACATGCGTTTTGATGTATCCAACCTAGACCGTTCGGTGGGTGCAACCCTATCGGGGGCAATCGCCAAAGTGCATGGCAACCGTGGCAATGGCGAACAGCGGTTTGACATTGCGTTGAATGGCACAGCAGGACAAAGCCTTGGCGTGTGGCTGGCAGGTGGGGTGAATATCACGCTCACAGGCGACGCCAATGACTATGTGGGCAAAGGCATGGCAGGCGGACGCATCGTGATACGTCCCCATACTGGCGTGGCGTTCAAAGCCCAAGAAGCGACCATTGCAGGCAACACTTGTCTGTATGGGGCGACAGGGGGTGAGCTGTTTGCCAGTGGCTGTGCAGGCGAGCGTTTTGCGGTGCGTAACTCTGGGGCTTCTGCCATCATCGAAGGTATCGGCGACAATGGCTGCGAATACATGACAGGCGGTGTGGTGGTGGTGCTTGGCAAGACAGGTATCAACTTCGGTGCTGGCATGACAGGCGGTTATGCCTATGTACTGGACGTGGACGGCAGATTTGGCGGACGTATCAACCCAGAGCTGGTGCATGGCTTGGGTATTCATGATTTGCCGATGCACCAAGAGAATCTGCGTGGACTTATCAGTCGCCATGTAGAGCTGACAGGCAGTCGTATTGGCGAAGAGATTTTGGCGAATTGGGCAAGTTTTGTCGAAAAATTCGTACTCATCAAGCCAAAAGCCAATGACGTGCACGCCCTGCTTGGGCATAGACGACGTGCGACCGATGAGATTAGGCTGGTGGCACAGTAATGCCTGCCATTCAATAACTTTTTTATAATTTTTTCTTTGCAATATCAGCAGCTTAAATGAGCTTGTGAATTGCAAGGATTGACAGATTTGCCAAGCAACTGGCAAAAAAGGATAAGTATCATGAGCCAAGAGAACGTTTATCAATTCATCGATTTGCCACGTGTTGATCCACCAAAAATCACCCTTGAGACACGCAAGCTGTCCTTTGTGGAGATTTATCAACCCTTTACCGACACCCAAGCCCAGTCGCAGGCAGACCGCTGTTTGGCGTGCGGCAATCCTTATTGCCAAAACAAATGTCCCTTGCACAACAACATTCCCAACTGGCTAAGGCTTGCCAATGAAGGGCGTATCATCGAAGCGGCGGAGCTGGCACACTCAACCAACACCCTGCCCGAAGTATGCGGACGTGTCTGCCCCCAAGACCGTCTGTGTGAAGGGGATTGTACGCTAAATGCCGAGTTTGGGGCGGTAACCATCGGCAATATCGAAAAATACATCACCGAAAAAGCCTTTGAAATGGGCTGGAAACCTGATGTGTCCGCCGTGCCAAAGGTTGGCAAAAAAGTTGCCGTCATCGGTGCAGGGCCTGCTGGATTGGGTTGTGCGGACGTGCTGACACGAGCAGGCGTGGACGTGGTGGTGTACGAACGCCAAGCCGAGATAGGCGGTCTGCTCACCTTTGGTATCCCAGCGTTCAAACTCGAAAAAGACGTGATGATACGTCGCCGTGGGCTATTTAGTGAGATGGGTGTTGAGTTTCGCCTTGGGGTGAATGTGGGGCAAGACGTGAGCCTTGATGACATCGTGGCGGAATATGACGCGGTGTTTTTGGGCGTGGGAACGTATCAAGGCATGAGTGCTGGTATCGCAGGCGAAGACGCTGATGGCGTGTATTCTGCCTTGCCATTTTTGATTGCCAATACCCAAGAGCTGATGAACTTGCCAGCGGCTGATTACGTGAGCATGGCGAACAAGCGTGTGGTGGTCTTGGGCGGCGGCGATACTGCCATGGACTGCGTACGCACGTCGGTGCGACAAGGGGCGAGCGAAGTAACTTGCGTGTACCGCCGAGACGCTGCCAATATGCCGGGCAGTCGCAAGGAATACACCAATGCTGGCGAAGAAGGGGTGAATTTCACCTTTAACGCCCAACCTGTCCAAATCGAAGCCGAGCCTGTGGCGATTAATACCGATAAGCACGGCAAAGTAACAGGCATTAGCGTGGTCAAGACCCAGATGGGTAAGCCTGATGCCAACGGTCGCCAAAGTGCCGAAATCATCGCAGGTAGTGAACACACCATCGCTTGTGATGCGGTGATTGTGGCGTTTGGTTTTGCTCCACATGCGATGCCGTGGTTGGGTAGTGTGGGCGTAACGGTCGATAGCAAGGGGCGTATCATCGCAGGCAGAGCCTTGGGTAAGATTGCCCAGCAGACCGCCAATGACAAGGTATTCGCAGGGGGCGATATCACACGTGGTTCAGACCTTGTGGTTACTGCCATTGCCGAAGGGCGAGATGCTGCCGTGTCCATTTTGGAATATCTGGACGTGTGATATTTGTTTGTTTTGTTTAAAGCCCGTTCGGTGGTTCTATTCGGTAATTTAAAGTGTACCGCAAAGACACACCCCTAAAGCCCCCAAAGTTAGACAGCTAACCTTTGGGGGTTCAAATGCTCAAAATAGTGGCTTACAATCCTACCCCATCTGAGCCAATCCAGCAAATATCGCACGTTCCACCCCATCATTCATCAAAAGTAATGCCCCATCGGTACTGATACCTGTGCAGATACCTTGTGCATGGACAGACTGGCGGTCATCTTGTAAAAATATCTTAACCCACCTATCTGACAAAACATGTGCTTGATGAAATTCACTGACAAACGCCTGCAAACGCTCTGTATCGGTGAGCAGATTGTGCTGATGAATGGCGTGCAAAATAGCCGTGCTGATGGGTGCGTACCACTGCTGTGGTAGTAGTACCTTTTTTAAAAATGAACCATCGTCAAGTCCACTTGTTGTAGCACTTATGCTATTTGCATGTGTGTTGCTTGTTGTTTTGATTTGTGGGCTTGATGTCGGATTGTCCGCCCAGTCGGTAGCACCGTGCATTTTGGTACAACTTAACAAATCTTGCACACTCACCGCATGATACAGACCATCGGTGATGACAGGGCTGCTCATGACATTTAGCCCCACGCCAATGACCACGCCCACCATGGCGGACTTGCCATTGACACGCTTGAACACTGGTTCGATAAGAATGCCGATAAGTTTTTGAAACTTACCCAGCTGCTCATCATAATAGCCCAAATCATTTGCCCACTTGACACCCACCTTTGGCAAATTAAGCTGTGAACGATACTCATTAAGCCTTGTCATGATAGGCATACGATACAAAGACAAGCCCACGACCAGCGACAGCAGCCCAGACAGCTTGGCAAGCACAGGTAAATTTGACTGCTTGGCGTGCAGATGATGGTTGGCATGGCTACCACTGACATGACTGCCATCGACATGACTGCCAATAGGCACATACAGCGACAAAAACACATTGCCTGCCCCACTTACCCACACTCTGCCATGCTGCCCACGCCCTTTGTTTTGGGTGTCGGCAGTGTACAGATGATGGCGGTCGCACTCTAGGATATTGCGTTCAATATCCGCAATAAGCTGGGTGTTGGTGCTGTCTATCACTGCAAAATGCCGATGGGCAATTGGCGTGGCGAATTCAAGCTCAAGATGAGTGGCATATGTTGTCATAGTATCAATGGTAATAGGGCGGCTTCACTTTCATCATGCAGAATCTTACAAGATAAGCAATGTTTTAAAACTTGCTTGCTTGTGGCTGGGGTCTGCCGACAATTCATCACGCCAAACCATTAAATTTGAAGTTTGTGCTAAAGCGCGGCTTTTGTGCTAAAAATGGCTAAATCTTGTCTTTCATCGTCAAAAACTTAGCCGATAGAATAACTATCAACCTGCGTTTTTTCCTTGAAAGAAGGGCGATTTATCTCATTTTTATCTACAAAGACGAAATGTCGGCAGACCCTAAAAAATGGCTAACCTTGTCATTTTTGTGCAATGTTATTTTGCGTGATGTCATTCTGTATGATGAATGTCCAGTACGTCCTAATACTCCTTTGTCGGTTTTTCTTAAAATGCCAGTATTTATCTTGTTTTTTAACTTAAAAAGATGAAGATGGCAACACTTTAAGAAAATAAGTGATGATTGGGTAATAGTTGCGTTATAATAGCACAATTTTGTGCATGGATTGGGGTAGTAACATGATGTATCTGTGGTTTGTCATGGCTGGCATGGTGGCTGGCGTGTGTGCTGGGTTGTTTGGTGTGGGCGGCGGTCTGATTATCGTGCCTGCGTTGGTGTGGATATTTGCCGCCTATGGTATGCCAAATGATGTGGTGGCTCATGTGGCGGTGGGTACAGCACTGGCAACCATCATCATCACTTCTATTAGCTCCATGACCGCTCACCACAAGCGTGGGGGCGTACGCTGGGACGTGTTCAAAAATATGGCAAAGGGTTTGGTGCTTGGCAGTCTTGTGGGGGCGTGGCTGGCAACGATGATTCAAGGCAATGCCCTACAAGCCATCATCGGTACAGGGGCGGTGCTGATGGCGATTAAAATGCTGTTTTTTCCAAGCAAAGAAAACCCTAACAAACCCCTGCCCAAAGACTACGCCCAAAGCGGTGCTGGTGTGGTGATTGGACTGCTATCGGCGATATTTGGTATCGGTGGAGGCAGTCTCACCGTACCATATTTGTCGTACAATGGCATCGCCATGAAACAAGCTGTCGGTACATCGGCGGCGTGCGGTTTGCCTATTGCCTTGGTTGGGGCGATAGGTTTTATGTGGTTTGGGCGTACGTCTGTAGACGAATTATCGCTAACAGGGACGATAGGTTTTGTGCATATTGGGGCGTTTGTTGTGGTGAGCATTGCTAGCTTTATCATGGCAAAGGTCGGTGCTAAGCTCGCTCACGTTCTGCCTGCTCAAACGCTCAAACGTGCCTTTGGTTGTTTGCTGGCTGTGGTGGGTGTGCAATTAATTTACAGCGGACTTTTCTAAAAAAATATAGGGTCTGTTGACATTTCGTCTTTGTGGATAAAAATGAGATAAATCACAGTTCTTTCAAGGAAAAAACGCAGGTTGATAGTTATTCTATCAAACAAGTTTTT
>JAUNUB010000146.1 GCA_030538375.1 Moraxella sp. | reverse complement strand
TGAGTTATCTTCATTTTTGTAGTATATCACAGTTGCTAATCTACGTCAGCCCCTTATTTTAACTATAGAAGATTGATGGCAGATAATTTAAAATCGGCAGAGTACACTGCTTTGCTGGTGCGTGTTGCAATGCCTGATACGCCGTGTGCATCAAACAAAGCGACCCATATTCTCACCATGCTAGCATCAAGCCTAAAGTGCTTGGCGGTAGAAGATAGGCTATGTCCTTCTTTGTGGTAAGCTTTGTGCTAAGCAATGACATCAAGTTTAAAAGATTGTGTGTATTTCATAAAAACACCCTAAAGGTTAGTGTCTAACTTTTGGGGTGGGGTTCAACCGCTTGGGAGCTTTAGTTTATTTTTTGGACAAAGCTAGGCAAGACCCACGTTCATGTACAGCTTTACAGGCTTGTATCACACTTTGTAATCTGTTGCCCAACTCACCAATAACCATACGGCATAGGGGCAAACCACGGACGATAAAAAGGCGAATACCAATTATCATAGCTCAAACGCTCACGCATATAATACTGACGATAGCCAAGGTCGTGCGACTGTTGTAGCTCAAGGGCAACATCATCAGCACAGACGTTATTTAACGCCAACCCACGCACACCCAGCTCATAGGCATTGCCCTTGGTGCAGTAGCTTTTTAAGCCGTCTTGGCGACCTTGTTCCCACTGTTCACGATTGGGTGTATCGATGCCTTGGCAAGTTTTTTGGTAGCGGGCGATTTGATGTGGGTATTTGCCAGCTTTGCCGTCCGCCACGCCAATGGCATACCAGTTGGGGGCTTGACAGTCGCTTTGACTAAATTTATTTGCCGAACTAAAGCCGCCCGTACTGGCACAGCCCGACAACAAGCCAAGCGTGATAAGCGATGTCAGCGTAACAAATGATTTCATAGCAAACCCTCCTATTGATAACCTTTTTAAAACTTTCAAAATTCATTTCATCATACCAAAATTCGCCACATAATTCATCAATTCATCAGTATACAACAAAAAGCACATCTGAAAGAAACAGATGTGCTTTAACAATCAGCTCAAGACCGTAACGACTACATGCCTTGGTGATTGCGGTCTTGTGGCATGGTTGGGCGTGCTTCGCCTTGGCACTGTAGCTCGTATGCTGTACCACCAACATTCACCGTTAGCAGACCTTCTGCCCCTTTGGTATGCCATTCGTACAGGCTGGCAGGGTTGGTATCATTCACAAAACGCATACCAGAGCCGCTGCGTGCATGTTTCATCTCAATATCTTGATTGTTTAGACTTAGGCTAGGTGCAGTAACATTAATCACTGCATTGCCTGCACGTGGATTGTACTTGGCAGTAATCGCCGCACCATTGTCGCACTGATATTGGTGAGCATAATCACGACCCTTGTCATGACTGTCATGACGCTTTTCTTCACGGTGTTCACCACGCTCACCACGCTTGCCATCATGACGAACCCCATCGCCACGCTCACCTTTGATGGTGTGGCTTGGTTTGTTGTTTGGGGTGTCAGCTTTGTTTGTGCTACAGGCACTCAAGGTCAATGCTGATAGTGCCAAGCCAGCGATTAATGCAGTTTTCATAATAAAAATTCCGATTTTGGTTGATGTAATAGGTGTCGCCTTTGGGGCTTACCCGCCGACTTATCCATAGTATAGCCAATATCACCTTAACGATTGTAATGTTTTTTGTCAAATTATGGCGTGGATTGTGAATTTATTTGTCCAGTTTATCACGACAATTATCATGATAAGTATACCACCACTTCACCATCAAGACGAATGACTTTTTTGAACTGTAGGCGTTTGATGATGTCATTGATGTCTGTGCTTTCTCCGCCACGAAATTCCAGCATGGCTTCCAAAAACTTTTTTAGGGCGGTCAGTTTATTGGGTTTGCTTTTTAGAATGCGTTCAAGACAATATTGATAATCGGCGGACTCAGGCTCATTGCTGGACACATCTGCCTGCTTGGTTTGAGCCAAGGAGTTTTTGGTAATCGCCATCTGAAGCATAAGAGACGCAAGGCGTAATTTATCGTCATAACTAAGTTGTACCGCCATGTCTTTAACAGTGCTATAATTCATAGGATTGTCCATTTTTTTGTAAAAAAGTATTAGGGTCTGCCGACAATTCATCACGCCAAACAATTAAGTTTGAAGTTTGTGGTAAACGTACGGCTTTTGTGCTAAAAATGGCTAAATCTTGTCTTTCATCGTCAAAAACTTGCTTGATAGAATAACTATCAACCTGCGTTTTTTTCTTGAAAGCACTACGATTTATCTCATTTTTATCTACAAAGACGAAATGTCAACAGACCCTATACTATTGTAAACAAAAAATACAAACAAAAAAAGAATTTTAGCTAATTATCTCAAAACAATGTCAAAAATAACGTCAAAAAAACAGCCATCAAGACTGTTTTTTAGCAAAAAATTCAAAGAAAATCATGAGTGGTTGCTTAGATAGCCTTGTTCTGCATTCACCACCAAGGTTGGGTGGTCAGCGTCTTTGATAGCCCCACGCAGCACCAAATAGCCTGCTACGCCTGACAAAATAGAACCCAGAATAATACCAAGTCGTGGGTCAAAACCTTCGGGCAAACCACCAAACGCCAAGCCGCTAATAAACAAACTCATGGTAAAACCGATACCGCACAACAAGGACGCACCGTAGATTTGGCGTGTATTACACCCCTTTGGCAGGCTTGCCAATCCCAGTTTAATCACAATGAATACAGCAAGCATAACGCCGATTTGCTTACCCAAAAACAACCCTGCGGTAATCCCCAAAGGCACAGAATGCAACAAGCTATCAATGCCCGCACCAGCCAGCGAAATGCCAGAGTTGGCAAAGGCAAATAGCGGCAACACGCCATAAGCGACGGTATTATGCAGGTCGTGTTCCAATTCTTCTAATGGCGAGTGTTCGGCATCGGATTTGTTCACCAGCGGAATAAAAAATGCCAAGAGTACGCCCGCCAAGGTAGCATGTACCCCAGATTTTAAAAGTGCCGCCCACATTACAAGTCCTATCAACAAATAAGGGGTTAAACGCACCACGTTCATACGATTGAGCAAGAATAGCAGCGGCAAACACACCCCGGCCACCGCCAACGAAAACAAGGATAAATCCGCCGTATAAAACAGTGCAATGATGATAATCGCCCCAAGGTCATCAAAGATGGCGATGGACACCAAAAATATTTTGAGTGCGTTCGGTACTTTGCTACCCAGCAGGCTTAGCACACCAATAGCAAAGGCAATATCGGTAGCAGCAGGAATTGCCCAGCCATTAATAAAATCAGGATTTTGGTAGTTAAATGCCGTATAAATCAAGGCAGGCACTATCATACCACCCACCGCTGCCACCGCAGGTAGTAGTATTTGTTTAACATCAGACAGTTCGCCAACCAGAGCTTCACGTTTTAACTCAAGCCCCACAAGAAAAAAGAAAATCGCCATCAAACCATCGTTAATCCAATGATGAGCGTCTTTGGCAATCTCAAACGCCCCCAGCTGCACCACGACAGGTGCATGAATGAAGTCATTGTACAGACCTTGTAATGGCGAATTGGCGACAATCATCGCAAGCAGTGCTGCCATCGCCAAGACTATGCCCCCAGCTGCTTCAAGTGCAAAAAATGCTCTAAGTTTTTTTAACATAAATGCTCTTTGTGTTGCTCAAAATTGCGGTTATTCATTGCTACCAACAGCAAAAACAATCACTTGCTTGGCAGTCAAATTATCAAACTCTTTATGATACACAATTTTTGCTCTGATACCAAATAGGTTTTGTAACTTATAGTTCAATTGCACTATAAATTCCCTCCAAAAACCAACTGTTCAAGGTAATCCTTATTTTGTGAAGCCCGCATCTTACTACGTTTAACAGACAACTTTTCATCACCATTGGCACGAATTAGATTTAAAGCTGTTCTTGTCAGCAGGGCTTTGTTTGCCTTTTCATTGCGTTCAAGGTGTTTTTGATTGTCTTCACCAAAGATAACATCTAGTACCCAATGCTGAGAGTTTTCAATTAACCAATGACTGCGAATGGCATCTGCAATGCTTCCTAGCTCTGTCAGTGAAGTGAGATAATAACGGCGTTCAGTGGCGATTGTCTTTACTATCACGGATAGATTCTACCATCACAACGGTATTTAATGCTGTCCATTGTTCTTTATTTTCTAGCTGCAATACACCCTATCATTATCTACAGCATCATAGGAAAATACTGCAATGAACA
>JAUNUB010000145.1:3654-4310 GCA_030538375.1 Moraxella sp. | reverse complement strand
TATTTCAAAGTCTTTTTATTGCAAATTATTCCAAAGCCTTTTTTGACTAAAGCGTACTTCTTATTAATCCCAACCCCAAATTTAACCCACAGCAACCGACCAATCATATGACCGCCACAGCAAATGCCCTGCCTAATCGCCCATCAAATCCTGTCCCAAACTTAACCCTAGACCAAGACGGACACCTGTGCGACCACATGCTATGGACACCTGCCATCGCCCAAACGCTCGCCGACACGCTAAATGTACAGCTCGAAGCGGTGCATTATCGTATCTTGGGGGCGGTGCGTGCGTTTTTTGAGCAGTATCATCACAGCCCCAGCACTCGCCCACTCATCAAGCACCTAATGCTTGCCCTGCCAAATGACGAGATTAATAACGCCAAACTTCAGCAATTGTTTGCCACAGGGTTGGTTGCTCGCCATGTCAATCGCATTGCAGGACTGCCAAAGCCGCCAAACTGTTTGTAAGCCTACCGCCTTTATCACGCAAAACCTATTACACAAAACCATGTTATCACGCAAAACTAGGCGTAGCTAATATATTCCCTGTTTTGAATTCCCTATTTTAAAAGTGTGAGTGATTTGTACAATTGCTCACACTTTTATTTTATTATTTTGGCGTTGGTATAATAGCTATTATATTAAAAAAACTAA
>JAUNUB010000145.1:0-3644 GCA_030538375.1 Moraxella sp. | reverse complement strand
TTATATAAATAAGCGATACTGCCCATCAATGTATTTTTGAAAAAGCGTGTTAATCATTTGCTATTTCTTGCCTTTGGGGTTTGTGCAATGTCAGACGACGTAGTCTAAAAGAATTTATTAATTTTGATTAATCTTAACAAGCATACAGCTGTGTTTATATGAAATTCTTTATAATATTGTCAATAAATGTTAAAGATTTTGATTATAACACCATTTATGCTAAAGAATGATGACAAAAAGCCTAATCAATTAAAAAATAATTGCAAAAAAACAACACTAATTCACCCCCCCCCCCCCTTGAATTTCGCTTGCACTATGTTATCATGAGCAGACCTTGTAAAGATTGATACAAATTAATAACGTAATTTGTTTATTTTTGTATTAATTCTGAAAGCAGGTTAATTTAAATTACAGAATGCACCCAGTTTATTATGCAATATGTTTTAAGTGAGTTATTAAGAGCCTTTTATTGTTAAGTGTTTTTTTATTTCGCCAAAGAATTTTTTGTTTGCCGTTTTAGGATATATTAATCTTTTGTACTGAGTTTTTTCATTTAAAAACAAAATACAGACACATCAAAAAATTCCAAGTAAGTGATACCCTATATTGACCGTGGAAATATTTCATGAAACAGTTATTTGCCAGATATACCGAGTTGGGAAATGGCTCTGCCGATTATCATTCGGGCACGCCAAGTTTCCAGCAGCGTCAAAGTTATCAAAGGAGTGTAGCAGGTATGAGCACCAATCAAGCACCCAATCAAGCTGTTACAGACAAAGACATTGGTAGCAAAAGTACTCGTCTGCACCTTGTTAATCAAGCACTACGATATGTAGGTGATGTATTAGACAGTACGCAATATACTGCTGTCAATCTCGCTCGCAATCAAATCAAGAATATAGATGCCTTGGCGACATTGCCCAGACTTATCGACCTTAATCTAAGCGATAATGGTCTGGACGAGATACACGCCCTTGCCAAAATCACGAGCCTAAGATACCTAAATCTAAGCAGCAACCAAATCGAAGATGTGTACCCCCTGCGTCATCATCTACAGCTCAAGGTTTTGGTGTTGTCGGACAATCATATCACCGACATCGTGCCACTGTCTAAGCTGTATGGGCTACAGGCGTTGTATTTGAACAACAATCACATCAATGACGTGTCCGCACTCAAAAAAGTTGGCTGTCTTGAAGGGCTTAAAATCTTGGATTTGTCTTATAACCAGCTATCACAAATTTGTTCTTTGATAGATGTAAGCAATCTTGAGCAATTGAGCCTGCGTAATAACCTAATCAGAGATGTGGCATGTCTAAGCGAGATGACAAATCTAAAAGAGCTGTATCTTGGTTATAATCAAATCATGGATATACGTCCGCTTGCCAATCTCAAAAACTTGCAATGGTTGGGGATTAAAAATAATCCAGTCATCGATGAAGATGTTGTATGGCTAAAAGAGCAGCTGCCTAATTGTACTATTTGTCATTAGGATAAATCTGATTATTAAGACAAATCTGTTGTTAAGATAAGTTCGTTATTAAACTAAATAGCTGTCCTAAAAAACTGACTTGTGTTTAAAAAATATCAAAAATCACACTCATAAAAAATGACTGGTATAATACCAGTCATTTTTTTTATTGCAAGACTTTTTTAAATTCACATTAATATATTGCCAAACTCGCTTGTAAGTACTGCTTGTACTATATTCGCTCATTTTGTCTGTCTTAAAGTGAGTTTATTTGACTATACATTCAACTATTTAATCGCTTTGACTGGGAATAAACCCAATTCGCCTGCCGATGACTCGCCTTTGACATCACCCACAAACAAGCTGACTTTGGCTTTAAAAGATTCTACGGCTTCTCGGTCTGCCATGAAATTTTCAAATTCTTTTAGGTTGGCATTTGGGTAGTGCCAAATCTGCTGATAGCCTTGTGGGGCAGGGACATCGGTACGCACCGACCACATGTACCAGACGTTTTGTTGGGTGTCTTTATCAAGCAGCCAGCTTAGGTACAGCTTGGCGGCGGCTGGGTTTTGTGCGTCTTTTAAGATGGCTGCACGCTGTGCCCACGCCACAAAGCCACCTTGCTTTGGCAGCACAAAATAAGAATGCGAACCGCCATCAGGCTTTAGCATACCATCGGTAGAAAAAGTTACGGCATATTTGCCAGATTCCACTTCATCGGCAGGGGCTTGCGTGCCACGCACAAAATACGGCTCGTTTTTCATCAAGCCATCAAGCCACTGCCAGCCGTTTTGGTCAATGGCTTGCTTGTACCAAAACAGCACAGCATCATCATCATTGGGGTAGGTTGAGATGATTTTGCCTTTTAGGGCAGGGTTGAGATAATCCACGGCTTCACGTGGGGCGGTAATATTGCCCAGTGCGGACTGATTTACCACATTGCTAAATGCGTCAACAAATACACCTGTCCAAGCACCATCACTGTCTTTAAAGCCAGAATAAACCTTATCCCAGCCCAATGGCTTGTAAGGCAACAATGCTCCTTCGGCTTTCCATTTTGGAAAATCTTGCAAAGTCTGTAATTGCACCACGTCGGCGACAACTTGCTGATTGGCGATTTGATAATTAACACGCGCGTCATGGATTTTACTGTAGTCCACAATGGTGTCTAAGGTTATACCCGGAAAGCGTTTTTCAAAGGCGGCTTTAATGCCATTTTGTTGGTCTGGGGTGTCGCCACCAGCATAGACGACCAGCTTGCCCCCTTCTGCCAAGGCTGCGTGGTACAACTCATCAAGGTTTTTATTCTCTGGCTCTACGGCGTAAGCACTCACTGAAAACATCGCCAAGGCAGAGATGGTTAATGCAACTATTTTGTTCATATACCAATCCTTAAAAACTTGGAAATACTAGGTTTAAGACACTAGATTAAAATACTGGGCTAGATGTGCTATGGCTGTGCACATTCATCGCACAAAGCACCATCAAAACATACTGCGTCCACTGGCTGTCTCGCTAGGCACAGCTTGAATCACGTCCCAATGTTCGATGATTTTGCCGTCATTGTCTAGGCGAAAAATATCCACCACGGCTTCACCTGCGTCATCGGCATTTAGCGTGCTGTGTACATGCACCCACACCAAATCCCCATCTGCCGCCACACGTTTAACAACCGCACGAGAGCCTGCATTCTCCGCCAAAAATGGGGCAAAGGCATTCACAAACGCCTGTCCGCCATCTGCCACGGTGGGATTGTGTTGCAGGTATTTATCGCCAACGTACAAATTCACAGCTTGTTGCACCTTATGCTGATTAAACGCCATTTCATAAAACGCCAAAACGTTCGCCTTGTTACGCTCCGTTTGCTGACGGTCATGTTCTAGCTGCTGATGAATGGTCATCTGCATGGCATTGGTACGCTTGACAGGGTGATTGGTCGTGGTGTTGCAAGCTGTCAAAAACGTAGTGGCAGCGATTATACCAGCAATAGTCATCATTCGTTTCATAGTCATCTCTCTTGGTTGATGGGGTGTGTTTGAGTTTCATCACGCAAAACTTTATGGGGGATAAATCTTGCTTGCTTTGGGTTAAATAACGGCTAAATTCGCCACTCGGATTTGGTATAGTCATTTAAAATAAAAATGAGACAAGGCGACAACGTCAAAGGTAGTACAAG
>JAUNUB010000013.1 GCA_030538375.1 Moraxella sp. | reverse complement strand
AAGCAAGGCATTACTTCTGCGGCACGATTACAAAAGACTGCCAGCATTGCAGGTTTATCCGTCCTGCGTGTCGCCAAAGGTGAAAAACCAGATGCTTATTTATTAAAACAAACGTTTGAAAAATTGGGCGTTACTTATATTAAACTGGGGCAATTTATCGCAAGCACGCCATCAATATTCCCAAGAGAATATGTGCTGGCTTTTCAAGAGTGTTTGGACGCAACCACGCCTGTTGGTTTTGATGTGGTTGAATCGGTGCTGCGTGCAGAGCTTGGTGATATCGAGCAGATTTTTGCGAGTATTGACAAAAAACCGCTGGCTTCGGCAAGTATCGCACAGGTACATAAAGCCGTGCTAAAAACTGGCGAAAAGGTAGCGATTAAAGTGCAAAAACCCGATGTTGGTACGGTGATTGCCACCGACCTTGGGGTGCTGCATGGGGCATTTTGGCTGACCGAACGGCTTATTCCATCGATGAGACTGGCTAATCTTGCCCCCATCATTGATGAGATTCGCACACGCATGATGGCGGAGACGGATTTTGTGGCAGAAAGTCGCCATCTTGGGCGGTTTCATCAGTTTTTGCAAAGCGTGGGCAATACTGCGGTTGTCGTGCCAAAGGTTTATCAAGAGCTTACCACACGGCGAGTGCTGACGATGGAGTTGTTTGAAGGGATTTCGCTGGTTGATGAACGATTGCAAGGGCGTGCCGACCCAAAACAGGTGATGGCGACGGTGCTGGACACTTGGTTTTTGTCCTTGATGATGACAGGGGAGTTTCATGCGGATTTGCACGCTGGCAATGTCATGCTGTGTGATGATGGGCGAGTGGGGTTTTTGGATTTTGGCTTGATGGGTAAGATTGAGCCAAAAAGTTTACAGGCGTGTTTTTTGTTGGTGCAAGCCATGCAGGCAAGCGACTTTCACGCCATGGCACAGGCGATGATAGACATCGGCATGACGCACGAGAATAAACGTGTATCGGTAGCGGTGCTTGCCACAGACTTGCAAAAAATACTGGGCAAGGTGAATAATCCTGCAAGCCACGCCCAGCCCCACGCCCCAGCCGACACTCTAAGCACAAAACCTGTGCAAGACCCTGCAAGAGAACAGGCGGAAAGCCTAAACGTGCTTATGCTCGAAATCAGCGAAGTGGGCAAACGCCACGGCATTCATTTTCCGAGAGATTTTGCACTTTTGACCAAACAGCTGCTGTATTTTGACAGATTTATGGTAACGCTTGCTCCTGACATGGAGTTGTTAGAAGGTGATCGTTTAAAAATCGTAAAACCGATGTAGGCTACCCCCTAAGAAATCTTTGTAATATTTTGTAATAATATTTCTCCAAAAATACCAACTGTGCTGAATTTTTGTGAACGGTGATGAACGTTATTGGTGTTTTGTCAAAAATTCGTTATAATATGGCATTTTATTTCACTTTAGTTTTATCATTTTTTGTTTGAGTGTTGAGTGTAAGTGTGTGATACCTTGGACATGCCCTTATGCTTTATTTATAAATTATTTATCGGAGATGCTATGAAATTTATACAAGTGGGTGCAATCGCAGTCGCAGCGGCGACAATTTTTGGCTTGGCAGCGTGCGACAACACCGCTCCAGCAAAAGAAGAAGTAAAAGCCGAAGAGACGGTGGCAGCGTCTACAGAAGCTGTGGCTAGCGAAGCCGAAGCAGCAGCTCAAGAAACAGATGTAGCACAAAAAGACGCAGCCCCTGCTGAAGCAAGTGCAGACGGCGAAGCAAAATCAAGTGAAGCTAGCTCTGCCAATGTCCGTGCTGGCGAAGACCAACAATATTAATTAGCAGCTTATAGCTATACAGACACAAAAAACGCTTTGGTTGATGATTGCCAAAGCGTTTTTTGTATGGCTAAAGCTGGTTTTTATTCTGTTAAAAATGTGTTAAAGTAGGCGGTTTTGAATTGGGTGAATGTGAGAGATGGGGGAATTATGCAGATTTTGCTTGCTAATCCTAGGGGGTTTTGTGCTGGCGTGGATAGGGCGATTGCCATCGTCAATGAAGCCTTAAAGCGATTCAATCCGCCGATTTATGTACGTCATGAAGTGGTGCATAACAAGTTTGTGGTAGAAGATTTGGCGAGCCGTGGTGCGGTCTTTGTTGAAGAATTGAACGAAGTGCCTGATGGGGCGATTGTGATTTTTTCGGCACATGGCGTGTCCAAGGCGGTAGAAGATGAAGCCGCACGCCGTGATTTGACCGTGTTTGACGCAACGTGTCCACTGGTTACCAAGGTGCATATTGAAGTTAATAAATTTGCCAAAGAAGGCATGGACGCCATCTTAATCGGACATGCAGGACACCCCGAAGTGGTGGGTACGATGGGACGCTTTGACCCCCAGTTTGGTGGGCGAATTCACTTGGTAGAAGACGCTCGCGATGTGGCAAATTTAAAGTTTGATGGCAATCAAGAGCTGGCATTTGTTACCCAAACGACGCTGTCAATGGACGATACCGCCACCGTGATTGACGCTTTGAAGGACAGGTTTCCACGCATTCACACCCCACGCAAGGACGACATTTGCTATGCCACACAAAACCGCCAAGACGCTGTCAAATCCTTGGCGACAGCGTGCGAGATTGTGCTGGTGGTAGGTTCACCCAACTCCAGCAATTCTAACCGCCTGCGTGAGCTTGCCGAACGTTTGGGGGCTAAGGCGTATTTGATTGACAATGCCGCCCAAATGAACAAAGCGTGGTTTGATGGCGTAATAAAGGTGGGCGTAACCGCTGGTGCGTCCGCTCCTGAGATTTTAATCCAAGAAGTGCTAGACACCTTGCAAGCATGGGGCGGACAAATCCCACAAGAGCTAAGCGGTATCGAAGAAAACGTGATATTTAGCTTGCCAAAAGCACTGCGATAACTTAGTGGGTCAATGGCGTTTGTTCAGCGTTTTGTTGCAAAATGTGGTAGAATGACGCTCATTATTTGATATGATTTTGAGAAGATTATGCGTTTTATTGATGAAGCGGTGATTACCGTAAAGGCAGGTGATGGCGGCAACGGTATCGTGAGTTTTCGCCGTGAAAAATTCGTCCCAAAAGGCGGACCTGATGGCGGCGATGGCGGCAAGGGCGGTGATGTATTCGTGGTGGCGGACGACAACACCAATACGTTGGTGGACTTTCGTTACACTCGTAAATTTGAAGCCAAGCGTGGCGACAATGGCGGCAGCAAAAACTGCTCTGGCAAAGGGGCGGACGATGTGTATCTGCATGTGCCTGTTGGTACAACCATCATCGATACCGACCTTGATGTGGTGGTGGGCGACTTGACCGAAGTGGGGCAGGTGGTGCGTGTGGCAAAAGGCGGTGATGGCGGTTTTGGCAACACGCGTTTTAAAACCAGCACCAACCAAGCCCCTAGAAAGGCAGTGCCGGGCTTTCTTGGGGAGTTCAAAAACCTAAAACTTGAGCTAAAAGTCGTGGCAGATGTGGGGCTGATTGGCTTACCAAATGCAGGCAAATCGACCTTCATTCGTCAAGTGTCGGCAGCTCGCCCCAAAGTGGCGGATTATCCTTTTACCACGCTTGTGCCAAATCTTGGGGTGGTGGACGTAGGGACACATCAGTCCTTTGTGATGGCGGACATTCCGGGGCTTATCGAAGGGGCTTCTGATGGGGCAGGGCTTGGCATTCGTTTTTTGAAGCACGTTGCACGCACTCGCAGACTGCTGCATATCATTGATGTGAAACCGATTGATGGCAGCGACCCTGTGGACAATGCCGAAATTATCCTAAACGAACTCGAAAAATTCTCCCAAGAACTCTCAAAACTCCCTCAAATACTGGTACTGAACAAAATCGACCAGCTGGCAGATGACGAAGTGAACGCCGTCTGTACGGATATCGTGGCACGCCTAGGCTGGAGTGGTATGGTGTTTCGCACATCGACCATCAGCGGTGATGGGGTGGACGCTATTAAATTCCACTTAATGAGTGCCATCGAAGAAGAGCGTGAGCGTGAAGCCGAAGACCCTGTCTTTGCCGAAGCACAGTCCGAACGCTTTGCCCGCCTAGAAGAAGAAGTTCGCCACAACACCGAAATCCAAAAAGAACTCTACCGTGCCAAACGCAAAGCCGAGCGTGAAGGCTTGTCCTTGGACGACGACGATGATTTTGATGACGATGACTACGATGTGGCGGTGGAGTATGCACCGTATTAGGGGTGTGCCGCAAGAGCCGCTAGCAATCAACTCAATCAGCCTGTATTTATCATGACCAAATCAACAGTTTCGCATTGTATCACCCCAAAACGCCTTGTCGTCAAAATCGGCTCGTCCTTGCTCACCAATAATGGGCGTGGGCTAGACCGTACCGCCATCTATGAGTGGGCAAGGCAGATTGCTGTATTGCACGCCCAAGGTGTTGAAGTGGTGCTGGTGTCTAGTGGTGCGATTGCTGAAGGGGTGGTGCGTATGAATTTGCTTGAACGCCCAAAAAAACTGCCCGCCCTGCAAGCCTGTGCGTCTATCGGACAGATGGGACTGATTGAGACATGGTGGCAAGCCCTTATCCAAAAAGGCGTGCAGTCTTCGCAGATATTGCTTACCCATGATGACTTGGCACATCGTTCACGCTATCTGAATATCAGTCAAACGGTCAATCAGCTGGTGGATTGGCGAGTTGTGCCTGTGATTAACGAAAACGACACCATCAGCTATGGTGAGATTAAATTTGGCGACAATGACACGCTAGGAGCGATGAGTGCGACCATGGTGGGGGCGGATTTGTACATTATTCTGACCGACCAAGAAGGGGTGTTCACCGACAACCCTAGAGATAATCCAAACGCCAAGCTCATCACGAGCGAGCGAGCGATGGCGGATTATTTGTTTGATGTGGCAGGCGATGGCGGCAAGTGGGGCAGTGGCGGTATGCTCACCAAAATCCGTGCGGCACGTCTGGCGGCGATGGGCAATTGTCCGACCGTCATTGCCAGTGGCAAGGTGGAGAATGTCATCACACGGCTGGCACAAGGTGAAGCCATTGGCACACGGTTGACGGTGGCAGCGGCGGATAAATTGATTGCCAAAAAACAATGGCTGGCAGCACATATCCGCATGGCAGGCGTACTTATCGTTGATGATGGGGCGGTGGAAGCCATCACCCAAAAACAAAAATCCCTATTGCCTGTGGGCGTGCTAGAAGTGCAAGGCGATTTTGATGCAGGCGATGTGGTGGAAATTGTCAGCACCGATAAAGTACGCATTGCGGTGGGACAGGTGGGTTTTGATTCGGCAAATGCCAAACAAATCACCCAAAAACACAGCGATGAAATCTTAAAAATCCTTAATATAAAAAATACAGACAGCACCATCATGGTACACCGTGATGAGATGGCGGTGTTGTAGAGATTGTACGGCATACGAGCTGTTGCCAAAAATTCATTCAGCGAGCAAAAAACCTAAACTACTAAACCTAAACTGCGGAACACAATTTATGACCAATCAAGCCTTTCCCTTGCTAAAAAATGACCGCCTATTGCGTGCCTTGCGTTTTGAGCCTGTAGATACCACGCCTGTATGGATGATGAGACAAGCAGGGCGTTACTTGCCAGAATACAAGGAAGTGCGTGCCAAGGCGGGGGATTTTTTGAGCCTGTGCAAAGACGTGGACATGGCGACCGAAGTAACTTTGCAGCCGCTGCGTCGTTTTGAGTTAGATGCGGCGATTTTATTTAGTGATATTTTGACCATTCCTGACGCATTTGGGCTGGGGTTGTATTTTGAAGAAGGCGAAGGCCCTAAGCTAAAATACACCGTGCGTACGCCAACCGACCTTGAACGCTTGCCCAAGATTGATATGAATGACAGTCTAAACTATGTGATGAAAGCGGTGCGTAATATTCGTATGGAGCTTGATGGGGCTGTGCCGCTGTTTGGCTTTAGTGGCAGTCCGTGGACGCTGGCGACTTATATGGTAGAAGGGGGTTCTAGCCGAGAATTTCGCCATACCAAAGAGATGATGTACGCACGCCCCGAATTTTTGCACGCCTTATTGAGCAAAATCAGCGAAGCAGTAACCGATTATTTGGACGCACAAATTAAAGCTGGGGCACAAGTGGTGCAGATTTTTGACAGCTGGGGCGGAGCGTTGGCACATCGTCAATTTGTGGAATTTAGCCACAATTATAACCGCCAAATCATCGCCACTCTCAAAGCCAAACACTCCGATGTGCCTGTGGTGATGTTCACCAAGGGGGGCGGATTGTGGTTAGATGTGCAAGCTGACAGTCAAGCGGACGCATTGGGGCTGGATTGGACAATGCCACTTAATAAGGCGCGTACCGCTCTTAGCGATGCCCAGCGTGCCTTGACGATTAAACATAAAAAACTACAGCACTCCAAAGCCATTCAAGGTAATCTTGACCCTGCGACCTTGTACGGCTCACCCGACAGTATTCGTCAAGCGGTGCATGACATGCTGACGGACGTTTATAGCACCGAAAAAACAGGCTATGTTGCTAATTTTGGACATGGTATCACCCAGTGGGTGAAGCCAGAACATGCCAAAGTGTTTGTAGATGCGGTGCATGAGTTTAAAATTTGATGAGTGTTGGTGGATAGTATGCAAAAAATTAACGTGGGTATCGTGGGCGGCACAGGCTATACAGGGGTTGAGCTGATACGCTTGCTTAGCCGTCATGCTGGGGTCAATCTTAAAGTGCTGACATCTCGCACAGAAGCTGGCAAATTGGCGAGCGAGATTTTTCCGAGCTTGCGTGGTATAAGCAAGATTGCCTACAGTGAGCCTAATGATGAGTATTTGGCGACTTGTGATGTGGTGTTTTTTGCCACTCCGCATGGCGTGGCGATGAATTCTGTGCGGTTTTTGCTGGAGCGTGGTGTCAAGGTGATTGATTTGGCGGCGGATTTTCGCTTGCAGGATTTAACCGCTTTTGGCAAATGGTACGGCATGGAGCATACTTGTGCTGATGTGCTGAGCGAAGCGGTGTATGGACTTGCGGAGATTAACCGTGAGCAAATCAAGACCGCCAAGGTGATTGGCAACCCCGGTTGTTATCCGACCACGGCAATTTTGGGCTTAAAAGCCGTCATCGATACCCAAAACACAAGCGATGTACCGCTGATTGAGCCGTCCATCATCATTGACGCTAAGTCTGGAGTGTCTGGGGCAGGGCGTAATGCCAAACTGAATTTATTGTTTAGCGAAACTTCGGATAATTTTAGTGCTTATGGCGTGGCGGGTCATCGACATTTGCCAGAGATTGAGCAGGGCGTACACAAGATTTTGAATGCAAAATTTGCCCAAAAAATTCGCTTTGTGCCGCACCTTGTGCCGATGATTAGGGGCATGCTTAGCACCATTCATCTGACATTGACGGCAGCAGGTAAGGCGGTGGATTGGCAGGCGGTGTTTGAACAAGTGTACCATGATGAAACTTTTGTGGATATTATGCCAAAAGGGAGCTTGCCCGACACACGTTCGGTGCGTGCGTCCAATATCTTGCGGATTGCGGTTCATCAAGATAACGATGGCGGATATCTTACCATCATTGTGGTGCAGGATAATCTGGTCAAAGGTGCGGCAGGGCAAGCGGTGCAGAATATGAACGTGATGTTTGGCTTTGATGAAACGATGGGGCTGGATATTGTACCTGTTGTGCCGTAGTGGGGGTTGAAGTCATCACAATGGATTGTACAATCTTTTAAATTCACTTTAATACGTCGTTAAACTCGTTTGCTGTATACTATTTGCTACTGGTTTTCGTTATCTTAAAGTGAATTTATTTGACTGTATTTTAATGATTGGCTTGAAAATTTGGGACTTACCCTAAATTATGGCGTATATCGTTCTCAAAAAACAACATTTAAGGAGCTAAAATGACCACTTTTACCCTAAAAATCGATGGCATGACTTGTGATGGCTGTGTGCGTTCGGTAACGAATGCGGTGTCGGCAGTGGCTGGCGTGCAAGATGTGCAAGTGGATTTGGCAAGTGGTGTCATCACCGTGCAGGCAGATGATACTTGCAATCAAGCATTAATCGCAGAAGCCATAGAAGACGCAGGCTTTGATGTCGTGGGCTGATTGTGCTTGTTCTCACAAAACAACCGAATGGAGAAATGCCATTCGGTTTTGTGCTTTTTGGTGGATTAAAATGTTAGATATCGTAAGAGCTTGGCGAATTTTTAAGCGATTTGACTTACTATATTGTAAAAATAAGCCCAACAAAACAAACTTAAAAAGTGATTAAGACAAATGAGTAAAAAAATACCAGTAGCCGCTGATGTATCAACCCAAGAGATAAAAACCCTGCGTATCGCCATCGATGGTATGACTTGTGCGGCGTGTGCCACTCGTGTCGAAAAAGTGCTGAACAAAAAACCAGCGATAAGCCATGCGGCGGTGAATTTTGCGAGCGAGACGGCGACGGTGCAGTTTGATGGCAGCTTAACCAATCGTGATGAAATTTTGGCATGGGTTGGCAAGGCAGGCTATACAGGCAATGTGCTGGACGATGACAAACCAGCGGCACAAGATGATGTACATGCCTTGCCAGTGCGACTGTTGATATTATGGGGATTGTCCTTGCCATTTTGGTTGGGTATGCTGGGTATGATGGCAGGCACTCATGCACTTATGCCGCCTGTGTGGGTGCAGTTTGTGCTGGCGACGGTGGTGCAAGGGGTGTTTGGCTTGCCATTTTATAAGGGGGCGTATGCGTCTATCAAGGGCGGTCTTGCCAATATGGACGTACTGGTGAGCCTTGGCACGACGGCGATTTGGCTGTATTCGAGCTATGCGTGGCTGACGGTGAGCGAGCATATCGGACATTCTGTGGCGGTGTATTTTGAAGCGGCGGTGATGGTGCTTGCTTTTGTCAGCCTTGGTAAATACTTAGAAGCTCGCACTAAGAAAAACAGCCTAAACAGCCTATCTCTGCTCATGGCACTTGTGCCAAAATACGCCCAGTTAAAGACGGCGGACGGTTATCGGCGTGTGGCGGTGGATAAGTTGGCAATCGGTGATGTGCTGCTTGCCAAGATGGGCGATAGGGTGGCGATAGATGGGCAGGTGGTGTTGGGTGCTGGTTTTTGTGATGAAAGCCATCTGACTGGCGAGAGCTTGCCTGTCTCAAAAGCAGTGGGTGATAAATTGCTGGCTGGGGCAATGGTGGCGAGCGGCTCTATGGAATATCAAGTGGCAACAGCTGCCAAAGATACCCAGCTTAGCCAGATGATGAATGCCCTTGCCGAAGCCCAAGGCAGCAAGGCGAATATCGCACGAGTGGCGGACAGAGTGGCGGCGGTGTTTGTGCCTGTGGTGGTCTTGATAGCGGTGGCGACTTTTGTGGGCAATTGGCTGGTGCTAAAGCAATTTGATGAAAGCCTTATGCGAGCGGTGGCGGTGCTGGTGATTGCTTGCCCTTGTGCGTTGGGATTGGCGACCCCTGCGGCGATTATGGCTGGTATGGGGGTGGCGGCTCGTCATGGAGTGTGGTTCAAAGACGCAGCCAGTCTTGAGCAGGCAGGCGAGATTACGGCGGTGTGTTTTGATAAGACAGGGACGCTCACCAAGGGAGTGCCAAGCATTATCGCTCATGCCTTACCTAATGGCAAGATGAGCTATGACGAGCTGTTGGCAATCATGGCGGCGGTGGAGCAGTACGCCAATCACCCACTAGGAACGACGATTATCAAGGCGGCACAAGCCAAAAATCTGACATTGCCAACCGTGGCAAGCAGTGAAACGGTGGTGGGGCAGGGCGTGCAGGCGGTGCTGGCTGATGGGCGTGTGGTTAAGGTAGGCAAGTCTGATTTTGCCAATTATCCCAAAAGTGCCATCAGTCAAAGTGGTGTGTGGCAGACGGCAAGCCTTGTGGCGATGGCGATTGACGATGTACCTGTACTGCTGTTGGCATTGGCAGACGATGTGCGAGCGGACGCTAGGGCATTGGTGCAGGAGTTGCACGCCCAAGGCTTGACACTGGTTATGCTAAGCGGTGATAAAAGCCAAGTGGCACAATATGTGGGTGAGCAATTGGCGATTGATAAGGTCTTTGGCGACTTGTCAGCGACGGATAAAGTGAATAAAATCAAAGAACTGCAACAAACTCACAAAGTCGCCATGGTGGGTGATGGTATCAATGACGCAGCGGCAATGGCACAGGCAAATGCCAGCTTTGCGGTGGCAGGGGCGACCGATGTGGCGGCACACACTGCTTCGGCACGCCTAACCAGTGGGGCGTTATCACAAGTCAGTCATGCCAGAATTATCGCCAAAAAAACGCTTGGCAATATTCACCAAAATTTATTCTTTGCCTTTTTTTACAATATCTTGGGTATTCCGCTGGCGGCATTTGGGCTACTTAATCCCATGATAGCAGCGGCAATGATGGCAGCAAGCTCCATCTGTGTGCTGGGCAATGCGTTAAGATTGTCGAAGTTAAAAATCAATGTCGATTTCACATGATGAATTGACTTGGCTTGGTTTAAGTTTTCTGACTTTAAGAGTTGTATAGTCTTTTAAATTCAATTTAGTACGTCGTCAAACTCGCTTGCTGTACTACTTGTACTATCTATACTCGTTTTCCTTGTCCTAAAATGAATTTATTTGACTATAAAAATCAATACCGATTTCGCATGATGAATTGGCTTGCTTTGGTTTAAGTTTTCTGACTTTAAGAATTGTAAGGCTATCCCAATGCCTTTTCAATATCCGCCGCCAATGCAGTAGGCTCGGTGGTGGGGGCGTAGCGGTGCAATACTTGTCCATCACGCCCAATGAGAAATTTGGTAAAATTCCATTTAATCGCACTTAGCAAAAGCCCACTTTGCTCACTTTTTAGCCACTGATACAGGGGGTGAGCGTCATCGCCATTGACATTGATTTTGTCCATCATCAAAAAACTCACGCCATAATTACGCTGGCAAAATTCACCAATCGCCATGCCGTCATTGGGTTCTTGCCTGCCAAATTGATTGCAAGGAAAGCCTATCACAACAAGCCCCTTATCATGATAAGTCTTGTGCAGTGTTTCAAGCCCTGCAAACTGCGGTGTCAATCCGCATTCGCTGGCGGTATTGACAATCAGCAATACCTTGCCCTTAAAATCTGCAAAATTCACCACATTGCCAAGCAAATCATTGGCACTAAACCCATAAATCGTTGTCATGTTTGTCCTTTTTGTCCTTGGTTAAGGCTAATCGCTGCCGAGTTGATACAATATCGCAGTCCTGTGGTGTCTTTTGGACCATCTTCAAAAACATGCCCCAAATGTCCATCGCATTGACTGCAAGTAACTTCAATGCGTCTCATGCCGTGCGACGTGTCCAAGTGTTCGGCAACCGCTGTTTTGTCAATCACATCATCAAAACTTGCCCAGCCGCAGCCAGAATGAAATTTGTTTTGACTGCCAAAAAGTGCCGCCCCACAACCTTGACAATGATACATGCCATCGTCTGTCGTGTCGGTATATTGCCCTGTAAAGGGGCGTTCCGTGCCTTTTTGACGCAGCACATGATAGGCGATAGGGCTAAGCTGTGCCTGCCAATCGCTGTCGGTCATTTGGCTGATTTGTGCTTTGCTAAGTGGATTTGGCATGTGATGAATTCCTATCCTGTGAAATACTGTATTTGTTGCGTCCTACTATAACACAACTATTTATCGAACGCCAAAAATTCACCATCATCACAAAGGTATTTATAAAACGCAAGTAAAACTTGCAAAATAGATATAAAATAAATCTTCTATTTGTATAGCAATGCTTGCAATTTTTAAAATTTGGCGTAGAATAGCACAAAATAGATTGCAACTTTAGTAATGTTGCTATGAAAGTGTTGCCATGAAAGTATTGCTATGAGAGCGTTATTATGAATACCCATTCACCAAACCAAAGCCCAGAAAGCCAAGGCGTACGACTGCAAGCAAGACGCAAGGCACTCGGCTTGTCCGCAGAAAAACTTGCTCAATTATTAAGTGCCAAGGGGGCAAAAGTCAGCCGTGGGGCGATTGCCAATTGGGAGTGTGGCAAAAATGGCATTTTAAGCAACAAACTTCCCATTCTTGCCAATATTTTGGGCTGTAGCGAACGCTATCTTTTGACAGGAGAAGATGAACCTGTGGCTAACGTGGCAAGTTATCTAATAAGTCATATGGCGAGCAACCTAAGCCATGCAGACACAAGCATTCAAGCCAAAAATCATACCCAAACGATAAACATCACCCCTTTAGGAATGACCGATATGCCGACCAAAAACCCAGCCGCCAAAACTCTAGGAAAATCCAACAAGCTCGCCAACGTCTGCTATGACATTCGTGGGCCACTGCTCCAAAAAGCCAACGAAATGGAGCAAGCAGGACAAAAAATCATCAAGCTCAATATCGGCAATCCCAAACCCTTTGGGCTGTTCGCTCCCGATGAGATTATTCGTGATGTGGCGACCAATCTGCCTAATGCCCAAGGCTATTCGGACTCCAAGGGGATTTTTGCCGCACGCAAGGCAGTCTTGCAATATTATCAAAGTAAAGGGCTGCTGTCCGCCACCGATGTTAATGATGTGTACATCGGTAACGGTGTATCCGAGCTGATTGTGATGACCATGCAAGCTATGCTGAACGATGGCGATGAAGTGCTGATTCCTATGCCAGATTATCCGTTATGGACGGCGGCGGCAAATTTGGCAGGCGGTAGGGCGGTGCATTATCGCTGCAATGAAGCGGACAATTGGCAGCCTGATGTGGCGGACATTCGTGCCAAGATTGGACCAAACACCAAGGCGATTGTGGTGATTAACCCCAACAATCCCACAGGGGCGTTGTATAGTAATGCAGCATTGCAAGCCATTGTAGGGCTTGCGACAGAACATGGGCTGGTGCTGCTGGCGGACGAGATTTACGACCGTATTTTGTACGACGGTGCGGTACATACGCCACTTTGCACCATTGCCAAAGATACGCTGGTATTGACGTTTAATGGTTTGTCCAAGTCGCACCGCATTGCAGGTTTTCGCTCTGGCTGGCTGATGGTAAGTGGCAAAAAAGACCATGCAACAGATTTTTTGGAAGGGCTGACCATGCTTGCCAGTATGCGACTGTGTGCCAACGTGCCTGCTCAATACGCCATTCAGACAGCGATGGGCGGTTATCAATCCATGCAGGCACTCACCGCCGAAGATGGCAGGCTAAATAAGCAGCGTAAACTTGCGGTGGAACGACTGAACGCCATTAGGGGGATTAGTTGTACCTTGCCGCAGGGGGCTTTTTATTGCTTTGCTAAGATTGACCGTGAAGTGTATCCTATTGATAATGATATGGAATTTATGATGGATTTACTCATCAGCGAAAAAGTGCTGATGGTACAAGGCACAGGCTTTAACTGGGACGCACCTGACCATTTTCGTGTGGTATTTTTGCCCAATATCATCGATTTAGAAGAAGCGATGGATAGGCTGGAGCGGTTTTTTGCCACCAAACGCAAGGAGTTTGGCACAGAATAAGGTAAGTGGTGATCTGCTGTTAAAATGTGTATAGTCAATTAAAATTGCAATGATACTGTGTTGCCAACGTCCTTATGTACTACTTGTACACCGCGGACGTTGTCGCCTTGTCTCATTTTTATTTTAAATGACTATAAATTAGCACTGGATTTTTGGTTTTGATTTCGTTATAATAAGCAAAATCTACGATAAGCGAGTAAACATGAAAGATAATGACTTAACTTTTGCCAAGTATTGCAAATTAAGTTGTTGATTTTTTTGGTTTATTCGCTTTTTTGTGGGCGATTTTTGATAAAGCTGCTGCGAAAAATAAGGGTTTTGCCCTAAAAAATTTTGCCAAAAATTTGACAAATACAGGGCGTGCTGAGCATTCACCACGCGAAATTATGCAAAGTAAGAAATCTTGAGAAGTTTTTTGCTTTTGGTTAAAAAACGGCTAAATTTGTCGCTGGATTAATAACAGTTGCGTCAAAACCCTTGTGAATACAATGGTATTCCCTACGGATTTTTCCTTAAACTGACTTCATTTATCTCGTTTTTTAACTCAAAGATGAACGCTCAGCACGCCCTAAATTTTTATAAAAATCCCACACAAAATCAATGAGTTATAAATAAACAACTGCTAAGGGTATAAAAGATGACATCAACAACAAAAGCAATTTTGGCACTGGCAGATGGCACGATTTTTAAAGGTGTGGCGATTGGGGCGATGGGTGCAACCACAGGTGAAGTCGTCTTTAATACCGCCATGACAGGCTATCAAGAAATCTTAACCGACCCAAGCTACGCCGAACAAATGGTAACGCTTACCTATCCGCATATCGGAAACACAGGCTGCAACGATGAAGACGTTGAGTCTGGACGCATGCACAAGGTGTGGGCAACAGGCTTGATTATCCGTGATTTGCCGCTGCTGCATTCTAATTTTCGTGCGACAAGCTCGCTATCAGAATACCTTGCTGGGCATAACGTGGTGGCGATTGCAGACATCGACACACGCAAACTCACCAATCTATTACGCACCACAGGTGCTCAAAATGGCTGTATCATGACCACTGATGACAAAGGTGAGATTGATGAAATGCGTGCAGTAGAGCTTGCCAAAAATGCACCGCCCATGAAAGGGCTAGACCTTGCCAAAGTCTGCTGCGACAAGGACGGCTACGAATGGACACAAGGCTCGTGGGAGCTTGCTAATGACGGACGCAATGCCAAAACCACCGAAACGGGCGGACGCTTTAAGGAGCTTGGGACGGACATCGAAAAACGCTTTAACATCGTGGCGTATGATTTTGGGGTCAAGACCAATATCTTACGAATGCTTGCTGACCGTGGCTGCCATATCACGGTCGTACCTGCGACCACACCAGCCGATGAAGTGTTAAAATACAACCCTGATGGCGTATTTTTATCCAACGGTCCCGGTGACCCAGAGCCTTGCACCTATGCCATCGACGCAATCAAAACCATCATCGAGACCACCGACATTCCTGTATTCGGTATTTGCTTGGGTCATCAGCTTTTGGCATTGGCAAGTGGGGCTAAGACCCTAAAAATGAAATTTGGTCATCATGGGGCAAACCACCCTGTACAAAACGTGCTAGATGGCACGGTGATGATTACCAGTCAAAACCATGGTTTTGCTGTTGATGAGACCACTTTGCCAAGCCATATCCGAGTTACACACCGCTCCTTGTTTGATGGCAGTAACCAAGGCATTGAGCTGACCAATCGCCCTGCCTTTAGCTTTCAAGGACACCCAGAAGCCAGCCCCGGCCCACATGACTGTGCGGTGCTGTTTGATAAGTTTGTGAGGGAGATGGGGAAGGTGAAGGGTTAGGTTGGTGAACATCTTTTGCCTTCAAACATTTGTCTTAAATATTGGTCTTGTGGGAGTGTAAATTGAGTCAAATTATTATCAATCTTGATGATGGGTTTGCCAGTGAGATTTTTGCTTACACGGCAGAACATAAAACATCTTTTGAAGAAGCGACCAAAAAACTGTGGCAGGATTTTTTGTCCAAAAAAAATCATGCAGCAGATGATGGATTTTTAACCGTTTTAGAAAAAACCAAAAATACGTGGCAACACGGTGATGGCTTGGCTTATCAGCAGCAATTGCGTAAGGAATGGGACTAGCTAATGGCAAAATATCTGCTGGATTCTGTGATTTTGATTGATCACTTTAATGGTATTAGTCATGCAACAGAATTTATTAAAGAGCATTATCAAGAATGCGTGATTTCGGTTATTACAAGAGCGGAAGTTTTAACAGGTTTTGATGATGATAATCGTGATACGGCGATTGAATTTTTGGATAAGTTTAATGCTCTAATAATTGATGTAGCTGTTGCTGATTTGACCGCTAAATTTAGACAGCAATACCGTATTAAATTGCCAGATTCATTACAAATAAGCCTTGCCATTCATCATAACTTAATATTGGTCAGTAGAAATACCAAAGACTTCAAAGAAAATCATGCGTATCTAGGTCATGAAAATGTCGTGTTAAATCCTTATTGTTTGTAGACATGCTGACTTTTGAGATATTTTATTGGAGTGTGCTTATCTTTCATTTTTTAAGTTAAAAAAACGAGATAAATGTGAGTTTTTAAGAAAAATTCGCTTGTGAATACACTGGTATTCACAAAGGCTTGGTGCAATTAATGCCAAATTTAGCCATTTTTTAATTAAAAGTAAGAAAACTGCTAAGATTTTATCCCTCTATATGTATATGCTTTTATGTAATGAAAGCTCGGCATGCTCTAAGCTGTCATGTCATCATTATTGCACCATCACAGTTTAGTTACAATTAAAAAAGAGAGAACCCTATGCCAAAACGTACCGACATACAATCCATTCTAATCATCGGCGCAGGTCCTATCGTGATTGGGCAAGCCTGTGAATTTGACTATTCTGGGGCACAAGCCTGTAAAGCTTTGCGTGAAGAAGGCTACCGAGTGATTTTGGTGAACTCCAATCCTGCCACCATCATGACCGACCCTGTGATGGCAGATGCGACTTACATCGAGCCAATTACATGGCAGACGGTGGAGCGGATTATCGAAAAAGAACGCCCTAATGCGATTTTGCCAACCATGGGCGGACAGACGGCACTCAACTGTGCCTTGGATTTGGACAAGCATGGCGTGCTGGCTAAGTACGGCTGTGAGCTGATTGGGGCGAGCAAAGACGCTATCGAAAAAGCCGAAGACCGTGAGTTGTTCGACAAGGCGATGAAAAAAATTGGACTGGAATGCCCACGTGCGGACGTGGCACAGACGATGGAAGAAGCACTTACCATTCAGGCACGTTTTGGCTTCCCTGTGATTATTCGTCCATCGTTCACCATGGGTGGTAGCGGTGGTGGTATCGCTTATAACCGTGATGAATTTATTGAGATTTGTGAGCGTGGCTTTGATTTGTCGCCCACGCACCAGCTGCTTATTGACGAGAGCTTGATTGGCTGGAAAGAGTACGAGATGGAAGTCGTGCGAGACAAAAACGACAACTGTATCATCGTCTGCTCTATCGAAAACTTTGACCCTATGGGCGTGCATACAGGCGACTCAATCACCGTTGCCCCTGCTCAGACTTTGACCGATAAAGAATATCAGCTCATGCGTAATGCGTCTATTGCGGTGCTGCGTGAGATTGGGGTTGAGACAGGCGGCTCAAACGTGCAGTTCGGTATCAGTCCTGACAATGGACGCATGGTGGTGATTGAGATGAATCCCCGTGTCAGCCGTTCATCGGCATTGGCGTCTAAGGCGACAGGCTTTCCCATTGCCAAAATCGCCGCAAAATTGGCGGTAGGCTATACGCTGGACGAACTCAAAAATGACATCACAGGCGGCAAAACCCCTGCAAGTTTTGAGCCATCGATTGACTATGTGGTTACCAAGATTCCACGGTTTAACTTTGAAAAATTCCCACAAGCCGAACCAACCTTGACCACACAAATGAAGTCCGTGGGCGAAGTGATGGCAATTGGGCGTAACTTTCAAGAATCTATGCAAAAAGCCTTGCGCGGGCTAGAAACTGGTGCAACTGGTTTTGATGAAATCATTGAGCTTGGCAATAAATCAGGCGACGTGATTTTGAGTGAAATCAAAAACCGTCTTAGCATTCCAACGCCAGAACGGATATTTTATATCGCTGAAGCATTCCGTCATGGCTTTGATTTGGACAAAGTGTTTGAGCTTACCAATATTGACAAGTGGTTTTTGATTCAGATTCAAGATATTGTCGCTACCGAAAATCAAATCAAGACGCTTGGCTTTGGTGCGTTGAACGAAGACAACATTCGCCAGTTTAAACGCAAGGGCATGTCAGATTTACGCATTGCTAATTTGCTTGGCATTTCTCAAAAAGAGCTGCGTAAAAAACGCTGGAGTTTTGGTGTGCACCCTGTCTATAAACGTGTGGACACCTGTGCAGCAGAGTTTGAAACGTCAACGGCTTATATGTACTCTAGCTACGATGAAGAGTGCGAAGCTCGCCCAAACAATAAAGATAAAATCATGGTCATCGGCGGCGGCCCAAACCGTATCGGACAAGGCATTGAATTTGATTATTGCTGTGTACATGCCGCTCTTGCCATGCGTGAAGATGGCTATGAGACCATCATGGTGAACTGCAATCCAGAGACGGTATCGACCGATTATGACACGTCAGATCGCCTGTATTTTGAGCCTGTTACGCTAGAAGATGTGTTGGAAATTGTTCGCACCGAACAGCCCAAGGGTGTGATTGTGCAATATGGCGGACAGACACCGCTCAAGCTGGCTCGTGCCTTAGAAGAAGCTGGTGTGCCTATCATTGGTACAAGTCCAGATGCGATCGACAGAGCAGAAGACCGTGAGCGTTTTCAAAAAATGCTTCATCAGCTTAATCTCAATCAGCCGCCAAACGCCTTGGCAAAATCTGCCGAAGAAGGATTGATTAAAGCCAAAGAAGTGGGCTATCCGCTCGTGGTGCGTCCTTCTTATGTGCTTGGCGGACGAGCGATGGAGATTGTTTATAATGAAGATGAGCTAAAACATTATCTAAAAACGGCTGTACAAGCGTCCAATGAAGCCCCTGTGTTATTAGACCGCTTTTTAGATGACGCAATAGAAGTGGACGTGGACTGTGTGTCTGATGGCGTAGATGTGGTGATTGGCGGTATCATGCAGCACATTGAACAAGCTGGGGTGCATTCTGGCGATTCTGCGTGTTCGATTCCGCCTTATTCCTTACCCAAAGACATTCAAGACCGTATGCGTGAGCAAACCATCGCCATGGCAAAAGAGCTGGGCGTGGTGGGTTTGATGAATGTGCAATTTGCCGTCAAAGGCGATGTGGTGTATATCTTGGAAGTCAATCCTCGTGCCAGCCGTACCGTGCCTTTTGTGTCAAAATGTATCGGTGTGTCCTTGGCAAAAGTGGCGGCACGTTGCATGGCAGGCAAGACATTGGTAGAGCAAGGCTTTACCAAAGAAATCATTCCAAATTTGTATTCGGTCAAAGAAGCGGTGTTCCCATTTGCTAAGTTCCCCGGTGTAGACCCTATTCTTAGCCCAGAGATGAAATCAACTGGCGAAGTTATGGGCGTGGGCAAAACCTTTGGTGAAGCCTATTATAAAGCACTGATTGGTACTGGCGATAGATTGACAGGCTTGCCTGTTGATGGTGAGATTAAGAGAGTATTTTTGTCGGTGCGTGATAGCGACAAAAAAGGCATTGTGAACGTGGCAAGACGCTTGGCAGAATATGGCTTTAAGCTCGTGGCGACAGGTGGCACACAGGCGGTAATTAGTGCAGCAGGGATTGAATGCGAGCGTGTGAATAAGGTTACAGAAGGTCGTCCGCATATCGTGGACAGTATTAAAAACGGTGAAATTCACCTTGTGATTAATACCACCGAAGGTAAGCAAGCCCAGCAAGATTCTTATTCTATCCGCCGTGAAGCCTTGCAAGCACGTATCTTAAATATCTCAACGCTAAGTGCGGCAGAAGCGGTATGCGATGCTTATCAGATTGAATTGCCGTTTCATGTGTATAAATTGCAAGACGCCAGCTGATATTGTTTCTGATATTATTTCTATGATAAGCGATGAACAAAAAAGAGACCGAGCGTCTCTTTTTTGTTTTATGCCTTGCTTTGTGCGTGTGTGATGGGGTGTGCAAATTAACCGTTGGTTTTGTTTTTCCCATTATTCATTAGGTGGCAAAACAGCACCAAGAGCGGTAGACAATGGGCTGCGTAATGCTTCTGCTTTGGTGTCATCACCCTGTAGAATGCTGCTGTAGTGGGGTTTGTGTCTGACTTCTTTGAGTATTTTTGGCATTTTGTCTGCTTGCCAAGCGGTTGTTTGAGTGCCGCTATCGCTGCTGATGTCAGATTGCAGGGCATGACCGATATGACGCAGATTGCTGTGCAATTGACAGGCACGGCTTGCCAAGACCAGTAAGCTGCTGTCATCTATATTGAGGGATTTTAACCCCATGACTTTGTCTTTGAGTGTGTTAGCATTGCCAATCGCACCACCGATTATCCCACCAACCACCGTACCCAGCCCAAACGTCGCTCCCAGTGCTGCCACATCTATGCCAGCACCGATGATTGCCCCTGCTGTGCCGCCAGTTGCCGTGCGTATGCCATAGTGAGTGAGCTGACTGCTGTCAAAGGGATTGCTGGTACTGGCAGTAATATGCAAGGGGTCAAGGTTGATAGGGTGGTTGTAGAATTTGTATAGAGTTAATAAGCTGTCTTGCATTAGTCGTTCAGCTTGTCGCACACGGTTTTGAATGTTATCCAAATGTGCCGCGGTGTCTTCATTTTCGTTAATTTTAATCGAGATAGCTGCTACATTGACCAAAAAATCCGCAATCAGATATTTGCCTTTTTCTAGCAGTTGTTGCCAGTTGTCTTGGCGAGCGTTAATCAATTTGTCAAACAATGAATTGTCTGACAAAGTCGCCAGATTTTGCCAGAGTTTAATTTCATTGGCAAAGTCATAAGCCACGGTATCAAAGAGACTGACTATGTGCAGTCCACGCTTGCCAAGCATGTTACGCCACGCCGCCAAATTATCGCTATCACGCATGAAGTTAAACACAGGCAATACAGGCACGCCAGCCCATGCCACGATTGCCAGCTCATCTTGATATTTTGACAGCACAGGCTCACGCACGTCAATCACATACAGGGCAAGGTCGGCATTCATTAGGGCTTTGATGACTTTGGCTTCTTGGGTGTGGTCGCTGGTTAAGGGGCTGTTGTCCGTTACCGCCTGCACAAAGTCCGCCAAACGCACCACGCCATCACTGCGATTGTCGGTGTGGTCAAGCAAATAATCCATGACACCGCTGGCATCTTCAAGTCCTGGGGTGTCAAAGAGCATTAAAGACACCGTGCCAATGTCCAATCTTACCGCTTCGACATGGCGAGTGGTGGCACTGCTGTTTTTAATCTCGCCAAAGACTTGATTGCGAGTGAGTGTTCGCATGAGTGAAGTTTTGCCAACGTTAGTGTGTCCTATCACGGCGATGTTTATTAAGTTGTTGTTTTTATTCATGTAGTGATTTAGGTGTATTGATGGATAAAAATTCGTAGTCAATTAAAATTGTTTGGCGTGATGAATTGTAGGCAGACCCTAATAATCTCTTGATTTTTTGTCTTATTTTGCCAATTGTGCTTGGTGTAAGATTGATGATAAGTAAGCAGACCTTGATTGCAAAAAGCACAGACCAAACAATCTGTGCTATTTTACATCTTTTCCCAAAAAACAAGTTAATGGCAAACCCACTTGTACTTGTCATTTGGGTTATACAGTTTGGTGTTATCGCTCGATAATGCAAGTAACCCCTTGACCGCCAGCGGCACAGATAGAGATTAACGCTCGTCCAGAACCTTTTTGGGCGAGTAGCTTGGCAGCAGAAGCCAAAATACGTCCACCAGTGGCGGCGAATGGGTGTCCTGCGGCAAGGCTTGAGCCATTGATATTGAGCTTGCTGCGGTCGATTGCTCCGAGTGCTGCGTCCAAGCCTAGGCGATTTTTACAAAAATTCTCATCTTCCCATGCTGCCAAAGTAGAGAGTACTTGCGATGCAAAGGCTTCATGAATTTCATAAAAATCAAAGTCTTGCAAGCTAAGACCAGCACGCTTTAGCATTTTTGGCACGGCATAGGCAGGTGCCATCAAGAGCCCTTCTGGCAGACCATTTTTGCCGACAAAGTCCACAGCGGCAGTTTGTTGGTGTGTAAGATACGCCAGTGGTTCATAACCATTTGCCGCCGCCCAGTCATCGCTGGCGAGCAGTACCACAGAAGCACCGTCCGTCAAGGGTGTAGAGTTGCCTGCGGTCATGGTGGGGTTGGCGTTCCGTTTGCCAAAGGCAGGTTTTAGACTGGCAAGTTTTTCAAGGCTACTGTCAGCACGCAAATTATTGTCTTTGACCAAGCCTTTATAAGGGGTAATCAAGTCGTCAAAAAATCCTTCTTCGTACGCACGAGCCAAGTTATGATGGCTGCGTACAGCCAGTTCGTCTTGATCGGCACGAGTGATATTCCATTCAAGTGCGGTAACGGCTTGGTGTTCGCCCATAGACAGATGGGTGCGTGGCTCACCATTTTGGGGGAAGTTGAGCAAGTCTTTGGGGTTGAGCGAAGTCAGTGCCGCCAGACGTGCTTTGCCTGTTTTGGCGTTATTAAGACGCAGTAGTGGCTTTCTAAGACCATCGCCCAAGGCAATCGGTGCGTCTGATGTGGTGTCTGTACCGCCTGCAATGCCACTGTCGATAATGCCAAGGGCGATTTTGTTCGCCACAGCAAAGGCAGATTGTAGTCCTGTGCCGCAAGCCTGTGAAATGTCGTAGCAAGGCGTGGTTGGTGCAAGGCGAGTGTTTAAAGCAGCTTCACGAGTAAGGTTTAAATCACGACTGTGTTTGAGTACTGTGCCAGCCACCACTTCGCCGATTTCCTTATCCGCCAAGTCAAAGCGTTCCACCAAGCCAGCAAGTGCCGCTGTCAGCATGTCAATATTACTGGCATCGGCATAGACACCATTGGAGCGAGCAAAGGGAATGCGATTACCGCCCAAGATGGCGACTTTTCTTATATCTGTCATGAGTTGTCCTTAATTGACCGTGAAAAATAAAAAGTAAACACAAAATCACAATACGCACTGTGATTTATCCTTGCTATTGTGCCAAAATATTACGCATTTGCCAACCATTATTGGGCTTACAGATGTTTGGTATGGTTGTGTCTGAAGGGCTATCTTAGGGATTATTGATATTTTATTTTTGTCGCAAAAAATACCCTTGTTTTTAAAAAATAGCAATCGCCAGTTTTTCAAGGAAAAGCCGTAGAGTGATATTGCAGTATCGCTCAAGATTTTGACGCAGAAAAAAACAGAAAAACAAGACTTAGCTATTTTTTGCACAAAAACTACAAAAATCGTTGCATAATCAATCAATCCAAATCAAATAAAGCGGTGTAATGAATTGTCAATAGTTCCTAGCTTTTTTGGCGATTGGGGTTGTCCTTGTCGGTGATAATATCTTCGCCTGATGTGCCAAAATTCATGAATTCGGCAGGGTTAAGCTGGGCTTTTAAAATCAGCTGATGGTCTCGAGTTTCGCCATGATTGACTTGAACTTTTTTGAGCGTTTTTAGGATTTTGGTCTGTTTGGCAAGGTAGCGGTGAATATCAAGGTAGATGAAATTGCCTTTGTGCGTGGCAAAGGGTTCTTTTTTGATAAGGATTTTGCTTAACAAAAATGGCAATGGGTCGGTACGCATGACGGTGCGATACATGTTGATGGCACTCTTGGCAGCGGGGACTTGCCACCATTTTTGACTGTGCAGTTCAATGATGTGGGTATTGCTGATTTGCTCCAAAACCAGTCGCTGCACTTCTGCTGTCAGCGTCATATCCACAAGACGAAAATCGCTGTACACGCTGGCGAATATCCCTTTAAAATTGACGGTACAATATAGCCGCAGCCAATCTTGGTGCAAGTCCATGCGTAGATTTAAAATCATGCCGACATTGTGCGTAACAAACTTCGCCAAAGCGTCATTAATCTGCTGCTGGCTTAGGGTGATATACACTTCATCAATCAGTGCGTCTGTGGTATTGATATAGCTGGTCTTGATATTGCCTATCAACTGTTGCCAACTGCCAAGCAGTACTTCAAAAATTGACGTTTCAAGTCCGCTTTTGCTGTCAAAATCGCTGGGATTCATGGGCAGCTCAAGGTGTAGGGGCTGATGTGTTTGGCTGTTATAAGACTGGCTATGAGCAGTATGGCGGACAGGCGTGTCTGCTTTTGCCAAGTCTGAATTGGGAGCTAGCCCCATTGTCGCTGTCATGAGAATACCTTAACTCTTGTAACTTGTCGGTAGCCATTGTAGCAAATTCACCGTTGCTTTTGTGTAGTTGTCTGTGAATAAAATGTTTTTTGGGTATAATTTTTTTTGAATAAGCGTGTTGGATAAAGAATATATAAGCGATAGATAAGTAATGCTTAACCCAAAACACGCCCCAGTATTTTTTTTAAAAAATTAGCCTTAATTTTTTAATTGTTATTTGCTTGAGAATGCTTGATAATAACAGCTTATTTATATTAAAGTGTGAGAAAATAATCATGCAGTATTCGTTTGTGATTGATTTGCGTTGGTGCTTAGATGAATTGTTAAAAGAAGCAAGGATTGACCAAAAAACATACAATCTGATATTAACCAGCCGAAAAGACCCCGACGCTCACCCCTTGACGGTGATTGCTGGTTTTCGCTTGATGGACGCTACCGACCACACGCCATTGAATATCCAAAAATTGAACGAATGGCTGTCCGCCAAAGCCAATATGTCCATTGTACGCATTGACCCACTTAAGGTAGATGTGCCAAGCGTTACAGGGATTATGTCTTTTGAATATGCCAAGAATAACTACATTTTGCCCATCGAAGTCAATGACGACACGGTTGTTATCGGCACTGACCAACCGTTTTATTATGATTGGCGAGCCAACATTCAGCATATTATCAAAAATAAAAATATCCAGACCGTCTACCTTAATCCAGAGCAGCTAAACCGCTATCGTCAAGAATTTTATCAAGTAACACGTGCCATCGCAGGGGCAAATTCCGCCCAAAAACGAGCGGCAGCAGACGTTACCAATGTCGAAGCCTTGTTGCAATTGGGCGATAGTGCCAATCCTGATGCCAATGACCAACATATCGTCAAAGTGGTGGACTGGCTGCTACAATACGCCTTTGAACAACGTGCGTCCGACATTCACCTAGAGCCACGGCGTGAGACAGGCAAGGTACGCTTTCGGATTGATGGGGTGCTGCACACCGTGTACGAAATGCCAGCGGCGATTTTGACAGCGGTAACGGCACGGATTAAAATTTTGGGCAGGTTAAACGTCGCCGAAAAACGCAAGCCCCAAGACGGACGGCTCAAAACTCGCACGCCAAAAGGACTGGAGACGGAGCTGCGACTGTCCACCCTGCCGACCGCATTTGGCGAAAAACTCGTCATGCGAGTGTTTGACCCCGAAGTGCTGGTACGCACCTTTGGTCAGCTTGGTTTGACAGGCAAGCAGCTTGCGACTTGGCAGGAGCTAACCAGCCACCCCAATGGTATTATTTTGGTAACAGGTCCGACAGGCAGCGGCAAGACAACAACGCTATACAGCTCACTCAAACAGCTTGCTACCGAAGAAGTGAATGTATGTACCATCGAAGACCCAATCGAGATGATTGAGCCATCGTTTAACCAAATGCAAATCAATGCCAGTATCGAGTTGAACTTTGCCGACGGCATTCGCTCGCTTATGCGTCAAGACCCCGACATTATCATGGTGGGGGAGATTCGTGATAGCGAGACAGCGGACATGGCGGTGCAGGCAAGCCTAACAGGGCATTTGGTGCTGTCCACTTTGCATACCAATGACGCACCCAGCTCGCTCACGCGTCTGCATGATTTGGGGGTGCAGCCGTTTTTGACATCGGCGACGATTTTGGGCGTAATGGCACAAAGGCTGGTGCGTACGCTGTGTCCGCATTGCAAATCCAAAGAAATCATTAGCGATGATTCCCCCCTTGCCGTGCAGTGGCGAGAGTTGGTCAGTCCGTGGAATGCAGCCGCACCAGAGCACATCTATCATGCGGTGGGCTGTGAAGAATGCCGAGAAACAGGCTACAAGGGGCGTATTGGTCTGTATGAAATCATGCCACTGTCGAATGAGCTTAAAAAATTGGTGGCAAATAATGCCAGCCTTGACAACCTTAAACGTCAAGCCTACAGCGAAGGCATACGCCCCTTGCGAATCGAAGGGGCAAAGCGTATCGCCGAAGGGGTAACGACTTTTGAAGAAGTACTAAGGGTTGTGCCTTTGCATTAAAAGAAGTGTTGAATAAGTCTTTGATAGAGTAGATTTGATTATAGGGATTTCAAATATAATGATTTGGTTTGTATAAGGTCTGCTCTGGAAAAGTACAAGTGATAGAGTGAGTAGAGCAAAATGAATGCCAAAGCAAAGCATAAACTCCTTGCATATAAAACTTTTTTTACAAAGTTTAAGAATGAAAACTTCGTTATATTTGTTTTAATTAACCATGCAAATATGAAATACTCCATAGTTCTTTCATTAAATGTAGAGTATATAAGAAGTGAATTTTATGATGATGCGAAGACTACGATTATTGAAATTATAGAAAATGAGCTAAATGAACCATTTCTTGATTGGTTTCACAGCATAGATAAAGCTATAGAAGCTCATTTTTCAAGTTGGGATTTGGAACAATAGTTTTCTTATAAAACTAAAAAATAAATTGTAGTTTTGGCAGGTTTTTGCAAAATCTAAGTTATTTTTAGATAAATTTTCATAATTTCTACAATAATTCAATGAAAATGAATTCCTAAGCCTAATTCCGCTAAGAAGTTTAATGGATTTTTTAACAAATTCTTTGATGAACTTTTAAATATATTTTGGGTAAATTTCTGAATGAGTTTATCAATAACTTTTGAATAAAAATATGAGTTGAGTATTTTATGGGTAGTTTTATTTTTTTAGAGATTTTTGTTATCGTGTGCTTGGTGTCGATTACGACAACATTGTTTAATAAGCGTGTCTTGGGTATGCCGCAAGCGATTGGTGTGCCTATCGTGTCGGCATTGCTGGTATTTATTATTCAGTGGATAGCCACACTTATGCACGGCAATCAATTTATCACCATTAATATCAGTGCCATTGAAGAAACAGTGCGTGGGATTAATTTTTATGATTTTTTGATTAATGGGGTGATTTGTTTTATTTTAACCGCTTCGGCACTCAAGTTTAGAGTAACGGATTTAAAATCCTATTGGAAACCGATTGGTATTCTTGCCAGTATCGCCTTATTATTATGTGCGATTATTTTTGGGGGATTATTATACGGTTATCAATATGCCACAGGACATGAAGTGCCGCTTATTATATTGCTGTTATTAGGCTCTGCACTGGGTGCAACCGACCCTATTGGTATTAAAGGCGTATTAAGCTCTATCAAAGCCCCACATCACTTGATGGTAAAATTAGAAGGTGAATCTTTATTTAATGATGCCATGTGTATTGCCATTTTTATGACGATTTTAAAGGTTATTCAAGGCAGTGAGTTTCATTTGCTTGGGGTATTAGAGCATTTGGCATTTGAGATTGTTGTGGCGGTGGTGATTGGTATTGCTTTTGGTAAATCTGCATTGTATTTATTAAAAGGCAAAAACGAAATGGAGTCGATGATTTTAATCACCGCTGTATTGGCAGCAGGTTCGTATCTTGTGGCATTATATGCCAATGCGTCTGCACCGATTGCTTGTGTGATTGGCGGTTTGATGGTGGGTAATAAATGGCAACAGATATTAGCCGAAAAAGATGTTGAAGAAGTTAATCATTTTTGGCATACCATCGAAGGGATTATTAATTCGTTTTTGTTTACTTTGATTGGGCTTGAATTATTTATTTTGGATTTGAATGCCAGTTTGGTAATTGGCGGCGTGGTGGCATTTTTAATATTGCACTTGGCACGATTTATTGCCAATTTTACAGCTTTTGCATTTTTTCCATCGGTGCGTAAAAATTCTTTGAATGGCAGTTTGACCATCTTGTCATGGGGTGGGGTGCGTGGCGGTATTTCATTGGCACTCATCTTGGCAGTGGCGAATGTGCCGCAATTATCCGCCTATACCAACGTACTCATCGGCTACACGTTTATTGTGGTGCTATTGTCTGGTGTGGTGTGCGGACTTGGTTTGCCTGCGGTGCTAAACGTCTTTTATCACAACCCCGATGAAAAAACAACAGGCTTGGGCGGTGTGTATCAAAGGCTTATGCACAAATTCAACCGCAAAGGCGAAAAATACATTTTAATAGAAGACAGTCAAGGCAATCAAACGATACAAGCATACAATCCATCGGCTATATCATCTGCCATCAATGCCGTCAATCATAATGAAGACGTGCATGAAGAAGTGCGGTTTTAGGGCTTGTTGATTTTGTCTATTTTGTTTGCTTGATGGGGGGTTTATATGCCGAGTGTTATCTCGTATAATAGGGACTGCTGACAATTCATTACACCGCTTTTTATTACTCCACACTCCGCTTTATTTATATTGAATTGTGCAACGGTCTTTATGGTTTTTGTGCAAAAAATAGCTAAATCTTGCTTTTCTGTTTTGCTTTTTTGGGTCAAAACCTTGACCGATATTGCAATATCGCTCTGCGGCTTTTCCTTGAAAAACTGGCGATTGCTGTTTTTTAAAAGCAAGGGTATTTTTTGCGACAAAAATGAAATGCCAGCAGCCCCTAACCCCTAATTTTTTATCAATTATAAAATTTATTATTTATGTCAAATACCTATCAAGTTCTCGCTCGCAAATACCGCCCAAAAAATTTCGCCGAGCTTATCGGTCAAACGCACGTCTCGCACGCCCTTGCCAATGCCATTGATACAGGCAGGCTGCACCACGCCTATCTGTTTACAGGTACTCGTGGCGTGGGTAAGACGACGATTGCACGTATTTTGGCAAAGTGCCTTAACTGCGAGACTGGTATCACCAGCCAGCCTTGTGGGGTGTGCGATACTTGTGTGAGCGTGGACAATGGGCGGTTTATTGACTTGATTGAGATTGACGCTGCCAGCCGCACCAAGGTCGAAGACACCAGAGACTTGCTCGAAAATGTGCCATACGCTCCCACGCAAGGACGCTATAAGGTTTATCTGATTGACGAAGTGCATATGTTGTCTACGCATTCGTTTAATGCACTGCTCAAGACCTTAGAAGAGCCGCCAGCACATGTCAAATTTATCTTGGCGACCACCGACCCACAAAAATTACCGATTACGATTGTATCACGATGTTTACAATTTGTGCTGCGTCCGTTATCGCAAGAATTGCTACACACACATCTTAATAAAATCCTGCAAACAGAGCAAATTGCCTTTACCGACAATGCTTTGTGGCAACTTGCTCAATCGGCTAAGGGCTCGGTGCGAGATGCGTTGTCGCTTACCGACCAAGCCATTGCCTTTGGTGGGGGTAGCCTGCAAGATGATACGGTTGCTCAAATGCTTGGGTTGGTGGACAGTCTAAATGTACTTGAGCTGATTGCGGATATCTTTGCGGACAATCGCCCAAAAGTCGCCCAGCATATCGAACGACTGCGTATGCAGATGGTGGACGCTGTGGCAATGCTAGACAGATTGGTGGATAGCTTTCATCAGCTGGCATTGGTGCAGATTTTGTCAGATGTGCCGCTTGATATGAATGAAACACAAAAACAAGCCTTTTATCAACTGGCTCAAACGATACCCAGCGATGTCTTGCAGTTGTATTATGAAATCAGTGCCAAAAGCCGTGATTCTGTGCGTTTTGCCAGTACACCCATGCAGGCACTTGAGATGGGGATTTTGCGACTGCTCGCTTTTCGTCCGCTCGGCATGAGTGAAATACCTGTTGCTCCTACGACAATTGCTCCTACGTCAGTTACTCCCTTACCAACTGCTTCCTTACTAGACACGTCCAGTACCCAAATACCGTCTGCTATTAATACCAATATAGCTAATAGGAATGTGTTTAGCAATAACAATGACACAACCCATGACATCGCTGATGATATTACTGGTAATATCGACAGTACTAACAGTATCAACAATGATATTATTAGTGATAATAGTGCTGCTGATATTAATGAGAATGAGCAAATCAATAATAATGTCATTGATGATAAAGTCATTGATAGTAACACTATTAACAGCAATAAAATTCAGCATGAATTCATGCACAATCCCCATAACGAAATAAGCAATACCATCATAGATACAAATATCCATCATACAGCCGATGAAAGCTATCCTACCGATACACAAAACGATTTACTACAAGACAATATTAACGATGGGTTAATTCATAGCGATAGTAATAACAATCAACATCAAAAAAATACGCCAACTGATGTTATCAGTAATGATGAGTTGATAAATCACAATCAAAATATCTCCGAAGATTTATCCCAAGATTTCATTCAAAACATCACTCAAAATACCGAAAATATCCATCAAGTGAACAGTCAAATTAGTTATGATGATATTAATGTGACACACAGTCATGAAACGAGTGAATTAAACGAAGTTTATTCAGTAGATTATGATACAGTTAATAGAGTTGATGATAACCATCATATCATCACCCACGATACTGTCAATGATAATACGATAAGCCCACTTCATAGTAATGACATTGGGTATATCAATAACAATCTTGATGGTAATATCCATGATACTAACATTCATAATGCCAATAGTGATAATACCAATAGTAATACTAGCAATGATAACACCCAAATAGTAACACTCACCCAGCCATCTGCACTACACACTCAATTAATCCCAGTGGAGAGTGAATTAATAGGGCAGTGGAATGAAGCCAAATGGGATTATTGGGTGTATCAAGCACGTCTGGATTACACCCTAAGTGCTGATGAATTGGCGGTGGCAAGCAATAGCACGGTAACAGGTGAAATTGGCGGTCAATCAATATTGCAAGTACATGACGATAACAACCATCAAGTACAGATGAGTTTTATCGGTATCAAGATGAAATTTGAGCGTCAGTTTGGTGGTGAGTTGTCTTTGGTGCTGGGGAATTTTCATGCAGACAGCACGCCATCAGGACGACAAAATATCCGCACCGAAACCGCCCTAGCAACCGCCCATCATAACCTTGTGCAGTCGCCTGTGGTGCAGATGTTGTCAGAACGTGGGTTTTTGAGTGATACACCAGAGCGTTCTGTAAGCAAGGTGCAGATATTGGTTGAGAGAACTGCGTAAGAATGGGCAAATTGTCAAAATATAGTCGATTAAAATTGCAATGATACTGCGTTGCCAGCTCCCTTATGTACTACTTGTACACG
>JAUNUB010000012.1:3632-30959 GCA_030538375.1 Moraxella sp. | reverse complement strand
CCCCACCGTTTTAATTACGTGGGCTTACGCCACACGCTACGGCTACACAGTGGTCTGTCGGCTTGTCTTATTTCTATTTTAATCGACCATATATAAGCTATTTTGGCTTGTACCCTAATTTGCACCCCAAAGACCAATAAAAAAGCCAACTCCTTAAAAGGGGTTGGCTTTAAATTATGGTACCAGTGGTCGGACTCGAACCGACACGCTTTTAAAGGCAACGGATTTTGAATCCGTCGTGTCTACCAATTTCACCACACTGGCATAAGTGGCTGTTTTCAAACATGGTGCGTATTATATATCATTTTTTATGAAGGTCAAGAGATTTTTTTATTATTTTGTCAAAAAATAACATGGGTATCCTTTTTTGGGTTTAATGGGTTAAGAAAATTGATTTTGTAGCAGTTTGATGAATTCATGACCGAACTTGCGGATTTCGCTGTCATCACGCACCGCAATCCAACTGGTAAACCGCCCAAAGTGAGTAACAGGTATCGCCACCAAGTTATCATAATGGCTAGGTTCGTACGCCATCTCGGCGATGATACCAGTGCCAAGCCCAGCAGATACATAGGTGCTAATCACGTCTGCATCAAGGGCTGCCAGCACAATATCGGGCGTAAAACCCGCACGATGAAAGGCTTCATCAATCTTGCTTCGCCCTGTAAAGCCGCCATGATAAGTTACAATCGGATAGCTGGCAAGGGTTGGCAGGTCAATACCATCTGTCTGCCCTGCAAATTGAGCCAGCTCATGCGACTTCGGCACTATCACAACGTGTGCCCAATCATAGTAGCGATAGCAACGCAGTACATCGTTGTTAAGCAAACTTTCGGTGGCGATACCAATATCTGCTTGACCACGAATAACCATGTTAGCAATGCTTTCTGGGTCGGCTTGCTGTAGCACAAGATTCACCTTGGGAAACAGTTGACGAAACTGCATGACAATTTTTGGCAATACATAGCGGGCTTGTGTGTGCGTCGTCGCAACGATGAGCGTACCTTCGACAGCGTTGTTAAAATCAAGGCTGAGACTCTCAATGGTGCGAATTTCGGCAAATATCGCTTCGATGTGCGGCAGCAGTTGCTTGCCGATGGGCGTAAGACCTGTCAAACGCTTACCTTGGCGAGTGAACACTTCGGTTTTGAGCTGGCTTTCGAGAGCAGCGATTTGTTTTGACAGGCTAGATTGGCTGGTGTAGAGCATTTGTGCAGCTTGGCTAAGATTGTAGCCATTGACCACGGTGTGCCAAACAGTTTCTAACTGCTTGAGCTGAATCTGTAGATGTTTTTGATTGATGACGACATCATAGGACATAAAAAACCTTAGGTTTAAACGACAGAACAGGACTAAAATAAGACAAGTAAGATTGGTTGAGTATTGTAGCACAGTTTTTGGTGATGAGTGTCTTTGCTAGGTAAAATGGATTGTGAATGCTTGTATAGTCAATTAAAATTGCAATGATACAGCGTTGACAGCTCCCTTATGTACTACTTGTACACGGCGGTCTGTCGTGCTGTCTCATTTTTATTTTAAATGACTATATTTTGACTTTGAAAGCCCACAAAAAGTGAATACAAGCTGTTTGGATTGCAGGGGAGTTGTGTTATAATGCGGTTTTTTAAATTTACTTTGATAGGGTCGTCAAACTTGCTTGTAGGTGCTATTCGCTTGTTGCTTGCAGGTGCTATCATTTTGCCCTATCCGCTACTGGTTTTTTGTTTTAAAGTGAATTTATTTGAGCGTTTTTCAATTTTAAATAAAGTTTTTTTAAAAAGTTTTGTCATCAATTTAACCACTCAAAAATTTTAAGGAAATCATCATGGCTTTAATCTCTCTTCGTCAGTTGCTGGACCATGCAGGTGAGCATGGCTATGGTGTGCCAGCTTTTAACGTGAATAACTTAGAGCAAATGCGCGCCATCATGATGGCGGCGGATAAAACCAATTCACCCGTTATCGTGCAAGCGTCCGCAGGGGCTCGCAAGTACGCTGGCGCACCGTTTTTACGTCATTTGATTTTGTCCGCTACCGAAGAATGGCCGCACATTCCTGTGGTTATGCACCAAGACCACGGCACTAGCCCTGAAGTATGCCAACGCTCCATTCAGCTCGGTTTTAGCTCGGTGATGATGGACGGCTCATTAAAATCAGACGGCAAAACGCCAGCCGATTATGACTATAATGTTGGCGTTACTCGTGAAACCGTCAAGATGGCTCATGCGTGCGGCGTGTCGGTCGAAGGTGAAATTGGCGTGCTTGGCAGTCTTGAGACAGGCATGGCGGGCGAAGAAGACGGCGTGGGTGCAGAAGGGGTGCTTGACCACTCGCAGTTATTGACCTCGGTAGATGAAGCTCGTCAATTCGTGGCGGACACCAACGTGGACGCACTTGCCATTGCGGTGGGTACGTCGCACGGTGCGTATAAGTTCACTCGTCCACCGACAGGGGATATTTTGGCATTGCACCGTATCAAGGAAATTCACGAAGCATTGCCAAACACACATCTTGTCATGCACGGCTCTAGCTCCGTACCCCAAGAGTGGCTACAAATTATCAATGAATATGGCGGTAATATTGGCGAAACCTATGGCGTGCCAGTGGAGCAATTAGCAGATGCAATTAAGCATGGTGTGCGTAAGATTAACATTGACACCGATTTGCGTTTGGCATCGACAGGGGCAATTCGCAAATTCATGGCAGAAAATCCCAGCGAATTTGACCCACGCAAATACCTTGCCAAGACCATCGATGCGATGATGGCGGTATGTGTCGAGCGTTATGAAGCCTTTGGCACGGCAGGCAATGCGGATAAAATTCGCCCCATCAGCCTAGAAAAAATGGTTGATTTTTATACAAAATAAACCAAAATCGTTTACACAAAAGCACCTTTGGCATTCAAGGTGCTTTTATTTTATCAAAAATCGCAAAAAACATTAAAAAGTGATTGAAAACGATAATACTTATTGTTAATATATGAAATATAAATCATTGAATGGCTGTTTACTCGGATTGTCGCCAAATTCGTTGCTGATAACCCAAGCAGTCTGCCACAGAAGGTGTGCTATGTACGTTTGTATCTGCCATGACATCAAAGACACGCAAATCAAGACCGCCATGCAGCAAGGGCTGGACACGATGGAGAGCTTGCAGTCCACTTTGCAAGTCGCTACCTGCTGTGGCTGCTGCGAACCCATGGTGCAGGATTTGCTAGATGAACATCATAGCAAGTTTAAATCCTTGGGGTTTGCGGTAGATGTGATGGCAAGCTGATTGGTATTAACATTAAAAACCTTATCAAATGATAAGGTTTTTTGTTGCTTGAATATTGCTTATGTAGACTTTGTTTACAAATATAAATAAATCCTATCTTGAATTCTGTTCTCACATTGCGAACCGTTTGCAGTTCATTCGTTATACAAATCAAAAGATGGTTTTTGATAGGAATATGTTATCATAGTCCAACAAATGAGCATTGTAGTAGCTTTGCACATTGTTATGACAACTTCTTAAATAAGGGCGATATTATGAAAAGTTCACAAAAAGTCATCGACTATCTAAACTTCTTGCTAGGCGGTGAGCTTGGGGCAAGAGACCAGTACTTTATCCATTCACAAATGTACGCAGAATGGCATTTTGGCAAACTGTACGACCGCATTCATCACGAAATGGAAGATGAGACCTTGCACGCACAAGCAATCATTGAACGTATCTTAATGTTGGGCGGCGTGCCAAATATGCAGGTGAGCAAAATTAACATCGGTACAGATGTACCTGTCATGCTAAAATCTGACCTTGAGCTAGAATACAGCGTGCAAGAACATCTAAAAGAAGGCATTGCCATTTGTGAAGCTGAGCGTGATTATGTAACTCGTGATATGTTGGTGCGTCAGCTAGAAGACACCGAAGAAGACCACGCGCATTGGCTAGAACAACAACTTCGTTTGATTGAGATGATGGGCTTGCAAAATTATCTACAAAGTGTGGCAGGCGAGCCAAGCCAAGGTTAATGGTAAATAGGAGTAAGCACAATGAAAGGCGATAAAGAAGTTATCCGCCAGTTAAACTTGGTGTTGGGTCAGTCATTAATTGCAATTAACCAATATTTTTTGCACGCACGCATTACCAAAAACTGGGGTGTAGAAGAGCTAAATGACTCATTTTACAAGCAATCTATCCGTGAGATGAAATGGTCTGACGCATTGATTGAGCGTATTTTGTTATTAGAAGGTTTGCCAAATCTGCAAGAGCTTGGCAAATTGATGATTGGCGAGACGGTCGAAGAGATTGTCAGCTGCGATTTAAAACTAGAAGTGCGTAAGCATGATGTTTTGGTTGCTGCCATTGAATTATGCGAACAAAAAAGAGACTTTGTATCTCGTGAATTGCTCATTACATTAAAAGATGGTAATGAAGAATACGAAGATTGGCTAGAAACCCAGCTTGAATTAATGGAAGATATGGGTATTCAAAATTACATTCAGCTAAAGTCTTTTGAAGATTGATATTGTTATCTGCAAAGTAAAAACCTGTATTCTATGGAATACAGGTTTTATTTTCTTATCTATAGCTGTAGGTAAAAAACTAACATTATTAGGCTTGGTGCAGTTTATTCAAAATCTGATGGATTGTTTTTATCTTGATGGTATGTTTGAGTATCATCGCTCAAATTATAATTATCAGCCAATTTGTTGTAATTAATAACATCTCTTGTATTTTTTTGAATGGTGATAACGGAGAATAAACTTAAACAAAATGCCATAAAATAATAACCTTTTTCGCTTAATGCCAGTGTGGCATTCCACAGACCAATGGTGATTAAAACCAAAGACAGTCCAAGTGCCGCCCAGCTTATCATAAAGTACAGATTGGTGGTGGGAATGCCTTCTGCTTTATCACGAATGGTTTTTTGTAGGCTGATGGCGGCATACAAGCCAAGGGCGATAACGGCGAAGTAATAGCCTTTTTCATTAAGCTGCATTTGGGTATTCCACAGTCCAAGCAAATAACCACAGACACCAACACCCAGCATTAGCCATGACATGCCGAGATAGGCAGGAGTGGGTTTTAGCACAAGATTTTTCATGAGAAATCCTTTTTAAGAGAATGAATGGTTATTAGGGATAAACTTTGGCATATCTATCCATTTCACTTTAGGATAATGAATAGCAAGATAAGACTGTAAAAATTCTTGGGTGCTTTGACTGATTTGTATATCATTATCAAAATAATGATTGAATACCACACTGTCAATGATTAGACCTTGTTGGCTAATGGCGGATAAAGTCAATAACGTGTGATTAATACTGCCCAGTTTGGCACAAGTAACCACGATGACAGGGTAATCTTGTGCGGTGATGTAATCTAGCGTGGTGAGTGTATCGGTCAAAGGGGTAAATATACCGCCAGCCCCTTCTAATAGTACTATTTGATAATGCTGCTCTAATCGCTGTGTGGCTTGGCTGATTTTATTAGGCTTGATGATGGTGTTCTCAAGCCTTGCGGATAAATGTGGTGAAGCAGCTTTGCTAAATGTATAAGGACAAGTAATACCATCTGTATCAAATTTGGTGAATGGTGTATTGGTTAATTGTCGGTGAGTGATTATGTCTTGGCTGATGCCTGTATTGCCAGTTTGTACGATTTTTTGGGTGATGGTGGTGTGTGTTTGACTAAACTGATTGTATAAAAAAGCGGTGGCATAAGTCTTGCCAACATCGGTATCGATACCTGTGATAAAATAAGCAGTCATGATATTCCTTGATTATTTTTTGGTGTGATTTATTTGACTATATTATCAATGCTAAATTATACTGCAATATTTTTTAAGTAGTTGAATTAACCTTTGGCAGAGTTGGGTTAATTCATCATCATTAATAATTAAGGGTGGCATGAGATAGACGAGCTTACCAAAAGGACGCACCCAAATACCAAAATCAGCAACCAAAGATTGCCACAGCGGCATATTAATTGGCTCACACATTTCAATCACACCAATCGCCCCAAGACAACGCACATCTGCTATTTTGGGTAGCTGCTTAGCAACCGAAAGTTGTTCGCTGAGCTTGGTTTGTATGGTACAGGCGATGGCAGGGGTGTTATTGTCAATACATAATTGTACCGAAGTGATACTGACCGCACACGCCAAGGGATTGCCCATAAAAGTTGGTCCGTGCATGATGGCAGGGTTTTGGCTGTGGTGAATGGTGTCGGCAACCGCCCAAGAACTCGCCACGCAAGCAAAGCTCATATAGCCGCCAGATAAGCCCTTGCCTAGCGTGATGATGTCAGGCATAACGTCTGCCCATTGGCAGGCGAACATTTTGCCCGTGCGTCCAAAACCTGTGGCAATCTCATCGGCAATCAGTAGAATATCATATTGTTTGCACAGTATGTCAAGATATTTTAAAATATCGGGCGAATAAAACCGCATACCGCCTGCCCCTTGTACAATCGGCTCAATGATAAAACCAGCAAGCAAATGATGATGTGTGGCAAAAAAATCGTCCAGTAGTCGCCGATAAGTGTCATCAAGCGGCACATCAAAACCCATGGGCGGTGCAGGCAAAAAATACTGCACAGGCAACTGTGTGCCATACAATCCGTGCATACCTGTAACAGGGTCGCAAACGCTCATGGCGTGCCATGTATCGCCATGATAGCCTGAGCGTGTGGTGGCAAAATGGCGTTTTGTGTTGGCTGGGGCGTGCTCACTTTTGGCGATTTGGTACTGTAGGGCGGTCTTTAGGGCGACTTCTACCGCCACGCTACCGCTGTCGGCAAAGAAAATGGCGTGCATATTTTTGGGCAAGATAGACAGTAGTAGCTCGCCCAACTCTTGTGCTGGGGCGTGTGTCAGACCACCAAACATCACATGTGCCATCTTGTCAAGCTGGGCTTTGATGGCGTGGTTGAGTGTTGGGTGATTGTAACCGTGGATAGCAGCCCACCACGATGACATGCCGTCTATCAGTGATTTGCCATCATTGGTGTACAAATACACGCCAGACGCACGCTCAATCATCAAATTGTCATAAGAAGGTGGTAAACTGGCATACGGGTGCCATAAGTGCGTGCGGTCAAAGTTCGTGCTTTGCCCTGCTGTGGGCTGCTGTGTTGTTGGTTGGCTGGTTGTGTGGTTAGGCGTGGTAGTCATCATGAGTGGGTGGCTGCTTACAAGTAAAAGAATGCAATTATTGTAAAAGGTTGCTGGCTGGGTGTAAATCTTTTTTGTACAGTAGCGAGTTTGCTACAAAAATATCAGCAATCATGATGGGTATTTTTTAAATAAATAGTGGTTATTTTAATATTTTTTAAAAGTATGACAATTCTGCTGTGATACTTTTTATAATACAAAGGTTCTCATTGTAAAAATATAGAGCCCACCATCTAAGGTAAAAATATAGAACCCCACTTAAGCAAATAATGCGTATTATTTGTATTTAGCCTGTATTTTGGTGAACAATGTGCTAAGATATGGGCGGTGTTAGCGGTCAGGCGTATCGCTTGACTTTTTTGTTGATTAAATCTTAGGATTATTTATGACGACTTATTATAAAGATGCCGACCATGTCGAGACCCAAGAGTGGCTTGACGCATTTGAATCGGTGATTAAGAATGCTGATAAAGACCGAGCTCAATTTTTATTAAAAGCCTTGTACAATAAGGCAGTGCAAGAAGGACTGCCATTCAACCGCCTAGATACCGCCTACATCAATACCATCGCTGTGGAAGATGAGCCGACGTATCCGGGGGATTTGCACATGGAGCGTAAAATCCGTGCCTTGGTGCGTTATAATGCCATGGCGATGGTGATGAAAGCCAACCAAAACGATGACGATTTGGGCGGACACTTGGCGACTTTTGCGTCTTCTGCGACCTTGTATGAGACAGGTTTTAACCATTTTTGGCGTGCAGCCGATGAAAAGTCGGGCGGCGACTTGGTGTATTATCAAGGGCATGGTGCACCCGGTATGTACGCACGTTCATTCTTAGAAGGGCGTTTGAGCGAAGAGCAGCTGAGTAATTTTCGCCGTGAAGTGGGCGGTAAAGGCTTGTCGAGCTATCCGCACCCTTATCTTATGCCAGACTATTGGCAGTTCCCAACGGTATCGATGGGGCTTGGACCTTTGATGTCGATTTATCAAGCACACGTGCAAAAGTATCTCACCAACCGTGGCTTGCTAAAAGACGAAAACCGCAAAATCTGGGCGTTTCTTGGCGATGGTGAGACGGACGAGCCAGAGAGCTTGGGAGCGATTTCGCTGGCTGGACGTGAAAAACTTGAAAATCTAATTTGGGTGATTAACTGTAACCTACAGCGTCTTGACGGCCCTGTGCGTGGCAATGGCAAGATTATTCAAGAGCTTGAGTCGGTATTCCGTGGGGCTGGCTGGCGTGTGATTAAAGTGGTGTGGGGCGACCATTGGGACGCACTGCTTGCCAAAGATAGCACAGGTGTGTTAAAACACCGCATGGAAGAAGTGGTTGATGGTGAATATCAGCTGTATGCCGCGCGTGATGGGGCGTTCACTCGTCAAGAATTCTTTGGCAAGTATCCTGAATTGGCGGATATGGTCAAAGACATGTCAGATGAAGACATTCAACATCTCAACCGTGGCGGACACGACCCCAAAAAAGTCTATGCCGCCTATGCCGAAGCCATGAAAACCAAAAATCAACCCACCGTGATTTTGGTAAAAACTGTGAAAGGTTATGGCTTGTCCAGTCAAATCCAAGCAGTGAACAAAGCACACCAATTAAAAAAATTGGACGAAAATGGTCTAAAATATTTCAGAGACCGTTTTGATTTGCCATTTAATGATGAAGAGTTAAAAACCTTGCCATTTTATCGTCCCAGCGAAGATTCGGCAGAATACAAATATTTGATGGGTCGCCGTCAAGCCTTGGGCGGACATTTGCCAGCACGTCGCAGTGGACATATTCCGCTTGAGATTCCTGAATTGTCGATTTTTGAGCAAGTGCTAAAAGGCAGTAATGGCAAAGAGCAATCTACCACCATGGTCTTTGTGCGTCTGTTATCGGCACTGCTAAAAAACAAAGCCCTACAAAAATACGTTGTGCCTATCGTCCCTGATGAAGCACGCACCTTTGGGCTTGAAGGTATGTTCCGCCAGTTGGGAATTTATTCGGCGGCTGGACAAAATTATGTGGCAGAAGATGCCGATGCCTTGATGGGCTATAAAGAAGCCAAAGATGGGCATATGCTCGAAGAAGGCATTAACGAAGCAGGGGCGATGAGTGCGTGGATTGCCTTGGCGACCAGCTATTCTACCAATGCCTTGCCAATGATTCCGATGTATATTTATTATTCGATGTTTGGTTTTCAGCGTATTGGCGATTTGGCGTGGGCGGCAGGCGATTGCCAAGCACAGGGTTTCTTGTTCGGAGCAACGGCAGGACGCACCACGCTAAACGGCGAAGGCTTGCAACACCAAGACGGACATTCGCACATTTTGTTCGGCACAGTGCCAAACTGCGTAACGTATGACCCATGCTTTGGCTATGAATTGGCGGTGGTGTTGCACGATGGCTTGCGTCGTATGTATGGCGAAGGCGAGCGTGTGTACTATTACATCACCTTGATGAACGAAAATTACGAACACAAAGCCATGCCAGTAGGTGCAGAAGAAGGCATCAAACGTGGTATGTATTTGCTAGAAGACAACGGCTCAAGCCAAGTGCAGCTGCTAGGTTCTGGGGTGATTTTGCGTGAAGTACAAAAAGCCGCTAAAATTTTGGCAGAAGATTTTAACATCAATGCTAACGTGTGGAGCGTAACCAGCTTTAACGAGCTAACTCGTGATGGTATGGCGTGCGATGATTACAATCGCTTGCACCCAACTGCCGAAGCCAAAACGCCTTGGGTAACCAGCCAGCTTGCACCGCACAAAGGTATCGTGGTAGCGGCGACCGACTATATGCGTAACTACTCGGAGCAGATTCGTGGTTGGTTGCCTGACAATCGCCCTTATACCACGCTGGGTACAGACGGCTTTGGACGCAGTGATACTCGTGGCAATTTGCGTAGTTTCTTTAACGTGGACGCCGTACATATCGTGGTGGCGACCTTGAAAAAACTTGCTGACCAAGGCGAGATTGCCCAAAGTGTCGCCCAAGATGCGATTGTTAAGTTTGCTATCAATGCCGACCAAGCACCAGCATGGCAGCCACAGCCACATTATGACCACTTCCCAGATGCACCAGCGGTGTCGGTGAACGCCAATCCGAACCCAGTGCCTGAACTGATTGATGAAGACAAGTAACCCAAATTAGGAGAAAATCATGGATATTAAAGCCCCTGATATGGGTGTAGAAAGTGCCGAAGTGGCGGAGATTTTGGTCAAAGTCGGCGATGTGATTGACGTTAATGACAGCTTGGTATTGGCAGAGTCTGATAAATCATCGGTAGAAATTCCTGCGGACAAAGTAGGCAAGGTTACGGCGATTTTGGTGAATGTGGGCGACCATATTTCTGAAGGCAGTGTGTTGATTACGATTGAAGGTGCGGCAACAACTGCCGACACACCAAGCCAGCCAGCGATTGACACCGCCCCTGTTGAGAGCCAAGAGACTGCTAAGCAAGAGAGTGCCGAGCAAGAGAGCACTCAAGCAGCGACAGCCGAGACCGCCCCAGCCCCTGCGGCAGGCGGCAGTCAAACGCATAACCTGCCCGACCTAGGTGTGGACAGTGCCGAAGTGGCAGAAGTGTTGGTGAACGTGGGCGATACAGTCAGCGAAAATCAATCCTTGCTACTCGTGGAGTCCGATAAGGCATCGGTAGAAGTACCAGCCCCTGTGGCAGGCGTGGTAACGGCGATTTTGGTAAAAGTAGGCGAGACCGTGTCAAATGGACAAGCCTTTATTACCATCGAAGCGGTGGGTACAGCTCCAACACCAGTAGCAACCCCAGCACCAAAAGCCGACACATCAAAAGCTGAAAGACCAGCCACAGCCGAAGTTGCGGTATCCAAAGTAGCCGCTCCAGCGACAACCCCACAAGCCCCAGCAACCAATCCAGCAACCAAACTGGCAGAAGCTGAAGTGAATGTGCGTGCCAAAGACGCTCATGCAGGGCCTGCGGTGCGTAAATTGGCTCGTGAGCTTGGCGTGGATATTAGTGCGGTCAAGGGTACGGCGGTTCATGGACGCATTCTAAAAGAAGATTTATTCGGTTATGTCAAATCGGTGATGACAGGGGCGGCTGCCGCACCAAAAGTGGTAGCAAGTGCAGACGTACGCACAGGACTACCGCCATTGCCCGATATGTCGAACAAAGAAATTTGGGGCGAGATTGAAGTTCAAGACTTGACACGTCTACAAAAAGTCTCGATTCCGCAGTTGAATTACAATACCTTATTACCGCAGGTTACACAGTTTGACCTAGCGGACATTACCGATACCGAAAATCTGCGTAATGAGTTAAAAGGCGAGTTCAAGGCACAGGGTGTGGGTTTGACCATCTTGGCATTTATCGTCAAGGCGGTGGCGTATGCACTCACCCAGCACCCAAAATTCAACAGCCATCTGTCTGATGACAATACCCAAATCATCGTGCGTAAATCAGCGAACATTGGTATTGCCGTAGCCACTGATGATGGACTGATTGTGCCAGTGATTAAAGACGCACAAGCCAAGGGTATAAAGCAATTGGCGATAGAGATTGGTGAGCTTGCCAAAAAAGCACGCGATAAAAAGCTGGGTGCAAAAGACTTGCAAGGTGCGTCATTCACCATCTCAAGCCAAGGCAATATGGGCGGCACATATTTCACGCCGCTCGTGAACTTCCCACAAGTGGCGATTTTGGGGATTTCGGAGTCCACTTTCCAGCCACGTTGGAATGCTGCCACCCAGTCCTTTGAACCACGCTTGATGTTGCCGTTGTCCTTGTCCTATGACCATCGTGTGATTAATGGGGCAGACGCTGCGGTGTTCACTCGTTATGTGACAAAACTTTTGGCAGATACACGCAAGATTTTGTTGTAAGTATTTTTGGTTAATTGTATAAAATAGATAAAAAAGGTGGTGCAATGCCGCCTTTTTTGTTATGGTATGCTTTTTATGAATAAGATTTAAAACCATTATGCCAACTCGTCGAAAATTCTTAACCTTATTTATATCATCTGCTGTTTTAATGGCTTTGCCAGCGTGTAGCGATAACAAAAAATTTCAGCCATTATCCAGAAGTAGTACGGTAATTGCTTTGGGGGATTCTTTGACTTTTGGTTATGGGGCGGATAAGTCTGCCGATTATCCCAGTATCCTATCCCAAAAGACAGGCTGGAAAATTGACAATATGGGTACTAATGGCAATACCACCGCAGATGTATTAAATCGCTTGGATACAGTTATTGCCAAAAAGCCCAAATTGGTATTATTAGGCATTGGCGGTAATGATGTATTAAGGCGAGTAAATAGCAGCGAAACAAAAAATAATCTTGTGAATATTATCAATACCTTAAAAGGGAATAATATTGATGTGGTATTAATTGCCCAGCCGCATTTATCTGCCAGTGCTTTATTTGGTAAAGCCAGCGATAACCCAGTGTATAAAGAAGTTGCTAAAGAGACGGATATACCATTATTATCAGATGTGTGGTCGGATATATTGTCTGATGATAAGTTAAAATCCGACAAAATCCACGCCAATAACGCAGGCTATGCCAAATTTGCCGATGAACTGTATCAGTATCTGAAACAAATTGGCTATGCGGTGTAGGGTCTGCTGACATTTCGTCTTTGTAGATAAAAATGAGATAAATCGCAGCTCTTTCAAGGAAAAAACGCAGGTTGATAGTTATTCTATCGGCTAAGTTTTTGACGATGAAAGACAAGATTTAGCCATTTTTAGCACAAAAGCCGTGTGTTTACCACAAACTTCAAACTTAATTGTTTGGCGTGATGAATTGTCGGCAGACCCTAACCCTTTATTTTTTTGATAGGAGTAATCGTAATGACTTATATTGTACCTACCGTATGGAATTATGAAGAGATACAAGCCAAGATGGGTGGAAGGTTTGGCGGAACAAACCGCCCAACCGCAGGCGTACGACAAACACAAGTCCTGCCAAAAGGCGACAAGCCTTATCAATTATACAGCCTAAATACCCCAAACGGTGTTAAGGTGAATATTATCTTAGAAGAATTAAAAGCCCTTGGTAAGTTGGATTTTGATGCCTTTAAGATTGATATCATGACAGGTGAGCAATTCGGTTCGGACTTTGTGGCTATCAATCCGAATTCCAAAATTCCTGCTTTGATGGATTATTCTGCCGATACACCGATAAGACTGTTTGAGAGTGGGGCGATATTATTATATTTGGCGGACAAATATCAAATGTTTGTGCCAACCGATAACGCCAAAAAAGCCGAAACTTTATCTTGGCTGATGTGGCAAATGGGTTCTGCACCGTTTTTGGGTGGGGGATTTGGGCATTTTTATACTTATGCCCCAGAGCCGATTGAATATGCGATTAACCGCTATGCGATGGAGACCAAACGCCAACTTGATGTATTAAATCAACATCTGGTGGACAAAGATTATATGATAGGCGATGAATATACCGTGGCGGATATGGCGATTTATCCGTGGTATGGCTGGCTGGTGCTTGGCAAGCTGTATGTGGGTGAGACCTATAATGCCGCAAAATTTTTGAATGTCGAAGCGTATACACATGTTATTCGCTGGGCTAAGCGTATCGGCGAACGTACAGCGGTGCAAGCTGGCGAGAGCTTGGCATTACAGCCGATTGATGTGGTGCTTTGATGGCGAAAGCAAGCACAAAACGCAGCAAAAACACCGAAACAGCACACAGTGTGGGCGACAGCTCGGTGTATTTTGCCCCTTTGTTGCCGTGGCAGGTGTCGGCATGGGAGCAGTTTGTCAGTCAGCACAAGGACGGACATCTGCCCCACGGACTATTGGCGGCTGGCATGGCAGGCATTGGCAAACATGCCTTTGTGTGGCGTGCGGTGGCGTATCAGCTGTGCCACAGCCCTAGTGATGATGGAGCGTGCGGTATGTGTCAAAGCTGTGTATGGCTCAAGGCTGGTACGCACCCCGACTTGATGGTGTTGCCGATGGATAGCCTGCCAACCGTGGTGGCGGACGATACTTTGAGCAATATCAAGATTGATGACGTGCGTGGTTTGCAAGATTTTAACCATCTGCAGAGCCGTGGCACTCGTCTGATTGTGCTGGATAGGGCGGACAGTCTGACCTTGGGGGCGGCAAATGCCTTGCTAAAAACCTTGGAAGAACCCAGAGCAGGTGTACATCTGTGGCTGATTAGCGACAACCCTGCACGCCTATTGCCAACCATCAAAAGCCGTGTACAGATGTTACCACTTACGCATTTTGACAGCAGACAAGGGCAAGATTATGTTGTCAAGGCTTTGGGCGTAAGTGATGATGAAGCCCATCGGTTGATGACGCTGGCGGACAATGCCCCCTTGACGGCGATTGGTCTAAAAAATGCACGTTGGTTTGGGCTGCGTACAGTGTGGCTCAAGACCTTTGTGGCGTTGCAGCAGGGCAAGCGATTGCCAGTGCAAGCCAGCGACTATTGGCAGGGGGAGCTTGGTTTTGATGAGTTTTGTCAATTGACTCGTGCCATGCTGACCGAGTTGTATCGTGTGGGGCTACAGCTGCCCAGTCAGCACACGGACATCAATACCGCCCAGCTGCTGCATAACGTCGTATTAAACAGCCAAAAGTTAGAACATATCCTAAACACCCTAGATGATAACAGTCTGGCAATACAACAAAACGTGCAGGATAAGCTGGCGTATGATGATTTGATGGTGCAGCTGGCAGGGTGAGTGCGTTTTGTGTGGTGCGGTGTGATGTGCTTGCGTTGAAAAAGTGGCAAAACCGCCGCTTTTTTTGTATAATAGTGCGTTTGCCAATCATCATTCGCCAAGCCACCCAATATGCTATGAATAAAATCCCTGTTGTTCACACCCACGCCCCAGTTGAGATAGCAAACGACCCTACGGCTTGCACCGACACTTACACCAAGACCAATCTGCTAGGTATGTCAAAGGACGAGCTTGGGCGGTTTTTTGTGAATATGGGCGAAAAAGCCTTTCGTGCCACACAGGTGATGAAGTGGATTTATCAGTTTGGGGTGGTGGATTTTTATCAGATGAGCAATCTGTCAAAGGCACTACAAGCCAAGCTGGCTGATGTGGCGTGCGTCGTGCCGCCTACCGTGAAGTTCAAGCAGTTTAGCGATGATGGCACACGCAAATGGGTGTTTGAAGTGGCAGGCGGTTCGTTGGTTGAGACGGTGCTAATCCCTGCCGAAGATGGTAAGCAGTTTGGACGCAAGACCTTGTGCGTGTCATCGCAGGTGGGCTGTGCGTTGGATTGCTCATTTTGTAGTACAGGTAAGCAAGGTTTTGAGCGAGATTTATCCCCAAGCGAAATCATCGGACAGCTGTGGGTGGCAAACCAATCCTACATGGAAGACGTGGCAATAAATGAGCGTGAAAACCGTGTAACCAATGTGGTGATGATGGGTATGGGTGAGCCACTTTTGAATTATGAACCTGTGGTGTCCGCCATGAGTTTGATGTTGGACGACCATGCCTTTGGCTTGTCAAAACGCCGTGTAACACTCTCCACATCAGGCATTGTGCCAAAGATGTATGAGCTGGCTCGTGATATTGATGTGGCGTTGGCGATTAGCCTGCACGCTCCTAATGATGAGCTGCGTAATGAGCTTGTGCCGATTAACAAAAAGTATCCACTGGCAGAGCTTATCAAAGCCGCCAAGGCATACGTTTATGATGAAAATCCACGCCACAAAAAACACGTTACCATCGAATACGTCATGCTGGCTGGGGTGAATGACAATGATACGCACGCACACGAGTTGGTGGCACTCTTGGACGGTTTGCCGAGCAAGATTAATCTGATACCATTTAATCCCTTTCCCCATGCACCTTATGACCGCTCTAGTAACAACCGCATTCATGCCTTTAGCAATATTTTGAATAACGCAGGTTTTGTGTGTACCATTCGTCAGACTCGTGGCGATGACATTGACGCAGCGTGTGGGCAGCTGGTGGGGCAAGTGGCAGACCGTACACGCCGAGCCGCCAAATGGCAAGAAAGCGTCAAAAAAAGACAAACTTCATCTTAAATAGGCTTAATACCTAAAAAAATCAGCAAAATAAGCGTGAATATTTGGCAAATCATCAAAGACTTGTTAGAATGGTCAATTTGTAGGCATATATGAAAGAAGTTGAGAAGTGCCAAGCGAATGCAGATGGTGTAAAATGAGTTTGCAGCACAAGATAAATCAAATTCTTTCACGATTTAAAGCGTGAGCTTGCTTTGACTGGCTAAGGTGTATGGTAATGAGAATAAAATCAACAAATATAAAATGGCTTACGATTTGTTTGGCGATGACGCTTGTTACCGCTTGCCAATCAACCAGCGGCACTTCGTCATCAGGGACGCATACGGACAAACAAAAAGTTGCACAGACACGCACTGCACTGGCAGGGGAGTACATTCGTGATAACAAGCTAGATGCCGCCCAAAGACAGATTGAAATGGCATTGGCAGCCAACTCACGCCATGCACCAGCCTATAACATGATGGGGGTGTTGCTCCAAACAGAAGGCAGTCAGCCCAACCTAGTGAAGGCAGATGGTTATTTTCGCCGTGCCATTGATATTGACCCACAGCTTATGCAGGCACGCAATAATTATGGTGTGTATCTGTCGCAGATGGGGCGACATCAAGAAGCGGCGGCACAATTTGAATTGGCGGGCGGTGCTTTGGGCTATGAAGGGCGGCTGGCGTCGCTTGAAAACCTTGGCAAAACCTATTTGGTGCTTGGCGATACCCAAAAAGCTACCGATACTTTTTCTCGTGTGCTTGACAGCAACAGCAACAGCTTGACAGCACGTGTAGAGATGGTGAGCCTGTTGTTGGCACAGGGTCAAACCTTGCGTGCCAAGCAATTGTATGACGAGACGGTGTCGCTGTGGGGCAAGGCGGATATGCCGCCACGCCTTTTGTTTCAAGGCATTCAGATAGCGATAGTGTCTGCTAATGCCACCCAAAGACAAAGGTTGTCGCAGCAATTACTGTCAAGCTATCCTTTAAGTGATGAAGCAAAACGCCTAAAAGTATGGCTTGCCAATCCAACGACAACCTTGCGATAATTGTTGTGTGGCTGTATTTTATGGCTATGTTTTATGATTGCGTCTTACGGCTGTATTTTGCGGCGTGTCTCTAATTTGGCATATTGGCATTTGAATTGATGGTTAAACATGCCAAAATTTTATCTATTTTGATTTTGGTTGTACGCAAAATAGGACAGCCCTAGTCGCCAAAGTTTTTTTATTTATCAATCAGTTAGGATTTTTTTTGTGAGTGAGAACAGAGTTATGGGTAATGCTTCAAGTCAGGACACGACGACTGCTACAGCAACAAAACAGGGCTTTGGCGAGAGTTTTGCAAAAGCACGTAAGCAGCGTGCATGGTCTGTTGAAGATGTGGCAGGCGAGTTGAATATACTAAAACGCCATGTCGTAGCGATGGAAGAAGAGAATTACGAAGCCTTACCAGACTTTGCTTTTGCTCGTGGTTTTGTCATCAATTATGCCAAACTGTTGCAAATTGACATTGAAGAGATTGCCAAGCAATTTGAAAAAGGCTATCCAGCAAAACTTAGACAAGATACTATCGACAGCATCAAAGCACCGCTTCAGCCTATGAGTACACTGTATCGTGGACGCACGCCTGTTAGGTTGAATTTTGGCTTAATCGTGGGAATTGTTGGCGTGCTATTGCTTGGGGTGGCAATCCTAAAGATTATCAATGGAGCAACCGCAGAAGAAGCAGTAGCGTCTACAGAAACACATGTTGCGGACACTTTATCGCCTACCGAACAAGCTCAAGGAGCGGCAATCGGCACAGGTTCGGCATTGGCAAATTCATCGGTAGGCACAGGCTCGGCACTTGGTGCGAATGCTGACAATACAAACCCTGCCACTACAAATGCAAATGGGGCGAGTAGTAGTGCAGCAAATGGCGGTGCAGCCGTGATTGATTTGTGGGTGAAGGGCAATGTTGTCATGCAGATTACCGACGCAACAGGTACGGTGCTTATCAGCGGCACACAGAGCCGTGGCGGCAAACAATTGACAGGACAAGCACCTTTTACGGTGGTGATTGAAGACACAAGTAAGGTGGATTTAAATCTCAATCAAAATCCAATCCGTCTAAGAGAGTATACACAAAACGGCAGAGCCAGTTTCACCTTGCAATAAGGGTAAGTATTTTATGTCGCACCACACCCCCATCAAACGCCGTCTTACCAAAAAAATCCACGTCGGCAAGGTTGCCATCGGTGGCGACGCACCCATCAGTGTACAGAGTATGACCAATACCAACACTTGTGATGTGGCGGCGACTGTTGCACAGATTAACCGCTGTGTAGACGCTGGTGCAGACTTGATGCGAGTGTCTACGCCCACGATGGAATCTGTGGCGGCATTTGGTGAGATTAAAAAACAGGTCGCCGTGCCACTTATCGCAGACATTCATTTTGACCACAAGATTGCCTTGGCGGTGGCGGACGCTGGTGCGGACTGCTTGCGGATTAATCCGGGTAATATCGGCAATGACCAAAAAGTGCGAGAAGTGGTGGCGTGTGCCAAACATCATAACGTGCCGATTCGTATTGGGGTGAATGCAGGCTCGCTCGAAAAAGACATTCAAAAAAAATACGGCGAACCCACAGGGCAAGCCATGCTTGAGTCTGCCTTGCGTCATATTGATATTCTTGAGAAATTAGACTTTCAAAATTACAAAATTTCGGTCAAAGCGTCCAATGTGTTTTTGACCTTAGACGCGTACCGCTTGATTTCTGCCGAGATTGACAACCCCTTGCACCTTGGCGTTACCGAAGCTGGCGTATATCGTACAGGCACGGTAAAATCTGCCATTGCCCTAGGGGGTTTGTTGCTTGATGGCATTGGCGATACCATGCGAATCTCGCTTGCCGCTCCCCCAGAAGATGAGATTAAGATTGGTTTTGATATTCTAAAATCACTGGGTATCCGTGCCAATGGGGTGAATTTTATTGCTTGTCCGAGCTGTAGCCGTCAAGAATTTGACGTAATTAAGGTGATGAACGAGCTAGAAGCACGCCTAGAAGACATTCGTGAACCGATGGATTTGTCGGTCATTGGTTGCAAGGTGAATGGGCCGGGTGAAGCCAAAGAAGCGACGATTGGCGTGGTGGGAGCTGCCCCCAATTCTTTGGTGTATAAGATGGGACAAAAAAGCCATCTGATTGACACCAATAATTTGGTAGACGAAATCGAAGCGATGGTACGCCAAAAAGCCGATGAGCTGGCACAGGCTCGTGCAATCGCCAAGGCAAAAGAGATTATTAGAGTGGGTTAAACTGCGTTATCAGCATAAAAAATGGATAAAAAAATGAACAAAATCACTGCCGTTCGTGGCTTTAATGATATTTTGCCACACACTGCAAAACAGTGGCGATATGTAGAAAATATATTAACTGACGTGCTGGACAGTTATGGCTTTAATCAGATTCGTCTGCCAATCGTAGAAGAGACGCAGTTGTTCGCACGTGGTGTGGGGGTTGCGACCGACATTGTCGAAAAAGAGATGTTTAGTGTCGCTAACAATAACCCCGATAGGGCGGATAACAACGAAAGTTATGCCCTGCGTCCAGAAGGTACAGCAGGAGCGGTGCGTGCGGTGATTGAACACAATCTTACTCGTGGCGATACCCCTAAGCTGTGGTATATGGGGGCGATGTTCCGCTACGAGCGTCCCCAAAAAGGGCGTTATCGTCAGTTTCATCAGCTGGGTGTGGAGAGTTTTGGCAGTGAATTGCCTGATGCAGATGCTGAGCTTATTGCAATGACGGCGACCATGTGGCAACAGCTTGGTATTAGCGAACATCTAAAACTACAGCTGAATTCATTGGGAGAAGCGAGCGAACGCCACGCTTATAAAGAAGCCTTGGTGGCGTATTTGACAGCTCATTTTGACGGCTTGGACGATGACAGTCAAAGACGACTTGAGAGCAATCCTTTACGGATTTTGGATTCCAAAGACTTGCAAACCCAAGATATTCTATTGGGTGCACCTAAATTGTCGGATTTTTTGGGCGATGAGTCTCGCCGTCATTTTGAGAGGGTGCAGGACTATCTGCACGCCTTGGGTATTGAGTTTGAGATTAATGAAAAGCTCGTGCGTGGGCTGGATTATTATAATAAAACTGTCTTTGAGTGGGTAACGGATAAACTGGGTAGCCAAGCCACGGTATGCGGTGGTGGGCGTTATGATGGTTTGGTGGGTATTGTTAAGGGTAAGCCCGAACAGTCTGAGCCTGCCGTGGGTTTTGCGATGGGGCTGGAACGCTTGATATTGCTCATTGATGAAGTTGCCCCATTGTCGATGACAAGCGACTGTGATGTATTTGTGGTGGCAAGTCCTGAAGTGTATATGAATGCAATGCTGTACGCCAGCGAACTTCGCAAGCACCGCACAAGTCTGCGTGTCAAGATGGCGTCTGCCACCAGCCTAAAATCCCAAATGAAAAAAGCGGATAAGTCGGGGGCGACATTTACCGTCATCATTGGGGCGGACGAAGTGGCGAATGAGACGGTGAGTATCAAAAACATGACAACAGGCGAGCAGTCGGTGCAGGCGTGGACGGCATTTGAGTTTGTGCGATGATTGGCTTACAATGACTTTGACGAATGAGATTATTATCAGCAAAGTGGCACTTGAAGCGGTCTAAAAAGTGATGTTAAAAAGCATATTTTATAGTGATTTTAGTGGATTGAATGAATAGTATGACAGAGAATATGACTGATAAGCAGGCGATGACTGCGTTAAAGCAGCACGCTGGCAACATTGTACTGGCGATTGTACTGGCATTGGCGGCTTTTTTTGGTTGGCAGTATTATCAAGACAACTATGCCAAAATTGACATGGTGGCAGCGGACTTGTATACAGTGATAAACAGTCAGCATGAAGAGCTGGTGTTGGCGGCTCAAAATCCTGACGTGGCAGGCAATACTGAAATCACCAAAGCGACAGAGCAATTGTACAAAGACATCGATACCTTGGTGGCGGAGCATGGTAATACGGTATATGCGTGGCAAGCATTGATGATAAAAGCTCGCCATCAAGCGGATAATGGTGATGTTGATGGTGCGTTAGCAAGCCTTGGACTGGCAAATCAAGTCAAAATTGATGACGCTGGACTGCTTGCGATTAGTAAGCTGCAACAAGCTCAATTGCTGTTGGATAAAGGCGATATCGAGATGGCGACAAGTATCGCCAATGAACCCATGCCAGAGAGTTTTGAAGCGTCACGCCAAGAAGTCTTGGGCGATATTTATGTTGCCAAACAAGAGACAGACAATGCCAAAGCTGCGTATGATAAAGCGTGGCAGCTGTTGAGTGCACGCCAAGAAAACCGAGCTTTATTAAGTCTAAAAATGCAGGCATTGGGTATGACGGTCGAGCCTATCGCCCCTAAATATCAAGTGGTGCAAGCTGCCAGTACACCTGCCCAAACTGTAGAAAATACCGACACTGTGCCAGTTGATACTGTGGAAGTCAATGCTGTAGAAGTTCAGTCTGACAGTGCCACAGCAGGCGACACCATCGCAGATGAGACAAACAAAGCTCAATAAATGATGAATTTGTGATAATAAATTTGATGATAAAGCATTATTCACAACAAGGAATAACCATGATGTATCCAACAAAACACGCCCTAAAAATCGCCGCAACGCTTGTGTTAACGAGCGGTGTGCTGGTGGGCTGTAGTGTATTTAGCAAGAACGACAACCCAAGAGACCCTGTGGCATTGCTCAAAATTGACAGCCCTGTCAATGTATTGACCCCTGTATTTATGGGAGAAGCTGACAAAGGCAAAGTGCGTGGTGAGCGTACGAGTTCAAAAGACGCACTGGACTTGCAGATGGCGGTTGATGGCGATGTGCTGATTGTTGCCAGTCGTACAGGCGTGGTAACGAGTTATCAAGGCAATGCTAAGCTGTGGTCGGTATCGGTCGATGAACCTATTGTATCAGGTGTGGCATATGACAGCACGAGCCAAACCGCTGTCGTTAGTACACGTTCTGGGCGAGTGATTGCACTAGATGGTAATACAGGGCAACAGCGTTGGGAAACCAAGCTGACGGCGACGGTATTAACGCCAGCTTTGATGACAGGCAATCGTGTATTGTTGTCCGCCAATGACGGCACATTGCACGGATTAAGCCTACAAAGTGGTAACAGCATTTGGCAGTTTAGCACCCAGTCGCCAGTTGCTAGCGTGCGTGGCACAGCCAAACCACTGCGTCTGGACAGTCAGACGGCAGTTTTTGGCACGGCAGATGGACGCATTCACGCTGTAAGCCCAGAAGTAGGCACGCCACTGTGGACACGTCGTGTGGGTGTGGCGATTGGTGGCAGTGAAGTCGGTCGTATGGGTGATGTGGACGGCACGCCCTTGATGGTGGGCAATCGTCTGTATGTAACAAGCCACAGCGGTACTTTTGCAGGCTTTGATATGAGTACAGGGCAGACGATGTTTGTTAATCGTGAATTTGCCAGCACACATGCCGTTGCCTTGTTTGGTGATATCTTGGTGGGCGTGGATACAGACGGTTATGTGTATGGCTTTAACCCCACTACAGGCGAAAAACTTTGGAAAAACAACGCCCTAAAATTCCGCAAGCCCAGCAATCCAGCCGTGGTAGGCGAATACATTGCCATTGGGGATTATGATGGTGCGGTGCATTTGTTTAATCTGCAAGGAGATTTGGTGGGGCGTACCAGCATAAAAGGCAAGGGGCAAATCTCAAGCCTGCAAGTGCATGGCAATCGTCTGTATGCCCAAACCAGTCATGGCGGCTTGGCGGTGTGGCAGTTTTAATGCCTTGCTAAGCATAGCTGGCTTTGTTCCAAACCAAAAGACGTGAGCATATCACGTCTTTTTGTTCTTTATAGTGTGTACCAAGCCTAAAAATTGTAGCAAGAAAAACGAATAAACGCAGGTGGTGCATAAGTGAGTTTAATGAAGTGAATTTATAGCTGGTTAAAATATAATCAATTAAAATTGCAATGATACAGCGTTGACAGCTCCCTTATGTACTACTTGTACACGGCGGTCTGTCGTACTGTCTCATTTTTATTTTAATCGACTATAAAAACAAGGTGAGATGGCAATGCCAAGCGTGTACTGACAGTTGCAGAAAAATAAAACCGATACATGCCCATTCATGATTGTTGGTAGGCGGCGTAATCCACCAATAAATAAATGTGGGTTCAGCCACGCTATATTCTGTATCATTACTCTGTATTATTGCGATTTTAATCGACTGTATTTTTGTAGAAGGGTGTAATTAACAATCATCTTGATAAAACCTTAGCCAAAATCTACTTTTTTTGTTACAATTGCAAGTTTAATATACTTATTATAAACACGAGCCAATCATGAGCCTAAAACCAGTCGTTGCCCTTATCGGTCGCCCCAATGTCGGCAAATCTACTTTATTCAATCAACTCACCAAATCTCGCCAAGCACTCGTGGCAGACTTGGCAGGCTTGACACGAGACCGTCAATATGGCGACGCACATTTTGAAAACAAATCATTCATTGTGATAGACACAGGCGGTATTGGCGAAGCAGATGACGGTACTGGCAACATCGATGACTACATGGCAAGCCAGTCTTATACCGCCATTCATGAAGCGGACATGGTGGTATTTGTGGTGGACGTCAGAGCAGGCTTGACACCAGCAGATGACGAGATTGCACGTTTTTTGCACACGCTTGGCAAGCCTGTATATTTGGTGGCGAACAAAACGGACGGCGTACACGAAGCCGCTGCGGTAGAATTTTTTGCACTGGGTTTTGGTGAGCCATTTCCCACATCGGCAAGCCATGGCAAAGGGGTGATGAACCTGCTTGAGAGCTTGACGGCAGGCATGTCAGAAGATACAGCAGAAGAGACAGACAGCAAAGGCGGACTAAGGCTTGCGATTATCGGTCGCCCCAATGTCGGCAAATCTACCTTAGTCAATCGTCTGCTGGGCGAAGAGCGTGTGGTGGTTTTTGATATGCCGGGCACGACAAGGGATAGTATCTATATTCCTTTTGAGCGTGAAGGGCGAAGCTATACGCTGATTGATACGGCTGGGGTGCGTCGCCGTGGACGTATTGACGAAAAAGTCGAAAAATTCTCGGTCATCAAAACCTTGCAAGCCATCAAAGACGCTAATGTGGTGGTGGTGGTGATTGACGCTCAAGAAGGTATTGTTGACCAAGATTTGCACATGCTGGGCTATGCCTTGGACGCTGGGCGTGCCATCGTGATTGCGATTAACAAATGGGACAACCTAAGCCAAGACCAAAAAGACATCGTCAAAATCGAGATGGACAGACGGTTCAACTTCGTGCCATGGGTAAAAATGCACTTGATTTCTGCTCTGTATGGCAATGGTGTGGGCAATCTGTATCCGTCCATTCACAAGGCGTATGATGCGGCGATGTTCAAGGTGTCAACCAGCCGTCTGACGCAGATTTTGCAAGACGCTGTGGACAATCATCAGCCGCCGATGGTTGGTGGGCGGCGGATTAAACTTCGCTATGCACACCTTGGTGGACACAATCCGCCTGTGATTGTCATTCATGGCAACCAAACTTCTGCCCTACCCAAGAGTTATCAGCGGTATTTGGAGAATGTGTATCGTGAAGTGTTTAAGCTCGAAGGTACACCGCTGCATGTGGAGTTTAAACAAAACGCCAACCCTTATGAAAACAAAAAAAATCCAGTGATAAAGAACAAAGCCAAAAAAATGCGTGAAAAAAAACGCATTGCCGAGTTCAAAAAGCGAGACAAAAAACGCTAAACTTGATTGCGAAATGTAGCATTATGCCATTATAAAAAACTTAGTTTTATAATGGCTAATTTTTTATAAAATCACATAATGGAATATCAGTCATCATGCACAAATTTATCAAAGATTTATTCTGGAAAAAATAAAAGTAAAAGTAATTTTTCGGTATATGGTTTAACAGGGATTATTACTAAAACAAATAACTCTGTTTATCACAAAGTATATCACTTTGTTACTCATGTATTTTTTGTATCTCAATGACTTTAGGGGTGGGTTCATTACCAAAATAAACCCAGCGTAGTGCTGTAAATAGCACCCACGGCAGTATTATACATGTGCCAATAATGACAAAGGTTATGATGATTGTCTTTTTTTTCGGAATAAAACGCATTGTGTTGTATCGCTCAAAAATAATATTTCACTCAAAGGCTTTGGTGCTAATGTAATGTCTTTTCCAAAAGAATAAACTAACTTTGTCGAATTCACTTGTAAGCAAGACTTGTATTACGTGTACTTCTATATGACAAGATAGCCATCTATCCGAAATAACACCCATCGCAAGATAGCTATCCGTCCATCATCGCCAACATTTGCAGGCTTGCCATGGCGACAATACCAGCGGTCTCAGTGCGTAATATCCGCTCGCCCAATGTCCAAGGGGCGAAACCGTGGGTGATGGCAAGATTGGTCTCATCATCAGTCAATCCGCCTTCTGCTCCCACCAATATACTGATGGTGTCAGCAAGGGGTGTGCTGGGGGCAAAATTACTGCTACCAAGTGCCATTACCAGCTTTAATTTATCGGTGCAATTTGCCACATATTCCACCAAGCTAATAGGGGCTAAAATCTGTGGTATGATATTCATGCCGCATTGTTCGCAGGCGGCGATGGCAATGCCTTGCCAGTGGGCGAGTTTTTTGTTATCACGTTCATAACGCAAGCGGTCGGAGCGTTCACTGATGATGAGCTGAATGGCAGATACGCCCATTTCGCAGGCTTTTTGAATGGTGTAGTCCATGCGTTCGCCTTTGCTGATGGCTTGGGCGAGCGTGATATGATAGGGCAGGGTGCGGTCAATGAGGTTGTGGTCGGTGATGTGTACTGTGGCGAATTGCTTGCTGATGTCGGTGAGTGTGGCGGTATATTCGCCACCTGTGCCATTGAACAAAATGGCGGTGTCGCCTATCTTGGCACGCAGTACCTTGCACCAATGATGATAAACGGTGTCGCTAAGTTGCAGGCTTTGCCCTGCGTTTAAAGGGCTGTTGATAAAAAAACGGTTCATCTAATTAACCAAATCCAAAAAAATCCAAACCAACCAAAATGAAAAATCTAAAAACCCACCCAGCCAAATTTTAACATATTATCCACGATGATTTTAAAGGCGATGATGGTAAGTAGCCACGGCAGGGCGGTCTTTAGCCATGCCATAGGCAGATGATGACGCAGCTTCACCCCAATCCATGAGCCAATCACGGCACTTGCAATCATCATTACAATCACTTGCCAATAATCGGCAAATGCAAACCCCAAAAATATATACACCACCAACTTAATGAAATGCACCAATGCCAGCATGAGCGAGCCTGTGGTTACAATGACGTGATTGTCCTTGTATTTTTTCATGAGCAGCGGCATATGCAAAGGGCCGGGCGACCCCACAAACAGACCGATACCTGTCTGTACAAAGCCCACCAGATAAAAATTTTCAAGGCTTTTTAACAAGCGGTCAATAGTTTTTGACCATTGGGTAAGCAGGATATAAATGGCGATAAATAGCGGAATAAGGTCAAGTTTGACAAAACGCACCGCCACACCAAACACCGCCACGCCCACCATCGTACCAATGAAATATTGCCAAAAATACCGCAAATCAATGTGCTTGCGTCCGAACCATGCACGGCTAATGTTACTGGCGAGCTGTGTCGCCCCATGCACAGGCACGATGGCAGCAGCTGGCAAAAACAGCGGCATTAGCCCCACCAGTATCATACCGCCGCCCATACCAGTGATGGCGGTCATGGTCGATGTAAAAAAATTGATAATCGCCAACATAATGGCGGACATCGTCTCCGATGATTGAATGAGTGTAATCACCATAAAAGCCACACGCCCAAAATCTGCTCAAAAGCACTCAAACAGCGATAAAGTGAGTGTATTATTGTCAAATTTGCTATTTTTCCTTGAAAGTTACGGACTTTTCTTTTATTATAGCCCAAATCGTCATCATGTTGTCATAAAATTGTGCTAATTATAAGATATGTTTGATTTTTTGAACTATTTTGTAAATTGTCATACAAATCATGACAAGCAATGATACTATTAATGATACTATAGTTTGTGTATGATTGTACAGATTAAGTGCTATGATTTAAGTG
>JAUNUB010000012.1:0-3622 GCA_030538375.1 Moraxella sp. | reverse complement strand
GTACAAATCTATCATTCAAAAGCCAATTGCCAAAGGTTAGTGGAAAGGTTGGTGAATTAGTGAAAAGGTTGACGTTTAGTTGCGTGATGACAATTTGATTTTTTTTACCCTTGTCCCTTGCTTTTACAGGATTTTTTTAAAGGATTATTTATGAAAGCGTTTAAATACGGTCTGGTTGGACTGTCTATTCTTGGTTTGGCTGCTTGCGGCGACAAAACCCAAACCCCAGCAGCTTCGGCAACAGATACCACCGCAGCAGTTACAGGCGAAGCTCCAAAACGCCCAGAGTGTATCGCCCCTGCTAAGCCGGGTGGCGGTTTTGATTTGACGTGTAAATTGGTGCAGTCTGGGCTAAAAGATTTGGGGCTTATGGATAAGCCCATGCGTGTAACCTATATGCCGGGTGGTGTGGGTGCGGTGGCATACAACAAAATTGTCGCCAATGACCGTGCCAATGGTGATGCGATTATTGCCTTTTCAACAGGTTCTATTTTGAATCTTGCTCAAGGTAAATTTGGTCAATTCACCGAAAAAGATGTAAAATGGCTGGCAGCTGTTGGTACAGACTACGGCATGGTGGCGGTCAATGCAGACTCTCCTTACAAAAACTTACAAGACTTGGTAGACGCACTCAAAAAAGACCCAAAAGCAGTGAGCTTTGGCTCTGGCGGTAGCGTTGGCGGTCAAGATTGGATGCAAACTGCACTGCTTGCCAAGGCGGCAGGGGTCAATCCTAATGACATGAAGTATGTTGCGATGGAAGGCGGCGGCGAAGCCATCACCGCTGCGATGGGCAATCATATTCAAGTGGTGAGTGCAGGACTTGCCGAAGTCATGCCGCATGTCGAAGCAGGCAAATTGCGTGTACTGGCTGTGTTTGCTGATGAGCGTCTTGATGGTGAACGCATGAAAGAAATCCCCACCGCCAAAGAACAGGGCTTTGACATCTCATGGCCTGTGATTCGTGGCTACTATATGGGACCAGATGTGTCAGAAGTGTCCTACAACTGGTGGAAGTCTCAATTTGACACCATGCTGGCTGACCCAAAATTTGCCGAATTGCGTGCCCAGCGTGAGCTACTACCATTTGCGATGACTGGCGATGAACTGACCGCTTATGTGAACAAAAACACCGAAGAGCTGCGTAAACTCTCCGAAGAGTTTAACCTTGTCGAAAAAAAATAACGCAAGCATAAACCTAAAATCATACAAAAACCAATTTTTGATGTGTGCAAAAATTGGTTTTTTCTCAATCGGTGAGATGGTTTAAAAAAGCTATTTTGATAAATTTTTAAAAGTATTGTTAAGGAATGCCTTATGGCAGAACGTATTTTTTCGGGGTGCTTGGTACTGGTGTCGCTTATTATGCTGTATATGGCATGGGGCTACACCGCACCCATCAGTTACGACCCCATGGGGCCACGCCCCTACCCTGTGATTTTGCTGGTGCTGCTTGCGATTGGCACAGCGGTGATTGCCTTTAGACCTGCAAAATTTACCAGCAAAATTAACTTAGGACTTAGCAAACCTATTATTCGCAGTCTTGTTATTTGCACGGCGGCAATGCTGCTTTATGCGGTATTTTTTGAGTCGTTAGGCTATATTGTAGCGACGACACTGATGGCGTGGATTATAGGGGTGTTGTTTGGTGGTAAGTGGCACAAGGCGTTGATTAGCTCGATAATAATGGCGGTTGCTACTTATTATCTGTTTGATGGGCCGCTTGAAGTGAGTTTGCCTGCAGGTATCTTGTCATTTATTTTAAGGTAAAATTATGGGAACTTTAGATTTTTTGATACATGGTTTTACCATTGCGATGACACCCCAAAACCTGCTGATTGCTTTGGTGGGCTGTTTTATTGGTACGATTGTGGGTATGTTGCCGGGGCTTGGACCGATTAATGGCGTGGCGATTTTATTGCCTATCGCTTATGCACTTGGTTTGCCGCCAGAATCCGCACTTATTTTGCTGGCAGCGGTGTACTTAGGCTGCGAGTACGGCGGACGTATCTCGGCGATTTTGATTAATGTGCCGGGGGACGCAGCGGCGATTATGTCCACCTTGGACGGATATCCGCTTGCCAAGCAGGGCAAGGCTGGCATTGCATTATCATTGTCGGCGGTGAGTTCATTTATTGGCTCGATGATTGCGATTGTTGGGGTGATTTTGTTTGCACCGTTATTGGCAAAATGGGCGGTGTCTTTTGGGCCTGCAGAATATTTTGTGCTCATGGTATTTGCCTTGACTTGCCTAAGTGGCTTGGTAGGGGACGCACCAATCAAGACAGGTATTTCGGCTTTGATTGGGCTGGCTTTGGCAACGGTTGGTGTAGATGCGGTAACTGGCGTGTATCGTTTTACCTTTGATTCGGTGAACTTATCAGATGGCATTCAGTTTACGACCATTGTGATTGGTTTTTTTAGTGTGAGTGAGATTCTTATCATGCTAGAGAGTACCGCCGCAGGACAAAAAGCCCTAGAGCAAGGCAAGCGTGGCTTGTTTAACGCCAAAGAATTTATATCAAGTGCTGGGGCGATGGTGCGTAGCGGTCTGACAGGCTTTGTGGTGGGTGTATTGCCCGGAGCTGGGGCGACCATTGCCAGTGCGATGACCTATGCGAACGAACGCAAAATCGCAGGCGAAACAGGCAAATTTGGTGATGGCGACTTGCGTGGTATCGCAGCCCCCGAAGCGGCGAATAATGCCTCGGCATGTGGCTCGTTCATTCCTATGCTGACCCTTGGTGTACCCGGTTCTGGCACAACAGCGGTGATGATGGGGGCATTGACCTTGTATAACATTACCCCCGGTCCGCAATTGTTCACCGAACAGCCTGACATTGTGTGGAGCTTAATTGCGTCATTGTTTATTGGCAATGTGATTTTGCTGGCACTCAACTTGCCTTTGGTGAAATTCTTTGCCAAACTGCTTGACATTCCTAATTATATCCTAATCCCTGCGATTGCAGCGGTGAGTTTTGTGGGTGTGTATTCCATTCATAGTACTACGTTTGATTTGGTACTGATGATTGGGCTTGGGGTGTTTGGGTATTTGTTACGCAAATTGCAGTTTCCGTTGTCTGCACTGATTTTGGGCTTTGTGCTGGGTCATCTTATGGAAGATAACCTACGCCGTGCCTTGTCTATCTCTGGCGGAGAGCTTGGGATTTTGTGGGGCAGTCCGATTACCATCAGCCTTTGGGGCTTGGCGATAATGATGGTGCTGTTGCCGATATATCGCCTAATCCGTGGCAAAAAAGTCAAAAAAATTGCTTGATAAGTTGCGGTTCAATGGTGAGTAAATCGGCATTGAGTAGCAGCCAAATGGCGATTAAATGACACTCAAAAAGCATTTAGAATAGGTTCTAAATGCTTTTTATTTTAGGGGCTGTATAAACGTGGTTTTATGCCACACGCTACAGCTTGTTGTTTTTGGATACCCTTTTGTATCTATACCTTTGGCAAATCAAACAACAAAAATTCCATAGCTTGCTCAATACCTAGGTTTAACGTGCTTTCATCAACAATGGCAAGTGCGTCGCTTGTGCCATATCTGCCCATTGATTGTATAGTCGATTAAAATAAAACCGATACACACCCATTCGTGATTGTTCGTAGGGTG
>JAUNUB010000144.1 GCA_030538375.1 Moraxella sp. | reverse complement strand
GGCTTTGATTAAAGGCTTTGTTAGCGTGCAGTCGTATTTTAGACTGTCGTTGTTTATTTTTGTAACAGGATATTATCTTTTGTGGACTATGTTAAGTTTTGTATCATTGTGCGTTTAGCCATGCTACATTCGCTATGAATTTATAGTCGACTAAAATTGCAATGATACTTACGTTGTAGGCGTGCAGGCATTCATCTGCCATCACCATGAACCAAGCACACCGCACCGACATCACGGACGGTGTCGCATTCATATAGTGTCTGTACAAGGGATTTTAAGGTACTGCCTGTGGTCGCCACATCATCAAAAAGAATTACGCTATCGGTTGGTGGCTCATAACTCATGACAAAAGCATTATCAAGATTGTGCAGACGCTCGGCACGCCCAAGATGACGCTGACGCACACTGTCCATATGTCGCACCACCCCTTCATAAATCGGCAAACCACTAAAATGCGACAGATAACGTGCCAGCAAACCCACAGGAAAAAATCCACGTTCACGCAGGCGAGCGTGGGTCGTGGGTACAGGCAAAATCACCGCATCTGTCGGCATAATATCCGCCAGTTCACGCAGGGCTTGTAACAGTATAGGCAAAGTCGCAACATTGCCATCGTCCTTAAACCCTGCAATGGCTTGACGCATAACCCCTGTATAGCTGGTCGCATATACGATAGGCAAGGTGTCGCCTGTATCGAGCAGGATATTAAGCGGCTCTGGCAGATAATTCATCTCGTCATGGCAAGGCTGGCACAGATAGCCAATCTCCTTGGGGTACAACAAACACGCTTGACACAGCGGTGAACAAGCCACTCGCCACAAACCCAGTTGATACGGCAAAAACAACTATAAGCCCATCCAGTCATTAAGCATGACACCTACCCCAATGGTAGTGCTTTTGTGGTCGTAATCAATGAGTGATTCGCCATAGCCATGAAACAGCTGTACATAGCCATTAATACCACGTCCCACAGGGTGTACATAATCCAGTTGCAACGCCCCTTTGCCTGTTGATGGGTTAAAGCGAGCCAATCCCGATACGTTTTTGCCTTTTTCTAACTGATACAAAAACTTAACATCGCCATAGCCATAATAATCAAGGATATTAGGGTTGTCATCAGGCTTGCTGCTGTCTGCTGCTTTTAGCACCCTTGCCCACACTCGTGGCACAACCGTTAATTTGTTCCACTCCATGCCTGCCATGAGATAGGCTCTGTTCCATGAGCGTGATAAGGGGTCAGACTGCCCATTGGAATGGTGAACCGCTCCCACACCCAGCATACGCAAACGCCCCCCAAATGGCAAATTCGCACGAATCGGCTGCGTCAAAAATACTTCTGGCTCATAGTTATGCTCACGGAATGGGCGAGAGTTGTCTTCGTTGTATACCTGCCAATGCGACTGCTGGGTATAACCCACCCACAAATCTGCGTCTGTGCCAAACAGGTTTTCGGCGGCTTTGGTCTTGAGCGACAATTGGAACTTCAGCTCTGGTACACGCATCTCGTTTGGGGTATATGTTTCCTCAGCCATACTTGGGTCGGAGCTGGTTGGGTTGCGGTTTGGCTTGGTGTTTAAGAACAGCGGCAGCACATAGTTGGCATTGTGCGGACGAGCCGACCACAAGCCTTGACTGCTATTTTTGTCCAAATCGTAAGCTAGGCTCAGCGGCGTGTAGCGTGCCAAGTCGTCTTCTGATACGCCGATTCTGGTCAACACTTCGCTGTCGTGCGTGCTGGCAGTAATGATATCGCCATCTGCAAAACCTGCTATCGTATTGCTATCATCGACACGCACAATCTCTGGGTTGAGTGTTACCACGTTTTTGAGCGTGCTGGATAAATCAACAGCTCGTTTGCGTTCAAAGGCTTTTGGTGTCTCGCCTGCCGCCAGTGCATCAAAACATGCTAGGCGTGCAACATTCTCTTCAATGCCAGCACATGTCAAAAATTGCACACGCCCTGCTTCAATGGCTTCTGTCAATCCATCGTCCGCCATTGCTGCGATTGGTAGACCAAGTGCCATCGCCAAAGCAAGGCGTATTGGGGTTGATTTGATTGTTTGTGGCATAGCTACCTCAAAAATAAATTTGGTTAATCTGATATTCTAATGTAAATCGACAAAAAATTCAGCAAAAATTTCTGCATAAACCCAATACTAAACCGCAAGCCACCTTACAGAAATCTTGATACACAGCAGTTGCATTCATTATTGATACAAAAACTTCACTCGTATTTTTGTCCATTTTTTTCAATCCAGCCGCCTTGATGTCTGCCTGCTGGGTCATGATGTGTCCAATGCACCACACCGCCTTGCTCGCTGTATTCGTATTCGCCATAAAACGTCAAAGCGTCGCCTTTTGCTAGGTTCGCCACTCTGGGAGCTAGGTCGATATTGTGTGCGATAAGCACGGTCTGCTTACTCTCATCAAGACGCACAATCATCTTTTGGTGCTGGCTGCCCTTGGTGTCATCAGGCAATACTTTGACCACGATGCCGCAGCCCTTGACCTGCACGTCCGAACGCTTTGTTTGAAAACTTTGCACAATCACACGGTTATCACACGTCGGTGAAACGGTGGCGACATTGGTGTCTTGGGCTTGTTCCGCTTTGATAGCAGGTGCGTTGGTGGTATTTTGAGCAGCTTGCTCCACTTTGGCAGCCGCTGCATTGGCGGTGTCTGTGCTGTCTGTTTTTTGGCAAGCACTCACCATCAGCGTGCCGCACATCAAGGCAATGGCAGTCATTAATGGGTATAAAGGGCTGCTAAGTTTATTCATTATCAATATCTCACAAAGAACTCAAGGTCAAGACAAAATCATCACGCCCCACTTCACCGATTTGCTTAATGCTGAGCACGCCATCTTTATAGTACAAAAAGGCAGGTGCACCAAACAAATTGTATCGCTCTAGCACGGCACGGCTGTCATCGGTCGTATCGGTAATGTCCACCTTGACAAGCTGATAATCATTAAGCTCTGCTGGACGATTGGCAAATAATGTCTTTTGCATGATACGGCACTCCACGCACCAATCTGCTGTTACATAAGCCAATACCTTAGGCTTACGCATCAAGACTTCATCAAGCTGCTGTAGGCTGGTAACATGAATGTCTGGACGAGCGGCGGTGTTTTTGGTATTTTCGGTGAATTTTGCCAAGGGTTGTAGCACATCATGACTGCCAACACTCGCCCCCAACATTAACAGCACCGCCCAAATACCCATCAATACCGCCACCGCACGCAGCACAAGCAGTCGCCATTGCCATAACCACAGGGCAAATAACACAAACCACCCTGCCCACACCATCAGCATTATGCTATTAAAAAACACACGGTTCATCAGCATAATCGCCACGCCAAGCAGCAAAAATCCACCAAAATGACGCACGCCGTCCATCCAATCGCCAGACTTAGGAGTGAGCCTGCCTTGAGCCGCCCCCAAGACAATCAAAGGTGCGGACAAGCCCAGCCCAAGGGCGAATAACGCCACAAAGCCAAGTGCCACATTACCAATACTTGCCACCGCAACCAATGCTCCGCCAAGCGGTGCGGACACGCAAGGGGACACCACGAGTGCCGACACCAACCCCACCAAAAAACTGCCAGACACACTACCTAATCGACCATCAGCACTACTTGACGCACGGTGTAGCAGGCTGGATATGCGAGCAGGCAAGCGAAAATGCACAACCCCCAACATATACAATGCCAGCAGCACAAACACACCACCAAAACCAAGCAGCACCCACGGATTTTGCATCCAGCCGATAATGCCAAGCGAACGCCCAAAGAACGCAACGACTGCTCCCAGTAGCCCATAACTTGTCGCCACGCCCACGCCATACGCCAAAGTCAATAAAAAACCCTTAAATGCAGTGGGCTTGTGCTGACGTGCGACAATATTTGTCACAATCGGAATCATCGGATACACGCACGCCGAAAACGCCAGCAGCAATCCTGCCAAAAACAGCAGAACCACCGCCAATACAGGGCGTTTGCCTAGCCCAAATGGGTCATTCATCGCCGTATCTGTATCCAAAGTGTGCTGGAGCTGCGAATATGCCACCCTTGTACTGTCAGAAGCTGTCATAGGGGTGACATAATTTGTCATCTCATCAATGTTTCCACTGTCGCCAAGATGTGTCAACAACGCTGCGTTGCCATCGGCTTGTGTATTGTTGCCAAATGGACTGTTTGTATCAGCATTCGTGGACAATGGGTCGATGGCTGCGGCTTTTGATGATGATTCGGTTGTTGTCTTGTTGGTTGTTTGAATTTCTGTGCTGTTAATCTCTGTGTTTTTAATTTCTGCCGTTTTGCTCGTTTGATTGGCGGCTGTGTTTTGTGGATTG
>JAUNUB010000143.1:668-4354 GCA_030538375.1 Moraxella sp. | reverse complement strand
ACGTGCTTGTAACATACGGTCTGGTGACACGCTGATGCCCGGCACCAAGTTACTCGGTGCAAATGCAGATTGTTCTACGTCTAAGAAGAAGTTTTCCGGATTGCGGTTTAATTCGAACTCACCCACTTCAATCAACGGATAATCCGCTTTCGGCCAAACTTTGGTTAAGTCAAACGGGTGGTAAGACACTTTTTCTGCGTCAGATTCAGGCATAATTTGTACGAACATCGTCCATTTCGGGAAGTCGCCATGCTCAATTGCTTCATATAAGTCTTTTTGGTGACTTTCACGATCTTCACCGACTAATGCTTGTGCTTCTGCGTCAGTCAGGTTTTTAATCCCTTGTTGAGTTCTGAAGTGGAATTTCACCCAGAAACGCTCGTTGTCGCTGTTGATAAAGCTGTAAGTGTGTGAACCGAAACCGTGCATATGGCGGTAACTCGCCGGAATACCACGATCACTCATCACGATAGTCACTTGGTGGAAGGCTTCCGGTAACAACGTCCAGAAATCCCAGTTGTTGGTAGCAGAACGCATATTGGTGCGTGGATCGCGTTTTACCGCTTTGTTCAAATCCGGGAATTTGCGCGGATCACGCAAGAAGAATACCGGCGTGTTGTTACCCACCATATCCCAGTTGCCTTCTTCGGTGTAGAATTTCAGTGCAAAACCGCGAATATCACGTTCTGCATCGGCTGCACCACGTTCACCAGCAACAGTGGTAAAACGGGCAAACATTTCCGTTTTTTTGCCGATTTCGCTAAAGATTTTTGCACGGGTATATTTTGTAATGTCGTGGGTGACGGTGAATGTACCGAACGCACCAGACCCTTTGGCGTGCATACGACGCTCAGGAATCACTTCACGTACGAAGTTGGCGAGTTTTTCGTTTAACCATAAATCTTGGGCTAATAATGGACCGCGTGGGCCTGCGGTCATGCTGTTTTGGTTATCAACCACTGGCGCGCCGCCGTTGGTGGTCAAATGGCTATAAGGGCATTTTGCTTCACTCATTGGGTTTATCCTTTTAGTAAAAAGTTGAACTATTTCGTTAAGGTACGACTTACAACATAGCCTGACATCAGGCGATTGGGGTTAATACTAGCAAAAACCACAAAAATGATCTTATATGGATTTGATAGCGCAAGGCTATCATTTAATTGAAATTGATTTGTAATAATGATGAATTAAGGTTGTTTTGTTTAAATTATATTCAATAAAAGCATCTATTAGCAAATAAAAAAGCAAAGTGCGGTTTTCGGTATGACAAAACCGCACTTTAATTGCTGAAAATTAGGCTAGCCACTGTTTAACTAATTCATCGTCAATCACTTTGCGCGACCACATACTGCCGAATTCTGGTTCGGGGAATTTACTGTGGTTGTAGGCGAGCAGTTTGGCAAAATCAAAGGCGGCGTGCGGATAATCGTTAATCAGCAACAGCGCAAAATTGCCGTCTTGCGACCAGCAGATTTGCAGCTTACGCGCGGTTTCTTTTTCGCTGACCGCACTTGCGTTATAAACGTGCAGTGCGTCGGCAATTGGCATGGCTTGGCGGGTGTCCAAGGCATAAAAATAGCCGGTTTCGCCGTCATCTTCAAAGATCACCGAGAGATGATCATGTTTTTCCGATCCCGTGCCAACCTGCTTTGCTTGCCCGATAAACAGTTGATCTTCTAAGGCTAAATAGAACATATGTTATCCTCATCTTTTTGGCAAAGAAAAAGGTTGTCTGAATCGCTTCAAACAACCTTTTTTCATTTAGCTAAGGCAGTTAGTTAAGGTAAGAATTACGCTTGACCTTTCACTTCTTTTAAACCGTTGAACGGTGCTTTTTCGCCTAACGCTTCTTCGATACGGATTAATTGGTTGTACTTCGCAACACGGTCAGAGCGGCTCATTGAACCGGTTTTGATTTGACCTGCCGCTGTACCCACCGCTAAATCAGCGATAGTCGCATCTTCGGTTTCGCCTGAACGGTGAGAGATAACCGCAGTGTAACCGGCATCTTTCGCCATTTTGATCGCCGCCAAAGTTTCGGTCAAAGAACCGATTTGGTTGAATTTGATCAAGATGGAGTTAGCGATACCTTTTTCGATCCCTTCTTTCAGGATTTTGGTGTTAGTTACGAACAGATCGTCACCGACTAATTGTACACGGTCGCCCAATACTTTAGTTTGGTAAGCAAAACCTTCCCAGTCGGATTCGTCTTGACCATCTTCGATAGAGACGATTGGGTATTGTTTGGTCAATTCTTCTAAGTAGTGAGTGAACTCTTGTGAAGTGAAGGTTTTACCTTCGCCTTTCATTTCGTAGTTGCCGGTTTCTTTGTTATAGAACTCAGAAGAGGCGCAGTCCATCGCTAAGGTTACGTCTTTACCTAACACATAACCGGCTTTTTCCACCGCTTCTTTGATACACGCCAACGCGTCTGCGTTAGAAGCCAAGTTAGGCGCGAAACCACCTTCGTCACCAACTGCGGTGTTCAAGCCTTTGCCTTTTAATACTTTCGCTAAGTTGTGGAACACTTCCGCACCGATACGCAACGCTTCACGCAAGGTTTTCGCGCCAACCGGTTGAATCATAAACTCTTGAATATCCACGTTGTTGTCTGCGTGCTCACCACCGTTGATGATGTTCATCATCGGTAACGGCATAGAGTAAACGCCCGGCGTGCCGTTTAATTCGGCAATGTGAGCGTACAGAGGCAAGCCTTTAGATGCTGCCGCGGCTTTTGCGTTCGCCAATGAAACCGCTAAAATCGCATTTGCACCGAAGTTAGATTTGTTTTCAGTACCGTCTAAATCGATCATGATTTGGTCGATTTCTGCTTGATTAGTCGCATCTTTGCCGACAACCGCACTTGCAATTGCGCCGTTTACCGCTTCAACCGCTTTTAATACGCCTTTACCCAAGAAACGGGATTTATCGCCGTCACGCAGTTCTAACGCTTCACGTGAACCAGTTGATGCACCTGATGGCGCAGCCGCCAAACCAACGAAGCCGCCTTCTAAATGCACTTCCGCTTCAACGGTTGGATTTCCGCGAGAATCAATAATTTCACGACCAATTACTTTAACAATTTTTGCCATTGTATTTTCCTCTTGTGATTAAATTGAAATCAATACTAAAAAAACTGTGCATATACTAAAGGGATTTGCTTTATTTGTCTTGTAAAAAGTGCAGAAACGGCTGCTCCTGCCCCCAATTATTTTTTTATTTTAACAAATTACTTACTTTTTCTGCTGATGTTCTTTCGCTCCTTTAACAAATCCGCTAACTAAGCGAGATCTGCCACGTAGGATTGAAGACATTTAGAGCAGAATGGTGCGATACGCCACACTTCCAATTGAACCGCTCCACTTTTAGACAATCGCAGCCGTGCATGATCTGTATGAATTAGTGTTGTCTGAAGGAGAACACCCGATGTTAGACAGGTGACATAATGCACTCGTGGTACATTGCGCAAAAAATACGGCAGGGGTTGATTTTAGGTTTTTGAATTGAGTTTAATAAGAACGGTCGCTGAAGGAATTTAGCGACCGTTTTTTTATATCGGTGGTTGAGTGGAGTGACATAGTAGACCAACGTGTTGGTAATAATAAAATTAGTTTATTGCTACCAACTCTTTTTATTAAAAAAAATACTTATAAGCATTACCTTATGGTTTTTTGTTAATCCATGAT
>JAUNUB010000143.1:0-658 GCA_030538375.1 Moraxella sp. | reverse complement strand
TGAAACAACTGTTGAGAGAGAAATTGCAGGAAAAAGATTAATTAGAGAAGGAAAAGGCATAGTAGACAAAATTGTTGGTATTTTCGAGATCCTATACCGATAGTAGACAAACGTGTTGGTAATAATAAAATTAGCTTATTGTTACCAACTCTTTTTATTTAAAAAATCATTTATAAACATTATTTTATAATTTTTTGTTAATCCATGATGCGCGGATAATTTTCGCTTAAGTTCACTAAATAATCCTTCTAATCTATTTGTTGTATTTTCTATATTTAATTCAGGATATTTCTCAAAGGTAAATAAAAAATCTTTATGCCTGATTAAACTTGCATAAGCAGTCCGTGCACCACTGTGTTTATAAGGATATTTTCCTTTTTCATCAGGACTGTCTGAGCGTTCATTTAAGAAAGGTTTATGTTCAACATACCACTGATTTTGGCTTTCGTGTTAATTTCCTCATCACGATTGCTACTTGATGAAATTGGCACATTTGAATCGGTGCATTTAACATATCTTTCAATAACCCACGCTTACCATCACAAGTAATCGATTGAATATAAAATCCTTTTTCTCTAAGCTCATTTATGGCTAATCGATAGTACAACACTTTTTCTGTCGTTACAATTCGATGGTAAACCACCTTTTCGGTTATGCT
>JAUNUB010000142.1 GCA_030538375.1 Moraxella sp. | reverse complement strand
AAGTCGCTTTTGTCGCTTGAGATGGACGCTGCCGCCTATGCCGATGACAAATCCAAAGCCTTGCTCAGCTATCGCCATGCGGTGAGCAGCTCTACCATTGGACAGGATTTGCTGGACAAACAAGTGCCGTTTCGTTGGACAGGCATCGAATTTTTGTCCGACCCTGCGAGCAAACTTGGGACGAATGACAATGCCGATGACTATTTGGTTCATCAATTGCGAGACCGTCTTGGCGAGCCACAAGAGCGTTTTAGTATTATTTCTTCTTATTTTGTGCCTACCAAAGATGGCGTAAATACCCTAATTGCCCTTGCCAAATCTGGCGTGGACGTGCGTATTTTGACCAATTCTTATGACGCTACCGATGTTGGCATAGTACATGCAGGTTATGCACATTGGCGGCAAATGCTTTTGGCAAATGGCATACGCATTTTTGAGCTAAAATCCACCGCCAAAAATTCAGACGCAGAGCATAACAAGTTAAGAAGAACGCCAAGGCAAACCACCACCAGTCTGCACGCCAAGGCTTTTGCTGTTGATGATTACAAAGTGTTTATTGGCTCGTACAATGTAGACCCCCGTTCTGCGAACATCAATACCGAGATGGGGGTGGTTATTTATGATAACAGCCTTGCCAAACGTCTGCATAATGCCTTGGACGACAGTTTGTTAAGCCAAGCCTATGAAGTCAAGCTAGACAATGGCAGGCTGCAATGGCATACCGTAGAAAATGGGCGAATACTGATTTTGACCAGTGAGCCTAATATGCAGATAAGCGATAGATTTGCCATCACGCTGATGGGCTTAATGCCAATCGATTGGCTGTTGTAGACATGTGTTAGGAGTTTTATGTCATTAAGTGCTTTTGGTTTTAGTCGTCATCATCTCATCATGCTGTCTGTGGTTGGCTTTATGGTGTTGATTGCTTTTTTTGATTTTTTGATTTTGTGGCATTTTTCTGATTTGCTGTCTGCGGTGTTTTCTTTGGAACGGCTTGACACCAGTTGGCATTGGCTCAGCGTTGCCGCCATATTCATTGCAGGGCATTTGGTGCGTCCTATGGGTGGCTTTTTGCTGGGCAGCTATGCCGATAAAAAAGGACGCAAACCCGCCCTATGCTTGGCGTTATTTGGCACGTCCTTGTTTACATTGATGATTGGTTTATTGCCTACTTATGAGCAAATTGGGCTGTGGGCGACGATTTTATTGGTCTTGGCAAGAGTTGGACAAGGCATGTCTTTTTCCGCTATCATTCCGCTGGCATGGATATATGTCGCCGAAAACCTACCATCTAGGCAGATTGGTTTAGGCGTGGGCGTGGTGTGCATGGGTATCGCTTTGGCACTGTTGATGACGGCGTGGCTGACGTGCATATTTAACGAACATCTCACCCATGTGCAGCTGCTGGGCTATGCGTGGCGATTGCCATTTGTGGTGAGTGGCGTACTAGGAATGCTTGCACTGCTGATGTATCGCCACCTACAAGAACTGTCTATCTTTGAGCAAAGCCCACAATCAACCCATCAGACCACACCCACCGAAACCAAATTATCCAAAGTCATGAATATTAAAATATCAGAGCGGCTGCAAGGTTCGAAGCGTCTGCAAGGTATTGTTTCGATGTTTGTGCTGTCGTGGTTTGTGGGCAGTATCACCATTTTTAATGTGTTTTTGTTGCCACTTTTGGGGCTTGGCACGACCAATGAAGTCAGTGCATACTTTAGCTTAGAAGCGTTGTTTGGCTCGCTATTTTTTGTGGGCGGTTGTGTGTTTTTTGGGTTTTTGGCAGATAGAATCCATGCCGCTACCGTGATTGGCACAGGCAGTATCGCCCTAGTGCTGAGTGCTTGGGGGCTATTTCACAACTTATTGCACGGCGGACAATTAACACTGCTGTTTTTTGTCTTGACAGGATTTACGTCAGGCGTGATTGCCAGCACCCCTGCACTCATGGTGCGACTGTCGCCCCTAGCAAACAGAGCGACGATACTGTGTGTCGTATACAATATTGTCAATGCCATTATTGGCAGTGTTATGCCGCTGCTGCTTAGTTTTGCAACCTTTCATATGACGCTTGCACCTGTCATATATCTTGCTGTGGTCTGTGTGATGACGGTGTTATTTTTGGTCTTTTTTATCTCTAACGAGCCGCAACAGGCAGCTTGACCAGATACTTGACCAGACGCTTGAATTAGACACTTGAGTAAACAACAGTAATTAAATCAACCAAACTCAGTTGCTTACATTCAACTACCTGCATTCAAAATTCAACCATTCAAAAACTCAACGCCCCACCAAGCTGACATGCCTGCACATGGGCGGTGCGTGCTTCACAACGTGCCAGCCAGTTTTTGATATTGGGATAGTCGCCCAAGCCGCCACGCATACTGACAGCTTTTGCCCCAAAATACACCTGTATATCCGCCGCTGTAAACTTACCTGCCAGATAATGCTTGCCCTCCAAGGCGTTTTCTAGCAAATCAAAAGTCTGCTTGACGGTATCACTCAGCCACATTTTTTCGATGTTGTTTTTAATGCCTTTGGTGATGGGGCGAATAAAAAACGGAGAACGTACCACAATGCCAGCAAATACCAACCGCATGACCAAAGGCGGCATAACAGAGCTTTCACCAAAATGTAGCCAAAACGTATAATCGTCCCATTCGTCATCATTTGGGCTAAGCGTGTGATTGCTGTCATAATTTTTTAGCAGATATTCGATGATAAAACCAGACTCAATCATCGCCTTGTCATTATCCACCAAGATGGGGGCTTTACCCATTGGGTGAATTTTTTTGAGCTCAGCTGGGGCAAGGTTGTTTTTGTTGCGGCTGTGCTTGATGAGTTCATAAGGCGTGCCGTACAGGGCTTTTAATTCTTCAAGCAGCCACAGAATGCGAAACGCACGTGAATTGTCCATGTAATGTAAAGTAAGCATATGTGTTCTCGAATATTGTTGATATTGGGGTCTTGGCAAGTCGTTTGTGCTGCGTATTAAGGCTTATCCTAATTTTGTACAAGTATTTAGCACGCCTAAAAAATCCTGTTGTTGTCTTGAGATTTGTCAAACTTGCCAATATGCGTCTCGATGTTTTTGGCGATGTTTTCGTAGTATACCGCAAATTCATCACGAGCTTTGACGCTTGGCACACCTTCGTCCATTTGTTTGCGAATTTGCCCTGCCAAGGGTAATTGTCCCAGCAGCGGCACTTGATACCGCTCCGCCAACTCAACACCGCCATTCGCCCCAAAAATCGCTTCTGTATGTCCACAATTGGTACAAGTGTGCAGTGCCATGTTCTCGATAACGCCAAGCACAGCAATGCCAGTTTTGTGGAACATTTCCATGCCTTTTTGTGCGTCTAGCAAGGCGATGTGCTGGGGAGTGGTTACGATAATTGCCGCTGTGATAGGGATTCTCTGTGCTAGGCTAAGCTGGATATCGCCTGTGCCGGGGGGCATGTCAATCATCAGATAATCTAGGCTTGGCCAGTTGGCTTGGTTGTATAACTGCATTAACGCCCCTGTCGCCTTAATGCCACGCCATGCAATCGGTGTGCTGGCGGTATCAATCAGATTGCCAATAGACAGCATGGCGATACCGTCAGCGTCAATGGGGATAAATTGCTCATATTCCACCGCAGGCTTGGCATGGGCGACACCCAGCATATCGGGCACAGACGGGCCGTAGATGTCTGCATCTAAAATGCCCACTCGCTTGCCAAGTTTTTGCAACGCCAAGGCAACGTTCACGGTTGTCGTGGATTTACCCACCCCACCCTTGCCAGAAGCAATCACGATGATGTGCTTAATGCGTGGGTGTGCAGGCAGCTCTTGTTGCTTGGGGGCGGTTTTTGTGTGTGTTGGTTGTGATGAGTTGGATAAATGGTTATCTGAATGATTGTGTGAATGATTGTCTGATGTATTGGCTAAGTCATCTGCATGGGTGGGATTGGGGATAAAAAGCTGAGCGGTATTGCTGGCAGTGGCTGGAGAATTGGGCAATGCCTGCACTTTATCCGTCAGCAATACATTGGCATTTACTTCTTGTATACCCAGCAAATGCAGTCTGCTGCGTAATTCATTGTAGACTTTTTCTAGCTCGGCTTGGTCTGCGTCTTTGTGTATTTTTAAAGATAGGTTGAGCGTATCGCCATTTAGTGTTTTGTCATCAATAAACTGCGTGAGTGGTGCGTTAAACAAAAAAAACTTATCCAATACTTGATTAACGTCTTCGATAGTGATTTTTGCTTTTTTGAACAACTGAAACATTCCGCCCCCTTAGCGATAATTAAGACCGCCAACAGTATAGCACAAATTTTACAGTCTTTTAAATTCACTTTAATACGTCGTCAAACTCGCTTGATGTACTACTTGTACTATCTTCGTTCGTTTTCCTTGTTTTAAAGCGAATTTATTTGACTATAAAAACAGCATAA
>JAUNUB010000141.1 GCA_030538375.1 Moraxella sp. | reverse complement strand
TGAATGGCTTCCAAAATCCGCTCATTGGACTTGCTAGGGTCATCATCAAAGCCGTCCAGCTCCGTGATATAGCGGTGCAAATCGGTAAAGCGAATATACTGCACATCTATATCGGTGTGCTTGTCCGCCAAAGCGATGGCGATGTCTTGGGTATCTTGCCATGTTAATCGCATAGGAGTTCCTGTTCATTGGTTTGATTAATCGCAAAGCACATCATAACAAATTTTGTCCTACTTTACCAAAAATTCCCAACATTCATCTTGTAATAATTCAAAAAAACCAATCAAAACTATTAAAATATAAAATTTTACTAATCATATATAGCTGTCATAATAGTGACACAAGAAAAGGTTATACTTAATTCTTGCTCTAGCCACTTAACCCAAACCAAAAAAGGAAACCGCCATGAGCCAATGCCCCTATCACAACAGCCCTACGCCGCTCACCACCAATGCAGGTGCACCAGTTGTGGACAATCAAAATTCCATGACCGCAGGCAGCCGTGGACCGCTACTTGCCCAAGATGTGTGGCTGAACGAAAAACTTGCCAACTTCGCTCGTGAAGTCATTCCAGAGCGTCGTATGCACGCCAAGGGCAGCGGTGCATTTGGTACATTTACCGTAACGCATGACATTAGCAAATACACTCGTGCCAAACTTTTTAGCGAAATCGGCAAAAAAACCGAACTTTTTGCACGTTTTACCACCGTGGCAGGCGAGCGTGGGGCAGCGGACGCTGAGCGTGATATTCGTGGTTTTGCACTCAAATTCTACACCGAAGAAGGCAACTGGGACATGGTTGGCAACAACACACCTGTGTTCTTTTTAAGAGACCCACGCAAATTCCCAGACCTAAACAAAGCGGTCAAAAGAGACCCACGCACCAACATGCGTAGTGCGACCAACAATTGGGATTTTTGGACGCTACTGCCCGAAGCCTTTCACCAAGTTACCATTGTGATGAGTGAGCGTGGCTTGCCAGCGTCTTATCGCCACATGCACGGTTTTGGTTCGCATACTTATAGCTTTATCAATGCCGATAATGAACGTTTTTGGGTAAAATTCCACTTCCGTACCCAGCAAGGTATCAAAAATCTAACCGATGGCGAAGCCGCCGCACTCATCAGCCAAGACCGTGAAAGCAGCCAACGAGATTTGTTTGACGCTATCGAACGTGGCGATTTTCCAAAATGGACAATGTATGTACAAATCATGCCAGAGACAGATGCGGATAAAGTGCCGTATCACCCATTTGATTTGACCAAAGTATGGCCAAAAGGCGATTATCCATTGATTGAAGTGGGTGAGTTTGAGCTGAACAAAAACCCAGAAAACTTCTTTTTGGACGTAGAGCAATCCGCCTTTGCTCCCAGCAACCTTGTCCCTGGCATTAGCGTATCGCCAGACCGTATGCTACAGGCTCGCTTGTTCAACTATGCAGACGCACAGCGTTACCGCCTAGGGGTGAATCATCACCAAATCCCTGTCAATGCCGCTCGCTGCCCTGTGTATTCTAATCACCGAGATGGACAAGGACGCACTGATGCCAACTATGGCGGTCGTCCACACTATGAGCCAAACAGCTTTAGCCAATGGCAAGAGCAGCCCCAGTATGCCGAACCACCGCTCAAAATCAATGGCGATGCGGCATTTTGGGATTATCGTGAAGACGACAGCGATTATTTTAGCCAGCCAAGAGCCTTGTTTAATCTTATGAATGATGAGCAAAAACAAGCCCTATTTGACAACACCGCTCGTGGCATGGGCGATGCACTGGACTTTATCAAATATCGTCATATCCGTAACTGCCACGCTTGCCACCCTGCTTATGGCGAAGGGGTTGCCAAAGCCCTTGGTATGACGGTTGCTGACGCTATCAGTGCTTATGAAACCGACCCTGCCAAGCACTTGGCAAGCTGCTTAGCACCGCAGTAACTATTATTTAAGCCTAATTAAAAATCTCTCAAGTGTAATGCTTGGGAGATTTTTTTGTGGGATTTTTAAGGCTGTGTAAAAATAGACAAAGCCACATACCAAGCAAGGCGAATTTTTTGTTACAGTGCAAAAAAAATTTTGATTGCAGTTAAAAACATCTTAATCGCCCTTAATTTAAACCCATAACATGATAAAATGTGAATATGCCCTAAATCCTTTTACGATATTTAAAATTTTATGACTTATCTACCTTATTCTTTTGCCAAACGTCATCAAGTGCTGGTCTATCATGACGGCATAGACACGCCGCCCATTATCATGATGACTGACAGTACGCCAATGAGTGCCATTAACGAAGTCATGCGAGTGCTTGCTCAAGATGGCGGCAACCGTACACCCAGCATTCAAAAGGCAGTATTTGAAGACTTTGACAAACGTCTGGCAACGGTCTATGCCGACAGTACAGGCGAAAGTCAGCACATCGCCGAAGGGCTAGAAGACCACCCTGATTTGGCAAGCCTTGCCGAAAGCGTGCCAGAATCTACCGATTTGATGGACCAAGCTGATGACGCACCGATTATCCGCTTGATTAACGCCTTGCTTGCCGAAGCCATTCGTGTCAATGCGTCCGATATTCATATTGAAACCTTTGAAAAACGGCTGTCGGTACGCTTTCGAGTTGATGGGCAAATGCGTGAGATTGTCAGCCCAAAACGCCAGCTTGCCCCTTTGCTCGTATCACGGATTAAGGTGATGGCACGGCTGGATATTGCCGAAAAACGCATTCCCCAAGATGGGCGGATTTCGCTTAGGCTGGCAGGGCGTGAAGTAGATGTGCGTGTGTCCACCTTGCCGTCAAACTTTGGTGAGCGTGTGGTGCTGCGATTGCTTGATAAGCAGGCAGGACGGCTGAATATGACCTATCTTGGCTTGTCGGAGCGTGATTATCGGACTTTGACCAAGCTGGTGCATTTACCGCATGGTATTATTTTGGTAACTGGACCGACAGGCAGCGGCAAGACCACCACACTGTACGCCGCCTTGAGCGATTTGAACGACAATAGCCGCAATATCCTAACCGCTGAAGACCCTATTGAATTTCAGCTGGACGGCATTGGGCAGACGCAGGTCAATACCAAGGTGGACATGACTTTTGCACGTGCCTTGCGTGCCATGCTCCGCCAAGACCCTGATGTGGTGATGGTGGGTGAGATTCGAGACCTTGAGACAGCAGAGATTGCGGTGCAGGCTTCTTTGACAGGGCATTTGGTGCTATCAACCTTGCATACCAATACCGCCATTGGGGCGATTACAAGGCTCAAAGACATGGGGGTTGAGCCATTTTTGCTTGCCAGTAGTCTTGTGGGTGTGGTGGCTCAGCGTTTGGTGCGTACGCTATGCCCACATTGCCACACTTGGGAGCAGGCAGACGAGACGACATCAAGCTATTTTGTAGGTCTTGTGGACAGGAGTGCAGCACTGCGTATTCCCCGACCTGTGGGCTGTGATGAGTGCAATGGCTCTGGTTTTCGTGGGCGTACCGCCATTTATGAAGTGGTGGCGGTAGATGACAAGCTAAGACAGATGATGCACGCTGGAGTGGCGGAGTTTGACATCGAAAACTACGCACGCACCCACAGCCAAAGTATCAGAAGCGATGGCTTACAAAAAGTATTGGCAGGCAAGACAACCTTAGAAGAAGTGCTAAGAGTAACCACAAAAGAGTGAGTTTGATTGATGATTGTTTGTTTTAGAACAGCCATCATTTTTGTGGATAATGTTCAGCACCATGCAGTTATCTCGTTTTGGCTCAAAGACAAAAGTTCAAACACGCCCTATCTAAAATCACAGGTCATTAAATGGTCATTCACCATACCAACCGCCTGCATATAAGCATAGCAAGTGGTGCTGCCCACGAATTTAAAGCCGTCTTTTTTGAGCTGTTTGGCAAGTCTGTCCGAGACTGGCGTACTGACAGGGACTTGGTCTAGGTTGATTGGGTGATTGATAATTGGCTTGCCATCGTCTGTGGTAATGCCCCACAGGTAATCGGCAAAAGACTGCTGCTTGGTAATGGCAAGATAAGCCTTGGCGTTATTAATGATGGCTCGGATTTTGAGTTCGTGGCGGATAATACCTGTGTCTTGCATGAGTAGGGCGACTTTGTTATCATTAAAACTGGCAATTTTTTGAGCATCAAATTCATCAAAGGCATGATAATACCCTTCTCGCCGTTTTAATATGGTAATCCAGCTCAAGCCTGCTTGCATACCTTCCAAGCACAGCATAGCAAATAGGGTACGCTCATCATAACATGGCTTGCCCCATTCGGTGTCATGATAGGCTTGATAAATAAGGTCATCACCGCACCAGCCGCAGCGGTTTGGTTGGTTAAGACTTGTTGAATTGTCTGCAAGTGTTGGCATGATTGTCCTTGTGTGGTTTTTTTGATTGCTGAATGTGAATTCATGCTAGGGTCTGTTGACATTTCGTCTTTGTAGATAAAAATGAGATAAATCGCCCTTC
>JAUNUB010000140.1 GCA_030538375.1 Moraxella sp. | reverse complement strand
CACCACCCTTGATTATCATAGAGTGAATGAGTTGGTGATGGGGGTGTAGGGGGAGCAGTACAAAAAATGCATTAAAAAAAGGGGCTGTATTCTCGTTCAAGAACGAAACAGCCGTGTGTACTGCACTTCGTGTTCGCTTGAGAGCATGGCAAGTCTTGGTCTGTTGCTTGAGCATTGAAGCAGTCGCATAAGCCTGTCTGCTTGCACAATGGCAGGCTCATCGGTAGGGTGCAGCAAATCTTGTACGGATAATTGCTTTATCTGTGTCGCGGTCTTGACAATCAGCTGTACCAGCAGCGTCTTTAATCGCCATAGGATTCGCTGACCTGCCATTTGTCCCAGTGGCAGAGTTTTGACGGCTGCTAAGGTCATGTTTTCAAGTCCGCCAAAACCATAGCTTAGCAAAGTCTGCGACAACGACAGCTTGGCAAACTGCCCCACATGAGCGAACAGGGGCAAATAACCAAACTCGGTGAGCTCGCTTGGCACATCAAGCGATAACACTTCGTCAAGCCATGCCGTCATCGCCATCGCCAATTGCTGACTCTCAAAAGCGAATTCTTTGCTCTCACGACTGGCACGATATATCTGGGACAATGCACAAACCAGCTCATCATGCTCACTGGCGATGGCTTCATAAATCAAGGCAAGCAACGCCAAATCAAAGCCTAGCACCTGTGTCAAATACGCTTGCAAAAATTGAAGACAGCTTAACTCATCGCTAATAAGCCCTGCATGAATGGCGGACTCAACCCCTTGCGAGTAGGTGTAGCTACCAATCGGCAGATTGCTTGAGCTTAACATCAGCAGTCCGCCCAGCTGTGTTAAATGCTGCGTTAAATTTTGCACCAAGTCTGTGTCTGATAAATCACTCATGACTTGATAAATACAAAATTATTGTCTTTATGATGATGGTGTGCATGTGCGGATTGATACGCCCCAATCTCTGGCTCAAAGCCCATCTGTACAGGTGCTGTCTGTAATCCCATGCTATGTAACATCGCTTCTAGGACGTAATCAGGCTCAAAGTACAGACAATCCTTGCTTAGCATGAGTGGCACATGGCGATTGCCCAAATGATATGCACCACGCATAAGCGCGAACAACGTATCGGCACGCACTTCGGTCAGCTGCTGTGGCTTAGCGATAACTTCTATGATTTCGCCTTCACTGGTTGCCAGCACACTGCCATCTTTGATGGTGTCCGTGCGTGGCAGGTCAATCGCCACCTTGACCCCTTGCTCGGTAACTGCAGCTAAGCGTGAGCGTTTGCGTGCTTCAAAATCCAAACACAAAAAATCACCGCTTGCCCTTTGCGTGCGTATGCGTGTCTGTATCGCTGAGTACTCTTCATCATTCAGCTGTGTTTTGTCCAGTCTTGTTATAAAAATTTTCATCATTGCTCCCACTCATTTAATCCAAACAGTACCTATAAACCCTACTTACTTAAAACAAAAAATATCGCTGTGCCATTGGCAGTACGCTGGCAGGTTCGCAAGTTAATAACTCGCCATCAGCACGCACTTCATAGGTTTCAGGGTTAATCTGCATGATTGGCGTATAGCTGTTTAGTAGCATGTCAGACTTACGAACATGGCGAATATTCTTAACCGCTGCGACGTGTTTGTCAAGTTGTAGCGTGCTTTTGATACCGTTATCCAGTGCAACCTGTGAAACAAAGGCGATACTGCAATTTGCCGCCGCCTTAGCCAACGCACCAAACATCTTGCGATAATGCACAGGCTGCGGTGTGGGAATTGAGCCGTTAATATCCCCCATGAGTGCCGTGGCAATCAATCCGCCTTTTATCACCATGTCAGGTTTCACCCCAAAAAACTTAGGCGAATACAGTACCAAATCCGCCAATTTGCCCACCGCCACCGACCCAACTTCGTGGCTAATACCATGAGTGATGGCAGGGTTAATGGTGTATTTGGCAATATAGCGTTTGATACGAAAGTTGTCGTTATCACTGCTTGTATCTATTGCGGTTGGTGTGTAATGCTCATTCAATGTACAGGCGACACGCTCATCAGTAGGGTTAAGATGTCCACGCTGCACTTTCATTTTGTGGGCGGTTTGCCACGTTCGCAGTATCACTTCGCCCACACGTCCCATTGCTTGAGAATCACTGCTCATCATCGAGATAGCACCCAAGTCATGCAAAATGTCTTCGGCGGCAATGGTCTCTTGGCGAATCCGACTTTCGGCAAATGCCACATCTTCGGCAATGGCAGGACTTAGATGATGGCACACCATCAGCATGTCGAGATGTTCATCAATGGTGTTCACGGTAAATGGGCGTGTGGGATTGGTTGATGACGGCAGAATGTTCGGCTCGCCAATCGCCCTTAGGATATCTGGGGCATGTCCACCGCCTGCCCCTTCGGTATGAAAAGTATGGATACAGCGGTCTTTAAAGGCGTTCAGCGTACTCTCAAGATAGCCGCTTTCGTTTAATGTGTCGGTATGAATTGCCACCTGCACATCAAATCTGTCCGCCACGCTAAGACAATTATCAATCGCTTGTGGCGTTGTCCCCCAGTCTTCGTGTAGCTTTAGCCCCACTGCACCAGCATGTATCTGCTCCACAATAGGTGTGGGCAGACTGACATTGCCCTTGCCCAGCAGTCCAATATTCATCGCAATATTGTCTGTCGCCTGCAACATGGCATGAATGTGATATTCTCCAGCCGTGCAAGTTGTCGCCAGCGTGCCTGTGGCAGGACCTGTTCCGCCGCCAATCATGGTCGTTATGCCAGAGTCAAGTGCAGTCTGACACTGCTGGGGTGCGATAAAATGAATGTGCGTATCCACCCCACCTGCGGTTAAAATCTTGCCTTCCCCTGCGATAATCTCCGTGCTTGCTCCGATAACAATGTCCACATTGGGCTGAATGTCAGGATTGCCCGCCTTGCCAATACCGCTAATGCGTCCATTTTTTATCGCTACGTCCGCCTTGATAATGCCTTGATAATCCACGACAATCGCATTGGTGATTACCGTGTCTGCCACGTCTGCCGCACACGCCTGCGACTGCCCCATACCATCTCGAATGACCTTACCGCCACCGAACTTAACCTCATCGCCGTACATCGTACCGCCACAGCTCACCAAATCCTGCTCTACCTGTAGCCACAAATCAGTATCTGCCAGCTGCAACCTATCGCCCAGCGTAATGCCAAAATGCTCGGCATACACCTGCCTGCTCACCGTTTTGGTAGAAACCTTGGCTACATCATGCAGTTTGTCAAGCCTGCCCTGCACTCGCCCCATAAAGCCAAAAACCGCACGCTCGCCTGCCAATGCCACCAGTTGCACATCACGGCTTTGCCCCGGTTCAAATCGTACCGCCGTTCCTGCCATGATGTTCAGTCGGTAGCCCTTGGTGCGTTCACGCTCAAAGACAAGTGCGTCATTGACTTCATAAAAATGATAATGCGAGCCTATCTGAATGGGTCTGTCGCCTGCATTTGTTACCTTAATATCAATGACCGCACGCCCTGCATTTAGGGTGATGTCATCGTCTTTGATGTGGTACGCACCAATGGTTATAAAACTGTCATGGTCTGTTTGTTTGTCTGTCGTCATAATGATTGCTCTGTTATAAGTCAAAAATTAACCGTACTACACAACTGGATTGTGCACCGTTACCAATTTACTGCCATCTAGAAAGGTTGCTTCGATTTGTACTTCATCAATCATCTCACCCACACCAGCCATCACATCATCAGCACCAAGATAAGCCGCCCCTTCGCTCATGAGTGTGGCGACGGTCTTACCCATTCTTGCACCGTCTAACAATCTCATGCTGATGTATGCCACCGCTTCTGGATAGTTAAGTTTGATACCCATTGCCTTGCGGCGTTCGGCAATCATGCCAACGGTATACAGCATGAGCTTATCTTTTTCATGTGCGGTCAAATTCATGGTTGCTCCTTATAGTAATTCATTAAAAACAATATGTTAAAATCAATTCGATGTGTCATAAAAGCCCCAAACACGACATCAAGTTGCAACATTTATCATGTATCCCAAATCCTAGGGCGATGTGGCGATATGCCAAACCAATGCCATCTTAGCCATTCACGCACGTGATACAACGCTTCAAAGCACGCACGCACATCATCACCCACATAACGCACACTCAGCACTTGATAATTGTGCGTAATCACAAGGGGCAAATCTAGTGATGTGCATAACGCACGCAGCTCATTCACCGAGTCGTCCAAAAACTGTGCCATTCGCCATGCGGTCTTGGCATGGGATTGGCTTGAGATACTTAGATTTTGGGTGTCGTGATTTTTAGCACTGTGGTTTTTGGCATTGTGATTTTGGGTGTGGTGAGTTTGCAAAGGCTCATTTTGCACATCATCATTTTTGGTGTTTTGCCAAGGGGTGTGAGCTGTGTGCTTAATATCGCTTTGGCTAATACCGTCATGATATAGATTGGTATCCGCGGTGTCGGCTTGCGTGGT
>JAUNUB010000139.1 GCA_030538375.1 Moraxella sp. | reverse complement strand
ATGTCCATTAACGTGATACAAGTGTTTTTTATCATGAATTTTGGGTGTTAGACCGTGATTGGTGATAAGGCTTGTGGTTGATAACCAGTAGCTGAAATAAGTCAGTAGATTAAACTTAAATAAGTCGCTTAATTACCTATTTTCATCTAACCGACGGTAATTATCACAACCCTTTTGCTCACCATTGCCACAGGCTCTGCGAAATGACCTTTTGGCATTAGCACGACTTTGGCATACGCCTAGACCATGTTCAAACATCAATCCTAGGTTGTATTGTGCCTTTGCATTATCCCGATTGGCAGCTTCCATAATCCACTCACGAGCTTGAGCATAGTCTTGGGGTACACCATACCCATTATAATACATCAATCCTAGGTTGTACTGTACCTCAGCAAGCCCTCGATTGGCAGCTCTAGTGAACCATTTAATGGCTTTAGGGTAGTCTTGGGGTACACTTTGACCTTGAGAGTATATCACCCCTAGATTGAATTGTGCAGTGGTATTACCTTGCTCGGCAGCTTTAGTGAACCACTCAATGGCTTTGGTATAGTCTTGGAGCACGCCTTTACTATCACGATATATCAGTCCTAGATTGTATTGTGCGTCGACATCACCCTGATTGGCAGCTTTGGTAAGCCATTCGACTGCTTTGGCATGGTCTTGGTGAGTGCCCTTACCATTATTGTATTGTGCGGTGGCATTATCTTGCTCGGCGGCTTTGGTATACCACTCAATCGCCTTGGTGTAGTCTTGGGGCGTGCCTCGACCCCAATAATGTACCACCCCTAGATTATTTTGTGCGTCGGTATCTCCTTGATTGGCAGCTTTAGTGTACCATTCGATAGCTTTAGCATAATTTTGAGATACACCTTCACCATCGTAATACATCATTCCTAAATTGTATTGTGCTTTAACATCACCTTGGTGATGTAAGCCGCCGCCAAATCCTGCATAAAACTACAATTAATCGTGCATAATAAATCATCATAAAATCATCACATCGTGCATAATATGCACAATTAAAAATCCTATCAAATAGACGCCACACCGCCCCCCCTAACACCCAAAATAAATTGATAAATAATGCTTGACAATTAGGGCATATTGTCCTATAATATATCTCACAAGCCAAGCATACCGCTGTGGCAAAATCGCCTAAGGGGCAAATCATGAACGCATAGACACTGAACAGGGCTATCAAAATGGCTGAGTTAGAACGCATCAAAATCGACACTGAAAAGCTAAGAGCTGACACCATGAAGCTACAGGCGGAAGCCGCCAAGATACAAAAAGAAAGCAGATGGTTTCCGTGGTTATCGCTTGCCATTGCTATCATCGCCTTAATTGTTGCCATACTTAAATAACACCGATAGCCCCTAAAACAAGGGGCTGTCCTTTAGGATACATCATGAAACCTAACGCCCAAAATTATAACCCTAACCCTGACTATTTGCGTGAATTGATTGGCAAAGCTGGCTTAACCCAAACCGCTACCGCCCAGCTTATCGGTATTGACCCACGCACCATGCGACGTTATTTGGCATTTGCAGACAGTCCAAACTACCAAAAAGCCCCCTATGCCGTGCAATTTGCCATCGAATGCCTAGCAAATAATTCTTGACAAATATGAGTATTGGATTTATAATTAATTGCTAATACTACACCCCAAATTCCCTAAACTCACCCACTGGGGCAAGTCCTGTTATCTCGCCGCTAAAGCGATTGTAATACACCTTGGTATCGGTGGCATAGTGTGCGTTGTCCGTGCTTTGCTTGTTGACGGTAAGTAGCACCGTACCACCACCAAGGCTTGTGGCAATCCACAGTGAGCAGCTTTAGTATACCATTCGATAGCTTTGGTATAATTTTGGGGTACGCCTTGACCACTATCGTACACCACTCCAAGATTGTGTTGTGCTTTAGCATATCCTTGATTAGCGGCTTTAGTCCACCATTCAGCTGCCTTGGTATAATCTTGGGGCGTACCTTTACCGTTATAGTACATCGACCCTAGTTTGCTCTGTGCTTCGGCATTGCCTTGGCTGGCTCGTTGATAAGTCGTGTTAAAATCAGAAGTATCATTCGCCACAGCTGGTGTGGTGATAGCGACAGTCAAGGCGAATAATAAAGGGGTAAAATATTTCATCACAGTATTCTTTAAATGGCTAAAAATTGATGATATAATCAACCAAACCCAGAATAGGACAAAAGAGCCTCCCAAAACGTAGTAAAATTTGGCAGAACTTTGCGTAAATGCTTTTTAAGATTACCCCAAGTTTTTTGGGTGGTGTTTATAGTCGATTAAAATAAAAATGAGACAAGGCGACAGCGACCGCCGTGTACAAGTAGTACATAAGGGAGCTGTCAACGCTGTATCATTGCAATTTTAATCGACTATAGTTCGGGTGAATAAGGTGATAAAGGCAGTATCACATGACCGAACTTGCTGGCTAATGCTTGTAAAACTTTCATTCTATGAAAACGAGCATTATCCATGATAATGACAGACTTGGTTGTCAATGACGGCAACAAACACCGCTCAAACCATGCTTCAAAAAAGGGGCTAATCATTGTATCTTTACAAGTCATTGGAGCAATCAGCTTATCACCTATTTGACCTGCAACAACTGATACACATTGATATCTTTTGCCACTGATAGTGCTTTTAACAGCTCTGGCAAAAGGTCTGTGCAAATAAGTATCTATGCTGGTTTCATCGATATAAACTCGTTGATAGCTATTCAAAGTTTCAAGTTGGCTCAGATAGACTTGTACCTTTACTGGGTCTTGTTCTTTGTAGGTTGTGGTCTTTTTTTAAGTGTGATGCCCGTTCTCTTTCGCGTAGAAAATACAGCAGCAATACTGCGATCAAACCGTTGAGCGATTTCATATAGGTAGGCATCAGGGTGTTGTTCAATATAGGCTTTTAGTTGCTCTTTATCAATTTTGCTGTTGCGATAGCCACCACTGCTATGAGCAAGACTGCCTGTGGCTTCTTGTATCTTTATCCATTGATAAAGTGTATTACGTGATATACCAAAGGCTGTAGCAACCTTGGTAACGCTGTTGCAACGGGCTAGATAGTCCATTGCTTTTTGTCGGATTTCGATTGAATGTGCCATGAAGGGGATTGTGTTATAGGTTTGTATTGGTTTGGGGTTGAGTGCTATAATATCTGAGCATCTTTGTCTTGCCATGAGTAATGACGTACAGGGTGGCGGATTTGCATATAGGTTTTCCTTGCAAATGGTTTAAAATACGCTATAATATATTTACTTTGTCAATACGTTGAAATCATGGATATACATCATTATCTTAATGGCGTGTGTTTTGTGTGGGACAATCAAAAAGACTTAAGTAACCTTAGCAAGCATGGGATTGATTTTAAAACCGCTTGCACCGCCTTTTTTGACCCATTTTTTATCACCCAAAATGCCAGCGACAACTACGAATACCGCATGGCGATTATTGGCTATGATGAACACGCCCAATTATTATTTGTGGTACACCTAGAAACACAGCACGAACAAATTCGCCTTATCTCGGCTCGAGTTGCCAGCAAACAAGAGAGACTACGCTATGAATGTACATGAACGCCTAAATCCTAATCGCCCCATGACTGCCATCACCCTGCGTATGCCAGTGGACGTTGTCGAAAGTCTAAAGCAAATCGCCCCCAAACGTGGTTTTAGCGGTTATCAAGCCTTGTTAAAATTCTATGTATCGCACGGCTTACGTCTTGATGAACAGCACTATAATCACGACGCACGCCTAATCCAATCACTCAAAAATCTAGGGGTAAGTGATGAAATCCTACAAAAAGCCATGCAAGACATGGCTTAACCCTCCACCGTATCGCCAAACAGCACCTTGGTAAAGCCATCTTTGCCCTCTTGCACGTTACTGGACGGCTGCACGGCACACAGTACCCAAATGGGACTAAGCGTGCCTGTGGTATTAAAGCGTATCACGTTTTGGGCTGCCCATGGGGCTTGGTTGCCAAAGGCTTGTTTCGGTAAAGTAAAGTACGGTTTTTTGGTCGCTGGATTAATAGGGGCTAAGTCTTGCAAAGTATCGGTCTTGACCACAAAGCCCAGTGTCTCGCCATACAGCAGCGTGGTGGTTAAATCAACCCAATCATCTACCACCCCTCCCAAATCAACTGCTCAAGGTAGGACTTATTTTAAGGGCTCACATTTCGCTTATATTTGACAGGCGGCTTGCTATCGCCATCAGCATGAATTAAAAATTAGAGACTATAGTAAACTGTAAAAACATCAACCGTTATTTACACTCTGACTAAAATATAGTCAAATAAATTCACTTTAAGACAAGGAAAACGAGCGTAGATAGTGCAAGTAGTACAGCGAGCGAGTTTGACGGCGTATTAAAATAAATTTAAAAGACTATAAACCTCCAACCACCCAAAAGGCGTTAAGGTTCGAGTTTTGCCCAAATCATCTTTTTTGATTAAAGCAGAATGTGGCT
>JAUNUB010000138.1 GCA_030538375.1 Moraxella sp. | reverse complement strand
CTTGTACACGGCGGTCTGTCGGCTTGTCTCATTTTTATTTTAATCGACTATACTATTGACATAGGTTTTTATTTTTTCCATTTGGCTAGGGTCTGTTGACATTTCGTCTTTGTAGATAAAAATGAGATAAATCGCAGTGCTTTCAAGGAAAAAACGCAGGTTGATAGTTATTCTATCAAGCAAGTTTTTGACGATGAAAGACAAGATTTAGCCATTTTTAGCACAAAAGCCGTGCGTTTACCACAAATTTCAAACTTAATTGTTTGGCGTGATGAAGTGTCAGCAGACCCTATATACCGTTGCTCCGCCAATCTGTGCTACATATTCATCGTCAATCACATAGGCTTCATTTAGGGCAGACATTGCGGCTTGGCGTACACGGTCAGATTCTTTGGTGGATTGTGCGATGAATATTAAATCATCTGCAAATTCAATCGGTTGCAGGCTTTCTAAGGCTTGCAGGGTAAGAACTTTTTCATCATTGTTATTTGCTTGTTTTAGCAGGGCAATTAGGCTGCTGATTGTTAGTTGGCGTGTATTTGTGGTAGTGGTTAATAGATTTTCAACTTCTGCGACAAATTTTCGCATATGCTCAGGAATGAATGGGTCTTTGTGGTTGGCTGAATGATTGGTTGAATAATTGTGAGTAGTCTGTTCATAAGGTTCGTTATTATCGGTAATATGATAAGCTGGTGTATTATTTGATTGTGTGTCGATTTTATCGGCTTGTGTTTTGCTATTGTAAATAAACAAAACACAAGCAAGCAGTATGATAATAGTTATCCCAAAAGCTAATACAAATTTTAGGTTTTTCATGTATTGACTACCTTTTTTGTTTTGCTTGTTTTTCTTATTGTCCTATTATAGTTGATTAAAATAAAAATGAGACAAGGCGACAGCGACCGCGGTGTACAAGTAGTACATAAGGGAGCTGGCAACGAAGTATCATTGCAATTTTAATTGACTATATTATTCACTTACCACTTAACACCATCAGCCTATCATACAGCACGCTTTTTTTGATACCAGAGATTTCAGCGACGATAGCGGCGGCTTTTTTTGGGGGCAGTTCTTTGGCGAGTAGATTGAGCCATGTGTCATACTCTTCGGTTTTGGCAGTGGCAGCGGTATTGCCTGCGATAACCAGCACAATCTCGCCTTTTTGTTGGTTGGGGTTATTTTTGACGAAGTCCAGTAGGGCGGCGGTGTTGGTTTTTTTGATGGTTTCAAAGGTTTTGGTGAGTTCACGGCACAGCGTGATGTCTCGCTCACCAAACACCGTCAAGATGTCGCTAAGACACTCCACAATGCGGTGCGGTGCTTCGTACACAATGAGTGTGGCACGCTCGTCTTTGATAGCGGTGAGTTCGTTTTGGCGAGCGACTGTTTTGGCAGGCAAAAATCCCACAAAATAAAAACGGTCGGACGGCAAGCCAGCCACAGACAGTCCAGCGATGGCAGCACTTGCCCCTGCGATGGGCGAGACGCTGACGTGATGGTCGTGGCAGGCTTTGACAAGGCGATAGCCGGGGTCGCTTACCAGTGGCGTACCTGCGTCCGAGATTAGGGCGATGGATTTGCCAGTTTGTAGCAGTTCGATAAATTTGGCGGTCTGTACATCGGCATTATGTTCATGGTACGCCCATGTGGGCTTGGTGATGTTGTAATGCGTAAGCAGCTTGGCAGATGTGCGTGTGTCTTCGCAGGCGATAATATCCACCGATTGTAGGGTATCGATGGCACGCCGTGTGATGTCGTCCAGATTGCCAATGGGCGTGGCGACGATGTACAGCTTGCCTGTTTTGCCAGAGTTTTTGCTAGCATTGTTGTGTGCATTCATGGCTGCACTTCCTGCGGTGTGCTTGGCGTGCTGCTGCTGTCAGTGTCATCGGTGCTTGTATCATTGAGAGCGTCCAAATTCCGCCCTAATTGCAGCCAATCCCCCATCTTATCCGCCAGTGTGTCAATGCCCAGCTTATCCAGTGATGAGAACAACTGTATGCTAAATGGCAAACCCAGTTTATCTAGGCTGCGTTTGGTCTCAAGCAGGGCGGTTTTTTGTGCCCCACGTTTGAATTTGTCCGCTTTGGTGAGCAGGATATGCACAGGCAATTCACCGTCTTTTGCCCAGTGGAGCATTTGTTCATCAAAGTATTTGAGTGGGTGGCGAATGTCGGTCAATAGTACAAGCCCTGTCAGACTTTTGCGAGAGACGAGATATTCTTCAAGTTCTTTTTGCCATTTGATTTTCATGGCTTCTGGCACAGCGGCATAGCCATAACCCGGTAAATCCACCAGCCGCTGGTCTTCGCTACCCACGGTAAAGAAGTTAATCATCTGCGTACGCCCCGGAGTTTTGGATGAGCGAGCGAGCTGTTTTTGGTGTGTGAGTGTATTAATGGCGGACGACTTGCCAGCATTGGAACGCCCAGCGAACGCCACTTCCAGCCCAGTATCAGCAGGGCATAGGCGAAAGGTAGGGGCGGACATCATAAATGCCGTTTGGCGAATTTGCTTTAAAAAACTGTCGGTATTGGAATTTGGGTCGGTCATGAGCGTATGTAAATAATGTCAGATGGTGCTAAGTGTATCATGATTTGGGGGTTTGACATGATTTTTTGTGCAGTATGAATGCAAAATTAATGATTAAATGAGAAGCAAACGCAAGTGTCAAGACAATATTCATCGCTCATAGCCAAAAGTTGTTACAAAATATGTCTTGAAATTCACCCAAAAAACCGCATAATACGCTTAATAAGCAAACAACTGTCATCAGACGGTCATTGATTTGACTTATAATGAGTTTGTAAAAAAAGCACTCTACGCTATGGTTATTGTCTGTTACTGTCAAAATCGTTATTGTCAGATGAATTTTTAAGATAAATAACACAAACGGCGGTTTGTAAATCAAAGGGGAATGTCATGTTTGTACATTCTAAGCAACACAAAGCGATGGTCAAAACCCAAGTGGTACGCTCGCTGTTATTGGGCGTGCTTGCCATGCCATTGATGGTGGGAATTGCGTCTGCAGATGTCGCCAGTACCTATGCCAAGACGTGTGCGACTTGTCATGACAGCGGTGCATTAAACGCCCCAAAACGTGGCGACAGTGCCAAATGGGCAGCCCTTAAATCCCAAAAAGGCGTAGACGGACTGGTTAAATCCACCCGTGAAGGCATGCCCCAAATGCCTGCGATGGGTTTGTGTCAGTCATGCAGCAATCAAGATTTTAAAGATTTGATTGACTATATGTCAAAATAAATTTATAAAAATAGTGTTTTGAAAGTCGATGATGAGAATTGTCGGCTTATTTTAATGGTTAAAAATCAAATATTTTTGTGATTTTTTGATTTTTTGTGAGCAAAACCACATTTTTAGTAGGCAAATGTTGTGAAATCTTGCTATAATACACGGCAGAATTAAAAAATTGGCGAATTTGACAGTTTGCGTTTTTTCAACAAAACCCATGACTTGGTTAATTGACGGATAATCTTGGTCAATGAGCAGCATAAGTTAGTAGGAACTTGTTACCATGAAGACAGCTTTTACAAAAAAAATGATAGCAGTGCTTGGCTTTGCAGGCACGGTGTTTTCAGCCAGTGCTTTTGCAGCGGTTGCTGTGCCGACAGCGGATTTGGCAGCAGGCAAGGCGATTGCAGACAGCAACTGTGCCGCATGTCATGGAGCGACAGGCGTGTCGGTTGCTCCAGCCCAGCCTAATTTGGGCGGACAGCACTTGACTTATCTGTACAAGCAATTGGTGGATTTTAAGACGGGTGCACGTGCCAATGGCATTATGAAAGCCCAGTTGGCAGGACTTACCCAGCAGGATTTGGCAAATGTGGCGGCTTACTATGCTGCTCAAACCCCTTGGTTGGCAGGCTATGGCAATAAAGCAACGACTGCCGAAGCTACCAAGCTATATCTTGGCGGCGATAAGTCTCGTGGGGTGATTCCTTGTGCAGGTTGCCACAGTCCGAATGGTGGGGGCAATGCTTGGGCGGCTTTCCCACGTTTGGGCGGTCAGCATTCATTGTATATCTCTACGCAGCTTAAGTTGTTCCGTGCCGCAGGGCGTGATGACGAAGGTTTGATGGCAGAACAAAAACGTACCAACGACTCTGCTAAGCCTACCGAAAAAGGCATGATGCAGACCGTTGCCGCTAAGCTCACCGACAAAGACATTCGTATCCTGTCAGATTATTTGTCAGCAGTGCATTGATTGTTGGCTGTCGATGGAGTTTAAAAAGTCTCAGTTTTTAAAAGCCTTAGTGTTTAAAAACCCCAGCGATGGGGTTTTTTGCCGTATAAAATCTGCATAAAAACCACTTTGGTGGAATGGGTTTACACGCTAAAAACTGGCGAGACACCCCAAAAATTTGTTACAATAATCTAGGGTCTATTGACATTTCGTCTCTGTGGATAAAAATGAGATAACTCGCCCTTCTTTCAAGGGAAAAACGCAGGTTGATAGTTATTCTATCGGCTAAGTTTTTGACGATGAAAGACAA
>JAUNUB010000137.1 GCA_030538375.1 Moraxella sp. | reverse complement strand
AAAGCTGTCGAATGGTACACCAAATCCGCTAACCAAGGTGATGCTGATGCACAATTCAACCTAGGGGTGATGTATGAACAAGGTCAAGGCGTACGCCAAAACTATGCCAAAGCTGTCGAATGGTACACCAAATCCGCTAACCAAGGTGATGCTGATGCACAATATAATCTAGGGCTGATGTATTATTACAGTAAAGGTGTATCCCAAGACTACACCAAAGCTATCGAATGGTTTACCAAAGCCGCCAATCAAGGCGATGCCCAAGCACGACATAATCTGGGGTATATGTACGAGCAAGGTCAAGGTGTGCGTCAAGACTACACCAAAGCTATCGAATGGTTTACCAAAGCCGCCAATCAAGGCTATGCCGCTGCACAATTCAATCTAGGAGTGATGTATGCTGAAGGTCAAGGCGTACGCCAAAACCGTAGCACCGCCAAAGCATGGTTTGGTAAAGCCTGCGACAATGGCAATCAAAAAGGCTGTGATAATTACCGTAAGTCAAATTAGGTGAGTTAGTAAGTTATCATCTACACGGTTCTATAAATCTTACATGCCCACACACCCAAAAACCAAAACCCCGCCCCAAAGGTTGAATGCAGTCTTTGGGGTGTTGTTGTGGGGTGCTTGTGTCATTTTGGCTTTATGCTAGGTTCATGTTGGGATTGGTTATGTCATATTTTGACCCACAAGTCATCTTTGGCTGATGGCTTGGCGGTGAATTGCTTAGTATTGGAAATTTGACTGTGTTACAATTATAGTCATTTAAAATTGCAATGATACTGCGTTGCCAGCTCCCTTATGTACTACTTGTACACCACGGTCGCTGTCGCCTTGTCTCATTTTTATTTTAAATGACTATACAAGAATTTTTGGGCTTGCCAGCACTCGCCAGCATTCATCACAACAAACAAGGACAGGCTAATGAAAACTTTTTTTAGACACAAACTTCTGCCCATCGCCAATCAATACCTAGCAGGCGAACCAAAGGACGAGATTAAGCAGCCCAATGGACGATTTCCCCACTTGGGCGAGCCGCTGGATTTGGGCTTTACGGTGCTAAAAAACCGTGTGGTGATGGGGTCTATGCACACAGGGCTAGAAGACCGTTTTTATCATTATGGCAGGCTTGCCAAGTTTTATGAAGTGCGTGCCAAGGGCGGCGTGGCGATGATGATTACAGGGGGAATATCCCCCAACCGTGAAGGGTGGTTGCTACCCATGGGCGGTACGCTAAACCGCCGTGCCGATGTCATTCATCACGCCAGAGTAACTCGTGCGGTACATAAACATAATAGCAAGATATTGTTACAAATATTACACAGTGGGCGTTATGGCTTTCACCCCTTTGTGGTGTCGGCAAGTACCATCAAATCGCCCATTTCACCATTCAAACCACGGCAGATGAGCCAAAAAAACATCATAAGCACCGTACAAGACTTTGTCCATACCGCCAAACTTGCTAAGCTGGCAGGCTATGATGGCGTGGAGATTATGGGGTCAGAAGGGTACCTGCTTAATCAATTTTTGGCAAAGCATGGCAACACACGCACCGATGAATATGGCGGTGATATGGCAGGGCGGTCTCGGTTTGCCCTACAGATTGTGCAGGCGGTGCGTCAAGCGGTGGGCGTGCAGTTTATCATCAGCTTTCGGCTGTCTATGCTGGATTTGGTGGCGGACGGCAACACGATGGCAGAAGTGATTGACTTTGCCAAAGCCCTTGAAAGTGCTGGCGTTACCATCATCAATACAGGTATTGGCTGGCACGAAGCACGCATACCCACCATTGTAACGCCTGTGCCAAGAGCGGCATTTGTCCGCTATACCGCCGCCATCAAGCAGGCGGTGAATGTGCCTGTGATGGCAGCCAATCGCATTAACATGCCAGCTACTGCCGAGACGATTTTGGCAAGTGGGCAGGCGGATTTGATACAGATGGCACGTCCGTTTTTGGCAGATAGCGAGTGGGTGAACAAGGCACTGTATGGCGATGACAAGTCGATTAACACTTGTATTGCGTGCAATCAAGCGTGCCTTGACCACACTTTTGAGAACAAACAAGCGTCGTGCTTGGTCAATCCATCTGCCTGCCGTGAAGCCGATTTTGCATTACAAAAAGCCAAAAAACCCAAACGTGTGGCGGTGGTGGGCGGCGGTGTGGCTGGCATGACAGCGGCACTGGTGGCGGCTCGTCGTGGTCATCAAGTGGTGCTGTTTGAAGCCAATGACACCTTGGGCGGACAGTTTAATTATGCCAAGGTCATTCCCGGCAAGGAAGAGTTTTTTGAGACGATTCGCTATTATCGGCATGAGCTGGTACGGCTGGCGGTGGATATTCGTCTAAATACGCTGGCAGACCGTGAGATATTGGCAGGTTTTGACAGCGTGGTGGTGGCGACAGGGGTTGTGCCACGCAAGGTGCAGTTTGCTGGCGTGGATTTGCCACAGGTGATGAGCTATGCCGAGTTGCTCTCTGGCAAAAAAACCGCTGGCAAACGTGTGGCGGTGCTGGGGGCTGGGGGTATTGGCTTTGATGTGGCGGAATTTTTGGCACATGGGGCGAGTGTTGATAATGCGGTGCATGACAAGGATTATACACCAACAGGGCAAAGCGTGGACGAGTTTTTTGAGCAGTGGGGCGTAGATGGTGAAGCTTATTATAACAGTGCTGGTGGGCTTACCAAACCTAAGCCAAGTGAACCCCATCGGCAGGTATATCTACTACAGCGGAGTGGGGGCAAGCTGGGCAAAGGCTTAAACAAAACTACAGGCTGGGTGCATAAGGCGGCGATAAAGCAAGCAGGCGTGATACAGATGTCTGGGGTGAGTTATGACAAAATCACCGAAGAAGGTTTGTGGGTTAGTACAGATGGCAAGCCGCAGCTGCTGCGTGTAGATACCGTGGTGCTGTGCGTAGGGCAAGAGTCCGTAAATACGCTTATGCCAAATGTCGGCGATACACTATCCACCGAATACCACATCATCGGCGGTGCAAAAAATGCCGAAAAACTCGACGCTAAACGTGCGATTGAAGAAGGGTATTTGGTGGGGCTAAAAGTATAAGGCGTTTTAGGGCAGTATGTTAGAACGCAGCTTTTGAGGGTGTTTCTTTTCGCCTTTGTATTCGGTGTATTTACCCTAGACAGTCAATTGAATATAGTCGATTAAAATAAAAATGAGACAAGCCGACAGACCACTGTGTACAAGTAGTACAAAGAACGCTTACAACGAAGTATCATTGCAATTTTAATCGACTGTATGCTCAATCACGCCGCCGCCCAAGCACACTTCACCGTCATAAAAAACAACAGATTGCCCTGAGGTAACGGCACGTTGTGGGTTGTCAAAGACGACTTTTAGCCCATTGTCATGAGCAAATACCGTGCAATCTTGGTCAGGCTGGCGATAGCGAGTTTTGGCACGGCAGCGGTAGCCTGTGCTGTAGATGGCATTTGGTATGTTTGCCACCCAGTCAATCTTGGTGGCGATAAGACTGCTGCTTAATAATAGGGGGTGTTCGTGCCCTTGACCGACGATGAGTTGATTACTGGCTAGATTTTTTTGGAGTACAAACCAAGGCTCTTCGGGTCGACCAGACACACCGCCCACGCCGATACCCCCACGTTGCCCTAGCGTGTAATACATCAAGCCATCATGCGTACCAATCTTGATACCATCGTCTGTATAGATGTCGCCTTTTTGGGCTGGTAGATACTGCTGCAAAAAATCTTTAAAACGTCGTTCGCCAATAAAACAAATGCCTGTACTGTCTTTTTTCTTGGCGGTAATCAGTCCATATTCTTCGGCGATGGCACGCACGGCAGGTTTTTCGAGTTCGCCCACAGGGAATAAGGTCTTGGCGATTTTATCCCCTGCCACCGCATGCAAAAAATAACTTTGGTCTTTGTTGCTGTCCAAGCCACGCAAGAGATTGGCGTGCATACTGCCTTGATACTCAAAAGCAAAGCTACGGCGTGTGTAATGCCCTGTGGCAATATAGTCCGCCCCAAGCGTGCTGGCATAATCCAAAAAAGCCTTGAATTTGATTTCTTTATTGCACAGAATGTCTGGGTTGGGCGTGCGTCCTGCTTTGTATTCTGACAAAAAATGCTCAAACACATTGTCCCAATACTCCATGGCAAAATTGGCGGTGTGCAGTCGAATGCCAATCTTGTCGCAGACCGCTTGTGCATCCGCCAAGTCTTCGATGGCGGTGCAGTATTCTGTACCATCGTCTTCTTCCCAGTTTTTCATAAACAGACCTTCGACGATAAAGCCAGCTTGCTGTAGCAGTACCGCAGAGACAGAGCTGTCCACGCCCCCACTCATGCCGACAATGACACGAGTGGTCGCAGGGTTTGGCACATCGCTTAGGCTAAAGGCGGTGTGTGATGGAGTGGTGTTAAAAGGCTGTATTGTCATGGCGAAAAAAACTTATGTTAAGCGGATAATTTGCCCATAATTGGGGCGTGTGTTTATTTTGCAATCTTTGGTATATTATAGCACTGCTTGTGCGGTTTATGTTTGCCTTGGGTGTTGTTTTAGGGCGTGTCTATCTTTTTATCATG
>JAUNUB010000136.1 GCA_030538375.1 Moraxella sp. | reverse complement strand
AATATTTGAAAAAGACAAGAATAAATCGATAGAGTTTTTAAATACAAATAAAAAAATTTTCTTAAATAAATGGGCGGAGCAATATATAGAATTTATTAAATAAAAATCCAAGATTCCCGCTCGCCCCAATAAACGGCATAAATGTAAAAAATATTTGACAAAATTGGAGAAGACAATTGGGAATGTAAAACAAAATTAATCATTCAATCTATTGCCGAAAAGCAGAAATGAATTTTATGCGTATATTTGAGTGTTACCTGCCATTTTAAAAAACACGATACTTAAGGACAAACACGATGCTTAAAATTAACAAAAAGGAGGATGTTTTAACACCATTTGACAAAATTGGAGAAGACAATTGGGAAAGTAAAACAAAATTAATCATTCAATCTATTGCCGAAAATTGGAATAAAGAGTTAAAAGAACCAATTTCAATGGAAGAAATACAAGAACTTGAAAATCGATTGGGGACAACTTTGCCCAATAGCTTAAAAGTATTCTATCAAAAATTTGGACTTGCGGATATCGGAGAAAAATTACAAGACATAGAGGAAATTGATTGGATAAAAAATATTTGGGCTGAAGAACCTCAATATGGACCAGACTTTACTGAAGAAGATGAAACTTACTTACCTTTTTTAATTTCTTTTAGCGACTATTTAGGAAATGGAAATATGTTTTGTTTTCACAGCGAAACAAAAGAAGTTTATTATTTCGACCATGATAATCCACCATATTTGACAAAAATATTCGACACAGTTGATGAGTATTTAAAAGGCTGTTTAATATTCGCTCAATCTGACCTGTTTGGAGATGTGGCACAAGAAGACGTTCACGAATGGACAGAGGAAGTTGTGTCTGAAATCATAGGTACAGAAACTGTTAAAAAATGGCGTTATTAACAAACTAAAAAAACAGCAGGTAACAAGGGTTTTGCAAAATTACGCCCCCTGCTGTCGCGAGCATTCCGCTATCGGGCTGGCGATGATTGTCGGCGGCGTGTTGATGATTAATTTGTTTTCCCATTCCAGCGTGCATTAATGATGAAAGAATAGCGGTGAAAAAATGCCGTCTGAAGTCCAACACTACCAAAGCACGGTTTCAGACGGCATAAGTATAAAAGCAGCTCAAAATGACAATTACGCTGTGATGGTTTGGTTTGTTACAAAAATCAAGCAAATGGGTTTGATGGCGTTAAGTTTTTAAGCCAAATTAATCCGTGCAAAATTAATCCGCCAAGATTTTTTCTGCCGCCATTGACGCTTTAAATTCACGGATTTCATAGTCCGCCAAATCAGGGTAGTACACATCTTCGGCAAGGATTTTGTCCAAAGCGGCACGGCTGTCGGCTTTGGCGATAATCAGGCCAGCCATTTCTTTATCCAAATATGGGCCTAGCAGCAGGAAATTGCCCTTGTTGAAATAATTGGCAAACCACGCACGGTGCTGGTTAAATTGTGCTTCTTGCTCGGCAGCTGATAAATCGCTGGGCTTTAGGGAGATGTTGATTAAATACATTTTTGCTTTCCTTTAATGGTGAATTTGTGATGAATTTATGGTGAATTAAGGTTTATTTTGCGGTTATTTGGCATGCTCGTTAATAGCGGCAATCAAGCGTGCGGCATAGGCTTTAGCGTCGGCTTGCTGGGCTTTCACCGCCGCTTCATCACGACCGACATAGCTCACGCCAGTCAGATACATCGGCGGCAACCATTCCAAACCGCACAAGGCGGCGGTGCTTTCAAAGGGGGCGAAATAATCAGCCAGCTCGTGTTTCATCAAATTGTCTTTGGCGTATAAAAATTCAGGCGCGCCTGTGGTGAACGACAGCAGCAGTTTTTTGCCGCCCAATTTCGCACCGCTGCCATGAGCAAAACCGTGTACGAACACATCGTCCAACCATTTTTTCATGAGTGCGGGCAGGGCATACCAGTGAAATGGAAACTGCCACACGATTAAATCGGCTTTTGACAAAGCGGCTTGCTCGGCGGCGACGTTGATTTGAAAATCGGCATACAGCTCGCCCAGCTTGCGGATTTCAGCATTGGGTAGGGCGTTTGCCAATTCGGTAAGAATGGTTTGGTTGGCGACGGATTGCTTTAAATCGGGGTGGCCTGAGACGATAAGGGTGTTTTGCATTTTGCTATCCTCATTGGTTTGAATTGAGCGTATTATAAAAGGATTTATTGTGAATGATAAGGTGATATATGGCTTATTAATTATTAGCTTTTAGTTAATAATAAGCCATAAAATAGGGCTTATAGTGCATTGTTCGTTTATAATCAAACTTAACAAAAAACTTCACAAAAATTCATTCTAATTCAATTTATTTTTATTTTAATCGACTATACGTTTTTGGATAGATTTTAGGGCGTGTCGAAAGCTCGGCACGCCCTAAATATTTGGCAAAGGTATGAATTATACAGTCTTTTAAATTCACTTTAGTGCGTCATCACACTCGCTGGCTGTACTACTTGTACTATATTCGCTCGTTTTTCTCGCCCTAAAATGAATTTATTTGACTATGTCTTGACTACTACACCTTGACTGCGTGGGAAGTAATCTTGTCTTCGACCACCAGTGCATCGGGGTCGCCAGCCACACTTTCACGCTTAACAAACAAGAAAAACGCAGCGGTTGTCAATGCCGTCAAACCAAAGCCGATATATAATGACAAGGTGTAATCAAGCTCAAAGCCGATTTTATTGTATGCTAAGAAGGTATAACATGCCGCACTCATAAATATCGCTGGAATGGTGCAGACCCAGTGGAGCTTGCGATAGCGATACAGGTAGCCTGCTGCCGTCCATAGCATAACGACCGCCACGGTTTGGTTCGCCCAGCTAAAATACCGCCACAGAATCTGAAAATCAATCTTGGACACCAAAAAGCCAATGACAAACAGCGGTACAGCAATCAGCAGACGTTTGGCAAGTGTGCGTTGTTCCATGTTGAAGAATTCGGAGATGATAAGCCGTGCCGCACGAAACGCTGTATCGCCAGACGTAATTGGCAGTACCACCACACCCAGCACCGCAAACACACCACCTATCAAGCCAAGGTAGGCGATAGAGCTGTCATAGACCACTTTAGATGGCGAACCTGCTGCAATGGCTTCTTGCAGACTTGTCAAATCTGGGTAGAATGACATGCCGACCGCACACCAAATAAGGGCAATTACCCCCTCGGCAATCATCGCCCCATAGAAGATAAAGCGACCTTCGGACTCGTGTTCGGCACATCTTGCCATGAGCGGTGTCTGTGTGGCATGAAAGCCCGACAACGCACCGCAGGTGATGGTTAGGAATAATAGTGGCCAAATGGGCAAATCCCCCTTGGGCTGTAGATTGGTAAAGAAGCTCTCAACCGTCAAACCGCCCATAGAGCTAAAGAAATAAGTATTGCTGCTGCCAAGCTCGCTTTTAACCAGTCCATAAGTCATACCAAGCGACATAAATAGCAGCAAGCCCCCAAAAAATGGATATACTCGCCCAATAATCTTGTCAATCGGCAATAGCGTAGCGATGATATAATATAAGAAAATCACCGTCGTCCATGCAACGATGATACTTGCTTTGCTCATGCCCATCACGGTGTTGCTTGTGGCAGCAGCAGTGGCAGCGATACTTTCGGCATTGCTGACATTGACCGCACCAGTCGCTTGTGTGCCAAAGACATCAAGGGTGATGGAGCTAAGCAGCTGAGCAGGGCTTGCGACAAATACCACGCCCACCAGCACCAGCAGTACCACCGCCAAGATATTGATAAAGTGTTTGACAGGGGCACCAAGGTATTTGCCTGTCAAATAGGGCATACTCGCCCCACGGTTACGCACCGAGAGCATACCACAAAAGTAGTCATGCACCGCACCTGCAAAGATACAGCCAAACACAATCCACAGCATTGCCACAGGTCCATATAACGCCCCTAGGATTGGACCAAAAATCGGACCTGTGCCTGCAATATTGAGCAATTGAATGAGCCAAATCTTGCGTTTGGACATTGGGACATAGTCCACACCATCAGTCATGGTGTAGGCAGGGGTGTTTTTGTTAGGATTGATGACGAATATTTTTTCGATGACTTTGCCATAGACGAAGTAGCCTATGAGCAGCACTATAATACAAAAGAAAAACCACAGCATAAAAAAATTCCATATAAATGACTTGGTTTGATACAGTTTTTAAGTTGGCTTTGAGCTTACGCTTTAAACCACACGTTTTAAACTCACTTTGACGCTTTACATCTTTTTGAAACAAACTAACTTTACTGGGGTGCTTAGCTTTCATCACACAGAGTATCTTGTAAGAGTGATTTGCAAGGGTGATTTGTAAGAGCGAATTGGATTGTAGCTCGGTTGTTTTAGGACGTACTAGCTTTTCGTATTTTGGGTGAAAAACAAGATAAATGCAAGTCTTTTGCCACAAAAAATAATAGATTGAGCGATGTGTTAATCAAAAGCAAAAAAGCATTTAGGATTTTTTGCTTTTGTATGATTGTACATGATGAAAATTTAGCACACCCTATGTCTTATGATATTTTTGGGATATTTTCTCTGATTAATTTTTGTTGATAAAAGTTCTGAGATTTCTTTAGGGGCTGTAGTAGATAACAACTATGTTATACTACAAAAATGAAGATAACCC
>JAUNUB010000135.1 GCA_030538375.1 Moraxella sp. | reverse complement strand
TATTTCAGTACTTCTTTTATTCCAATACTTCACTGGAATATTGTAAAATTGCTTAAAATATCAACAAGATAAAACCCATATTCAAAACTGGGCAATCTCATCAACACTCAAAAATCGACATTCCCCCATCTCTAGCCCATCTAGGGTGATGTTGCCAATACTGGCACGGTGCAGGGCGATGACTTTGTTGCCAAAATAGCCCATCATACGCTTGACTTGATGGTATTTGCCTTCGGTCAGTATCAAGGTGGCGTGTGTCTCGTCGGTAAAGCTAAGCTCGGCAGGGCGAGTTTTTTCATCATCGCCTTCTAGCAGTATGCCATTGGCGATTTGTTTGATGGCATGGGCTTGTGCGTCAGCGTCCATGGGGTCGGACAGTGTCAGCTCGTAACGTTTTGGTTGGTGGCGTTTTGGACTGGTAATGCGGTGCAGCCACGCCCCATCGTCCGACAACAGCAATGCCCCTGTCGTATCCACATCTAGCCTGCCTGCCATACGCAAACTTGCCACTTCTGGCACGGCGATTAGCTCGGTAACGATAGGGTGTTCTTTGGGTTTGAGCGTACATTCAAAACCGTCTGGCTTGTACAGTAGCAGATAGCGGTTGCCATCAGCCACGGATAGGGTTTCGCCTGCCCACAACACTTCATCACTGACCGTGTCGATATGACGACTGCCGTCTTTGATGATTTCGTCATTTACGGTAATCTCGCCACGGTGCAGCACTTTTTTGGCATCGGAGCGAGACAGCTCGGTGGCTTTGCTCAAGAATTTGTCTAATCGCATGATTTTTCACTTCTGCTAAAAATGTGAATAGTGTATCATACTTGGCTTGTTATTCACAAAAAACCACACCATGAGCTATCACACCCTATCCGCTCCTTGTCAAGCTGTTTATGAAATCAAAAAATCCGAATTCTTGGCATTCGCTTATCCCATCTCCGACCGTGGACAGTTAATGAACCACGTGGAAGACTTACGTCAACGCTACCCTGACGCTCGCCATGTCTGCTATGGCTACATTATTGGCAATCCGCACAATACTACATCGGCAGGCTTTGATGATGATGGTGAGCCTAATGGCACAGCCGGCAGACCGATTTTGAACGTGCTACAACACAAAGCCATTGGCAATGTACTGGTGGCGGTGGTGCGGTATTTTGGTGGTATCAAACTGGGAGCGGGCGGGCTCACACGTGCCTACGCCACTGCCACACAGCTGGTGGTAGACGAGATGGTGCTGTGTGCCTTTATCCCAACAAGTACGCTTATCATCGATACCAATTTTGCCAATGAAGCCCATGTGCGGTATCTCGTGGGGCAAGCAGCAGGGCAAATCGTCTCGGCAGAATACGGCATGATGGTAACATTGACCGTGCAGCTGTCTGATGAGTGTATACCAAGTTTTGTGCAGAATTTGGGCGTGTTTGGGACGGTAAAGTAAGTTGCACCATCGGTGTAGTGTCAAATTATAGTCAACTAAAATTGCAATGATACTGTGTTGCGGGCGACCTTATGTACTACTTGTACACCGCGGTCTGTCGTGCTGTCTCATTTTTATTTGAAATGACTATAGTTAATCAATACCATACAATACCACACCGCCTTGAATGATAGCTTGGTGGGGTATTGGGCGTTGAATGGGGTGATGGGGGTGTGAGGCTAAGTGATTGTTAGGGTTTGTTTGCCTACGTGATAGGCTTGCCATATCGTCTCTCGTTGATAGGGTAGTAATTTGGTATTTTTATGTATGTTCATTGCAGTATTTTCCTATGATACTGTAAATAACGCTAGTCTAGAGCCTACACATTATACTTTAAAAAATTTGCATTCGATGCTTGGTGCATGAATTTTCCTATACAAATTCATAACACGCCAACCCTTGCATTTTGTTACATTTTTTTTGATAATAAGCACTTTGGTTTTGACCTTGGATTGGCTTGGATATGGCTCGACTTTATCGCTCGACACTGTGCAGTGGTACTTGCCATAAACTGATGGTATCGATATTGCTTGCTGCGATTGCTGCCGCCACGCCACCAGCCCATGCTTCTATTTTTGACCCACTCTTAAAACTTTTGTTGCCATTTTATGATGGCAAAAGCACCGACATCGACCCCAGTGCAGACAACTCCGCACCCAGCACCATAGCCAACACCGCACAAAAGCCAATGCTAGAAGGCACTGATACAGCAGATTTGCCCAGCCACACATCGCCCTTGCCAGCCATCAGCCTTGATGAAGCCACTCAAGCCCCACTTGACCCTGCAAGCATACTAACTGGCGAACCCGATTTATTTATTTTGTTGCAGGCAGAATTTGCCCTTGACCGTGGTGATGTCGAGAAGGCTTTGAGCCTATACAAAGCAGAATCCTTTAAACAAAATGCCACCGCCATCTTTGAACGGGCATTAGGCTTATCTTTGCAATACGAAAGCCCTGCCAACTCTCTTGCCTTTGCTAAGCGTTGGCAACAGGACAATCCTGACCATGTGCCTGCATGGTTTTATGTGGCACATCTTGCACTGCGTGCCGAAGACTACGACACTGCCGTTGCTGTTTTAAATCAAATATTAACCCTAGAGCCCAATGCCGATTTATCGCAGATTTTGACAGGCATTTTTCCTGCCAATGCTCCTGCACAGCGTGCGTTATTTAATGCTTTAAGAACCATAAACAGCGACCAAAATGTCTCGCTGTCGGTATTGAAGGCAGGCTTGCTCATGCAGCTTGATGAACCTATCGCCGCAAGACTGTATGTGGAGAATGCCCTACAGTTAGAACCCGACAACCTTGCCATCTTGATTCTCAAAGCAAACATTCTATCTGGCACAGGTGAACATGCACGTCTAGCACAGTTTTTGGATAATGCCAGACGTAGCACCACAGGCAACACCCAAAAAGAGCTGTATCTATACGAAATTCGCCAGCTCATCGACCAAGGGCAGCTGACAGACGCATGGCGATTATTACAGGAAGCCAGCCATAGATTTTCTGCCGACCACGAGCTTGTACTATTGGCAAGCCTTGTTGCCCTTGATATTGGACAATATCAAGCCGCCAACCAACTGCTATCACAGCTGCTTGATGACCCTGCATTTACTTCCGAAGCTCATTATTATCTAGGGATTAGCTACGAGCGACTACAAAACCACGCCCTTGCTTTGGCACATTATCGGCAGGTAACAGGTGTTGAGCTGATATTGCAAGCTAGCAAAAAAATCGTCGCCTATGAGTTGATGGCAGGCAATACCGCCGCCGCCATTGACAGTCTGATTGCCCTGCGTGAACAGTACCTTGACTTTCGTACCGACAGCTACATGTTGCAGACGGATATTTTGCTGCGTCAAAACGAACGCCAAGCCGCCATCACCCTGCTTGAACAAGCGGTACAAGACACACCAGGCAACAGCCAATTACTGTACAGTTTAATCAGACTGCTTGACGACGTGGATAATGCCACCCAAAAACGCAGCCTGCTAACTCAACTGCTTGCCCTAGACCCTAGCAATACCGCCTATCAACTGGAGCAAGCTCGCTTTGCACTGGTAAGCAATCCTGATGACTATCTTGCTCTAACGACAGTCTCTACCATCAGTCAAATAGGCTTTGACAGCCCTGACTACAATAGAAGCGTACACTTGCAAGCCCTGCAACTGCTGGCACAAAGTGCTTTATTCCACGGTGAATTTAATACGGTAATTAACTACCTGCAAACACCCTACGAGCTTGACCCAGACTTAAACACAGGTATCTTGCTGCTGCGTGCCTACCAAGGGCTTGGCGATACTGGCAATGTCAATCGTTTGCTTGACGAGCTACAGCAACGTTTTGGCAACCCAAATCCAAGCACGCACATGAACGATGACAATATTGCCGCACCTAATGACAGCACACTCATTTTAGAATAGGGTCTGTTGACCCTTCGTCTTTGTAGATAAAAATGAGATAAATCGCAGCTCTTTCAAGGAAAAAACGCAGGTTGATAGTTATTCTATCGGCTAAGTTTTTGACGATGAAAGACAAGATTTAGCCGCTTTTAGCATAAAAGCCATGTTTTAGCACAAAAGCCGTGCATTTACCACAAGTTTCAAACTTAATTGTTTGGCATGATGAATTGTGGGCAGACCCTAGATACCCAATGCCAAACTTACACAATAAAGAAAGCCGATAGCAGACAGAAGTGATTCACAGGCGAGTTTGGTTAAATTTGATTTGGGCTTAGGTTGGTTTATTTTTTGGGGAAGTTATAAAATAGATGACAAATACCCAAAAGCCTAGTATAATACCGCCCCATTGGTGACGTGGCTGAGCGGTTGAAAGCGCACGCCTGGAAAGTGTGTATACGTTAATAGCGTATCGAGAGTTCGAATCTCTCCGTCACCGCCATTTTTAAAGCAATAAAAGCTCTGATAAGTCATCAGAGCTTTTTTGATGGCTGTTGTTTTGGAACTACACCAGAATAATAACCGCATTATACTACAAAAATGAAGATAACCCATTGTAAACTATCAAGAAAAATTCAATTAAAACTGCTTGAGTTCTTCGTACTTGAAGTAACCGCCAAAACAGCTGCTGATTTACTTAATATTCAACATAATTCAGCCGCTTTATTCTATCACAAAATCAGACTTGTGATAGAATACAATCTTGCCTTGGAAAGTAATACACTCT
>JAUNUB010000011.1:6647-33100 GCA_030538375.1 Moraxella sp. | reverse complement strand
TGGGATTGCTGTTTGGGGTTGTTGCTTGGAATTGCTGGCTGTGGGTGGGTGCAAACTCACGTTTATGCTATTGTTAAAATAGTGGGCTTGCGTGTTAAAATGGTGGTGGGCGAGCAAAGCGCCCTGCCGACCGCTGTATGGGAATGTATCCATTTTATAGTCAATTAAAATAAAACCGATACATACCCATTCGTGATTGTTGGTAGGGTACGGCGTTAGCCCACCGTTTTAATTACGTGGGCTTACGCCACACGCTACGGCTACACAGTGGTCGCTATCGCCTGTCTTATTTCTATTTTAATCGACTATATTTTGCTACAATCCCACAGTCATTAGACACAGCTTGAAATATCGCTCTTGCACCCCATTTATATAAATAATTCAATCAATTAGGCACAATAACCATGACCACAAAATTCACCGACCTTAACCGCACACCCACCGCCATAGGCAGCACGCATACCGAGATTCAAAATCCTGAACTGTGGAATTTCCCCATGGATTATCCGCTTAGTATCATCGGACATGAAGGCGAACATGACAGCCTGCGTCATGAAGTTACCTTGATTTTGGCGGAGATTTTTCCTGATTTTGATGTTGCCAGTATTCAGACACGCCCATCAAAAACAGGACGCTTTCACTCTTTGCGAGCCAAATTGTATCTCACTTCCGCCGAAGAAGTGAACCGCCTATACACCGCCCTTGACAACGCCAAGACGGTGCGGACGGTGGTGTAATGTCTGTGCTGACAACTGTTTTGTAGGTGTAGGCGGCTTATAGTTTGGTTGGTAAGTGTTTTTGCTTTACTGCCAAAATTGGTATAAATTGATGATAGAGTTCGTTTATCTTTATATAGCTACAACCAAGCCAAAAATTAAGGGGCTGGTGGATTTTAATGCACCACAGCTTTTTTATACCATAATCCAACACTTACGCCCAAGACAACGCATTATCAAACTGCAACTCAAGCCCTGTATTGCGGACGGTAGGCATAGCAATCGCCGCTGCCAGTGCAGTTGGCGTGCTATAGACAGTCAGCCCAAATTTGGCACGTGTGATGGCGGTGTACAACAGTTCTTGAGACAATAGACGCTCATTACTGTCGTCAAAGACAATGGTAACATTGGCAAACTCCGACCCCTGCGACTTATGCACAGTGATGGCATAAGCAGTCATTGCCATCTCATCGCCCAGCATGGCGGTGCTGATACCCTGGGTCTTGTGTTCAAAATACACTTTGGGATTGTCCACCCCCAAGCAGATACCCACATCACCATTAAACAAGCCCAGTTCATAGTCGTTACGCTGTATCATGATTGGTCTGCCGTGATACCATTGTCCTGCTGCTTTGGTGGATTGTTTAGTGGCTGGTTTGGTAGATTGACGGCTTGCCCTGCTTAACTGCTGTTTGGTTTGGCTGGTTGATGACTGATTTAGCAGTGCTTGGTGCGTCTGCTCAAGATAGCCATTAATCGCCACATCACCATAATCGCCAAGATGGGACGCACACAAGATACGATAAGCATTAAACACCTCAAACACATCAGCAACATCAACATCACGCCCTGTTACAGCATTGCTGAGTGCCAAAGTCGCATTCATATACGCCAAAAACCCATCAGCCAACCGCCCATACATGGCTGCCGTGCCTAAAGCCTGCCCATTGACAAAATCCAGCTCGCCAAATCGCTCAATCAACGCAAGCACCGCCTGCACATCATACCCTGCCTGCACCGCCTTTGCCAGTTGCCCCACCCCAGAATCATCAGCAAACCGCCTAGACTGCACCAATGCCACATGATAAGGGGCTAACAGTTTGGCACGGCAAAGGTCGGCTAATACCGCCCCTGCTTCTACCGCCGCCAGCTGATTGGCGTCTCCTAACAAAATCAATCTCGCCCCTGTCTTGACCGCCGCAAACAGCTGACACGCCAGCTCCACGCCCAGCATAGACGCTTCATCAATGATGATAATGTCTTCTGCCAGTGGATTGTCTGCATGATAACGTGGCACGCCGTCCACCCCAATGCCCAGCAGTCGATGAATGGTTTTGGATTCTGGCAATTGTACTTGCAAGCTGTCGCCAATGGCGTGTTGTAAGGACTCCTGCATACGCTGTGCCGCCTTACCTGTTGGGGCTGCCAACGCCAACGCTCCCATTTTTCCCATGCTCACCAATGCCATGACCAAATGGGCGACGGTGTGCGTTTTGCCTGTGCCCGGCCCCCCTGTGATAAGCACAAAAGGATTGCTAAGTGCCGTGCGAATGGCGATTTTTTGCTCATCTTTGAGACTGCTACTAAGTTCAAGCTCGTGAATAGCAAGGCTCGACTGCCCTGCCATCAGCCGCAGCAAATGCCGTGCTAAGTACATCTCTGCACACCACGTTCGCTGTAGCCACAGATAAGCGGTGGGATTGTCCAGCTCTGTGCTTTGGATAACAATCGGTCTGTCTGGTATATCACCATCTATATGCGGTGTGAGCTGCTGGCATAATGGGTGCTTGGCAAGCTCTTGACAAAACTGTTGCAAGCTCTTATCCTTTGCCCACCAATAAAACCTTGCCACGTCCATCACCATCTCGGTCAGTAGCGTTACCTGCTGCCCTGCCACACCAAGCACATCAACCATACGCACAAGCTCTTGATTAAACTGCTGCATGATAATGAACAAATCCGCACCAGCGGTATCAATCTTAGCAAAAATACCGCCCATCTCAACCCCAAGCCAAGTATGGATAAGCTGTACACTGGGGTTAAGCAATGCCTGCTGCCAAGTGTGCTGTGGTGATTTTGTAGGCAATCTTAGCACCGTATGCCCTTCGTCCAGCTGCACCGCCAAGCCAAAGTACAGCACTCGAAACACCATGTTTTCACTGCTTTTTAGGGCAAATGAGGCAATGCGTGCATGATACAACCGTTCATTAAACAGCACACGGTTAATAAGATAATTGGCAAGGTGGTAATGGTTAAGTTCTGGGTAATGCACGCTCATAACATCGTCTTGGATTGGTGATAAAAAATTGGGCTGTGTTTGGGTTTAACGCACAAGGTTTTAGAATACGGTTTTGAAATACAAGTTATACGGTGGTTGTAGCGTGGCTAATTCACGTTTATACCATCGTTAAATGATGGGCGAACAAAGCACCCTATTAGCTGTTGATGAATTTATGGGTATTCAATACAGGATTGGCTATATCATTAAAAAGTTAGGGGCTTTGGTGATAATGCAGCGACACCGCAATCAGCCGAGCAGCTCATCAAAGGCTTGTACCAGCTCAAGCGGTATCTCCCATGTCAGTCCTGCCTGCCCCACGCCATCTGCCCCACGCACAAAATAATACTCCACCGCACCCAAATAACGACGCTCGTTGCCGACATAATCAGCGATACGCAATTTAAGCATTCGGTGCAACGCCACTTGATAAATCAATGCCTGTAGCCAATAGCCGTGCTTGTCCATTTCTTTCGTCATAGCGGCTTGTGTGTGGTCTGCGACACCATCGCCTAGATAATTGGATTTATAATCCAGCACATAATACTTGCCATCATGCTGATACACAAGGTCAATCTCGCCAGACAGATATTGATACAGCCTATCCTTGATGTTAATATTGGTGTCAATAAATGCAGGCAAAGATTTGTCCGTATGTGTAGCGAACAACTCATGAATTTGCCTAGGGTCAAAGTCTGTCCGCAGACCCAGCACAAATTTCATTTCGCTCACTTTATTAGGCGTAGCGATAGCAGCAATGCTCACCCCAGAAGCGACAAGCGGTGTATGCACAATGGCGTGCAGCCAATCCACCAGCGATTTATGTTCGGCACTGTCGTTACTACCATTGCTCCCATTATTGCCATTATCAAACACACCGCCACCATCAGACAGGTACACTTTAGGCAAGTCAAAAGCACGCAGCTGCATGTCAACCGTATGCGTATAGCTTGATGGATTGTGTACATCAAGATACTGCAATACTTTATGTAAAAACGACCCTGCATTCACCCCACGCACGAATGTCGCACGAATGTCGTCAGAATGCGGCACTTTGGGCATATCGTCTACCGCCATTTCGTCATAATCGGCAACGCTTAGCACGCCCCCATCATGACGAAAACTGCGAGCCAATCCGCTAAAACTCGTCTTGCTCACACCCACAAAATCACGCCTAGCATAGACGGCTTGCACATCGATATAATCAATCGGCATAATCTCGCTGGCTGTCGGGGCATAAGCCGTCTGCACCAACTCGTCTGACAACACCTGCCAGTCCATACACTCATCAAGGCGAGCAGGCTTAGCAAATTTGCCTTTGTCATAATCCATATAGTCTTGCAAGATATTTTTGGCGGTTCTGCTGCTGTCTTTGACCACGACAAAGGTCTGTTCACTGGCTCTGGTCAACGCCACATACGCCAAGCGTTTGCGTTCTTGCCATTCTTCGGTGTCATTGAGTTCGCCAAAATACGCATCATTCATGCTTTTGCCTTTGCTGGCGGACAATCGACGAACCTTGTCATCATTATAAGGATATAAGCCAACATCTTTTGAGCGAAACACCCCATCAAGCCCAAGCACATACACCACAGGGAATTCTAAGCCCTTGGACTTGTGAATACTCATGAGCGACACGCCTGCTTCACTCGGCAAGGCAATGCGTTCATACGCCCCATCGCCAGAGTGTCCAGTCATCGCCTGTGCCAGCCACGCCATCAAGCTCATCATCGGCAAATCCTGCATGGCAAGCACTTCAAACATCTGCCACATGTCCGCCAAATACCGCTCGGCATCTTGTGATGTGGCGATTTTGTGCCACAGATTGTCATGGGTAAAGGGGTGCTTGGCAAAGGCGGCGTTTAGCATACGCATGATACCATTGTCCGCCCACAGCTGACGCAAGTTTTTTAGGTACAAAACCACACGACTGCGACCATCTTCGCTCATCAGCAGTGCTTCGGCATCTGTCCATGTGTAGCCCATCAGCGTCCCTGTCAGCATTGCACCCAATCGCTCATCACTGGGGCGAATCACCGCCAAAAGCAGCTGATAGCAATCGGCACACGCCTGCGTATCAAACACCGTATCATCACGAGTTAGCACCACAGGGATTTTGTATCGTTCAAGCTCGCTTGCCATCTGATATATGTCCGCCTTGGTGCGTGCCAAGACTGCAATATCACTGGGTTTTAGCCGTGCAGCCTTGCCATCACGGTTAAGTAAAGTATCGCCTTGTAGCAGGCTGTTAATATGCTCTGCTAACTTGATAAATTTATCATCATGATGGTGAAAATGTATGACGGATAAGGGTTTTTTTGGTAATATGCCATCGTCCTTTGTACCGCTGTTTGCACTCGCTTTGTTTGCACTCGCTTTGGCATACCAATCCAGTCCCAGCGTCTCGTTATGTGCGGTGATGTGAGCATAATCAATGCCACTGCCTAGATTTGATAAGTCATTGGCAGGACTTGAATGTTGCCCCCTGCCATACCAGTGATTCAATGCGTCAATCAAAGCCGCATTAGAACGACGATTGACGTTTAGACTAAGTGAGCTGTTCACCTGCATGGCTTTCATGCGATTATAATTGGCAACGTCCCCCCCACGAAACCGATAAATCGCCTGCTTTGGGTCGCCAACCAGCAACAAAAAATTCCGCCCACGACCATCATCATCACGACTGCCCTGCAAATACACACGCTCAATCAAACTCGCCTGTTCACCACTCACGTCTTGGGCTTCATCAATCAGTGCCACAGGGTACAGATGGCGAATGTGCCGTGCCAAATTCATACCTTGGCGACCGCTCAACGCTTCATTCAAGCGAGCGGTTTGTAGTACAAAAGTGGTTTGATTTTGGCTCTCTAGCCGTGCTTTTAGCTCTTGTCTTAGATAGGTAGCCAGCTTTGCCCTAAATGCCACCCAGTAATTTTCTTCAAGTGCCACAAAGTCTTGATATAATGCACCCAAACGATACAACATATCCACATTGGGCAAATTTTGCCATATTGCCAAATTCGCCGCAGCCTTTGCCGCAAATGCCTTTTCGCAAGTTTCGGCACTCAAGCTATTGAGCCATTTGGCTTGATTGTCCGACAGCATAGCAAAGCCCTGCAAGCCGTTTTTTTGTAGCAGCGTCAGTACATTAGGCAGCTCGTCCATGAGCTTGAACACCACTCTTGTTTTATTAATGCCTTGCTCTGTGCGATAGCTTTCGTTCGCATAGGGCAATATCGCCGCAAAATCCAAACCTGCTATTCGTGGCACAGCGTCGCTCAATCGTGCCACTGCCGTCTCATCAAACTCACGCTTGTCAATGATTGCACTATAAAAATTCAAGGCGTTGTTTAGGCTATCTGCCATCGCCTGTACATCGCCAAATTTTTTGACATCAAGCAGTGCGTACAAGGTGGGATTGTCATAATACACCCTTGCCTGCTCCGCCCTTAAAGCATCATGAATGATGGCATGCACCACTTCATCAGGGTTGGTAACGATACTTGCGTTGTCGTTATGCCCAATCTCTGCCTTAAACTCCTTGAGCCATTTTTGAGCAAGACTGTCCAGCGTACCCACAAACAGCTTATCGAGCGTTGTCAAGAGCAGTGCCGTTCGCCTAAGCGTCATGCCAAGCTGTCTTGGGTGAGCGGCGAGCAAAAACCACAACAAATGCTGATTGACCAAATCCCCCAATGCTGGCAAGCGTGCCATCTCATCAGCCAATATCGCCATGCGTGCGGTGTCATTCATGCGGTACATGTCGTGCGTGGCATTGATGTTCTGTAGCCACATACAGCAGTCATAAAAATCCGCCAAGCGTGCATGGATACGCTCCTGCATTTCTTTGGCGGCAGCCTTGGTAAATGTCGTGGCTATGATACGCTCTGGGGCATAGTTTTTTTCGATAAGCAGCCTTAGGATAATGCCTGTCAGCGTCCATGTCTTGCCTGTGCCTGCGGACGCTTCTATCAGATACGCCCCAGACAACTCGCACGCCAAGGCAGCAGGCAGCTCACTTGGCGTTTGTACATCAGTCGTCTTATCGGTCATGTTGTCAGTCATTATTTAATCCACACAAGCAGTCTATTTGACGATACTTTGGCAATACATTGCTAGGCTTATTAATCATAAGCAGCCCCAACCCCTGCTTCTTTGACTTTTGACGCACTGGGTGTGCAGTCAGATTTGTTTAACAACTCCTTAGCGAATGCTGCTTTGTTGTTCATACAATTAATATCGGTATCGGTATCATACTCATCATACGAATAGTCGTCATATAAATAGCCATCACGCTCACTTTCTGCACCCACCAGCACACGCAACATCAGCTGTGCCATGCTCGCTTCATCGTCTTTAAGACGCTCTACCAAATCACGTCCGTACGCCAGCACATCAATACTGTTACTGGCATTTGGGGTCTGTGCATTTTTCGGCAGGCGTGGAAAATTCACCGTCAATGGCTTGTCATCAAAGCGAGTGAACACACCAGCCTGCACCGACAATTGGCTGTTACGCACCCTAGGGATAGGTGCTGATACATGACCGTACTTTGACGGCATGTTATATTTATCAAGACCTTGAACAGGCTGATACACCCACAACAAGCGATTGCCCTGCACGCCATAAAACTGTGAAATATCCTGCTCTACCGCCTTAGCCGTATCGCCAATGCCGTCAATCTCTGCAACATCAGTGCCATCATCAAGCCAAACAGCCATCTCATCAGCCCTATCTTGCTCATCAGCTGATGGGTTGTTTTGCTCATCGATAGGCTCATTGACAAGCTCATTCTCATCAATCACGTCATCACTTACCCCAGTAGTATAATAATCATACGCCAAAAGCCGCTGATTGATGGCAGTGAACAATCTTTGCATAATCACCTTGCTGCTGATACGCTCGGCAATATCTGCTGGTGTGTCCGACTTTTCTGCACGGCTAAGCTCTGCACGGCTAAATAGCTCTGGGGGCGGATTTGGGAGCAGCTCTGGATATTTGTCCGTCATTGCTGTATACCACAGGCTTAGCATATCGTGGCGAGCGGATTTTGCCTTGGTGCTATTTTGCTCATACTTGATGATTTGTGTCGTCATATCAATAGAGCCAGCAGGCAGCACATCTTTGGTGATTTGATAAAACTCATCCGCATTGATATACACAAAGTCATCTGATTGTTTGTCATCAAATACCGTCTTTTGTGCCGTCAAAAACCCCTGCACAAAATCTTGGTAAAAGTCGGCAGGCAAGCTCCCATCATTCATCGGCAATGCCAGCCATTTGTTTTGCCATGCCGTGCCAAGCTCTTTGTCCAAAAGGCTCGATTGTGCAAATGCCAAATTGTCCGCCCACAGATACAGCACGCCTGCCTTGATGTCCAGATACACAGGTTGATTGACCATCATCGATAGGTTTTTTTGGTCGTAGCGTAACGTTGGCACAGCTGTTATCACCCCTTGTACAGGACGATAACTGCCCACCACGCTTGCCTTGACAGGGTCTAGCAGATATGCCTTTAGTAGCTCGGCTTTGTGCAAATCTTTTGCTATGTATGGATTTTTTTGGTTAAATTCATAGCCGTCTAATACATAGTCGTCTTTTGTAGGTGTCCGCCCATCATCATTCACGCCTTTTTGTATATAATAACGATACGCTTCATCTAGTAGGTTATCGCTATTTGCTTGTAATGCTTTGATGTGTGCTTGCACATCATCTGCGGCAAAAAACTCGTGGGCAGGCTGCAACTGCTCTATTCGCCCAACGCCCATCAGATGAGCAGGCTCTTGCTTGGACAGGCACGCTTCGTAATCTTGGCGAATAGTCGCCTTATCTGTCAGATAATAATCTGCCGAAATATCCAGCCCTGCATTATCCGCACGAATCAGCAAATCCTTGTAAGCCGTATCATGCAACGCACCGCAGTATAGTACTGCATTATCCAAAGTCGCCGACAAGCCATCATCACTTGGGCTTTGCAGTCGTGCCAAGCGTGCTTGGTTGGATATATGCAGGGTACTTTCATAGCTGAAGTTACTGCGTAGCTGATGACGCAGCACATCACCAAGGTGCGATTTTGGGGCTAGGCTTTGGTTGCCTGCTGTTGTGTGTGGTATACTTTGGCAAGCACTGAGCAGACAGCTTGCTAGGGCAATTGCCAGTATTTTTTTGGATGGGGGTGTTCTCATAAAAAAATCCTTATTATACAATCAAGCTCAATCAAAACAATCAACAGTCTATTCGCCATTACGTTTGGCGGCTTGCTCGGCTTCATATATTTTGATTTTTTGTTCGATGGCATAATTGCTCCGTGCTCGATTTGCCATACCTTCATACTTGCGTTCGTTCACCATGTTTTTTAACCACGCATTGCCATCTTTGCCTGCCGTGTTCATCAAGCTATCCAGCGTTTGTACGATTTGTCGTTCATCACGATTTACCCCAAAACGAGTGCCGACATGAGTGCCAAAACGAGTAAACGAGACGCTCTCTGACACAGATTGACGCATTGGGCTTTGTATCTCAAGCTGATTGGTCTGTCCAACAATCTCGCCTTTGCTGTCCATATAATAGGTATTCGTCTGATACAGACCAAATGGCAAAACCCCTTCTATCGCCTGCATAAGTCCGCCCACGTCATCTGTCCAAAAACCCTTGTCCAGCAACGCCCACGTTTCAATCGCTTGCTTAATCTTGCTACGCTTAATCTTGCTGTCCAAGTCCGTATCTTCATAATATTCTGGGTGTGCGTCCACATAGGCGGACAGCTCTTTTATCAATATTTTGGACAATCCTGCCAAAAACTCGCCCTGCTCTTTGGCGTTCAACGACACCTGCACGGCTGTCCTTGCCCCCACCGAACGTGCAAATTCATCACCATCAAGCGATATATCCGTGAACGCTCGTGGACTAATCTGTGCCATCGCCTGCGTTATACCATTATTTAACGTGTCGTATATGATGACGGTGGGAATGGTATCTTTTAGCGGCTCTGGCAGACCAAAGTCTATCACCCCAAATTCTTGCTGAGCAAAATCCTGCGGCAACAAAGCGTGCTGTGGATTGATCAGTGCCACGACAGGCATCACAGCCGACACATCTGCCCGCACAATACCCTGCTCAAAATCCACAAAATACGGCAAACGCACAGACTGCTCTGCCGTTGCCGAACGATACTCAAAACTCATCATCGACGCATAGCGTTTTTGACTGGGCAGATGACGAGACACCACTTGAACATAGCTTGGGTGATAACGATACAGATTTTTGGCGTGTAATTGTGCTGGGCTTTGTGCTAACTCCTGTAGCCAGCCGCCCATCTTACGCCCATAGATACCGTATAATGAACCAAATTGTGTCGGCTCGCTATTACTTGATGTGTCGCTCGGTTTGTCGTTTTGCTTGTCGCTCGGCTTGTCGTCTGATGTGCCACCTACTTTGTCATTTGATGTGTCGCTTGCTTTATTCTCTGACAGCTCGGCACGCTTCATATCCAAGTATTTGCCAAACGCAGCCCCAAGCCCCTTGCGTGCATGGCTATCGTCGTCGTCATCTTCGCCATACAACGCCTGCTCAAACAGCGACATGGCTTCTGCATGTACGTCTTGACGAATTTGTGCCTGTGCTATCGTAGTGGGCGTACTGCCACCAACATTTGTCCCATAGACTTGCTCAAGGGCATTATCAATACAGGCATAGGAATCATAATACAGCTGTATAAATAGCGGTGCATGCTGACTGAGATTTTTGCCCTGCGTGCGTAAGGCTTTTTCTTGATTTTGATAATCTATCGTACACTCACGCCACAAATTCATCAGTTCAAGCTGGGTGGGCGTTCTTTCTTGAGCGATATAATCCACTGGGTCGCTTTTGATTTCGGTAACAAACTTGGTGTTGCACGTGGCATAATTTTCGTACGCTATCTCATGGTAGTCCTGCGTCCCACCTTCATAGGCTCGGTACGTCTTATGGCGATTGACCGCAAACAACTCGTCCACGTCTCGCTGATAGTTCTGCACGCAGTATTTCAGCTCTTGTATGTCTTGCACTTGATAGCTGCTAAGCTGACTTGCCAAAGCAGACTTCTGTGTATCCACTTGTGCCATACAGCCACGCAATATCGTCTGCTGTGCCTTGTACGCCGTGTCCTTGACTGTCAAGCGTGGATTAGCCAAGACCAGTTCATTCATCTGTCTGCTATGCTCGGCGATACAATAATAATATTCCATGTCTAGGCTTTTTAGGTCAATTATGTTGGCAGAATAATCATCAAGCAAACCATCTATACGGCTGATGGCATGAGCAGGCACTACCCCATTTTTTTCATCATAATAACGCAATAGCGGCTCATCACTTTCGTCCAGATAATCCGACATCGTGCGATATGCCGAGCTGCCACTCGTCTTAGCACTCGTCTCTTGCCTGCTATAATTCATGGTTTTTAAGGCACTGCTCACCAATGGGTCTGCCCCTTGATTTAAATCTGTCTGTGCCAGTGGCATTTCTTGATGATAGATATTCGTTATCGCCACCCTATCCTTGGTATAATGTGCCTGTAGTGCGGTTAGCAGCTTGGTTTTGGCGTTCGCCTGTGCGGTCTGATTAAACTGTGCAAACACCTGTTTGGTCTGCTCGGCTTGAGACACGCCATCAACAAAATACCTGCCATTACTCACACCACCATCGCCCACGCCACCATCACTCACACTTTGACACCCTGCGAGCAGTAGCGATACCGCCATGCTAAGTGTTGTCAATCTTGGTGTTGTTCGTTGTAGTGTTGTCAATCGTGGTGTGAATTTTGCTCTTTGCATATTCAATCCCTTGTTTTCATATCGTGTTTTAATGTCGCAATTTGTCCTATAGTCGATTAAAATAAAAATGAGACAGCACGACAGACTGCGGTGTACAAGTAGTACATAAGAACGCTCACAACGAAGTATCATTGCAATTTTAATCGACTATATTATACGTGATTTTTGTTTAGGGTGTGTCCATCTTTTGTCTTTTGGGTTAAAAAATGAAATAAATTTGGTGCTTTTAAACAGACTATAGTCGATAAAATAAAAATGAGACAGCACGACAGACCGCCGTGTAGCCGTAGTGTGGGTGTGAACCCACGTTTATTGGTGGGGGAACAAAGCACCCTACGAACAATCACGAATGGGTATGTATCGGTTTTATTTTAATCGACTATAACCAGCCCAAAAAAAACAAAACCCACCATTAGGCGGGCTTTGTAGTACACAAAAAAACAATTAAATCAGAACAATCAAATTTTGGCAAAATAGTCTGTCAAGACTTCAAGACAACGCCACACTTTAGCAGGCTGTTGGTCTTTGGCAAGCGTCTTGGCATACAATACCAAAGCTGGCAAATGATAATCAGGCAATACTTGCACCAAATCACTGCCTTTACCCAATGCGTCTTTGGCATCTAGTGCATTCACCTTGACAATACCATAACCTTGACGTGCCAAGTTAATCGCCAAAGCTGTGTCATTGCTCGCCAATCTGCCTGCGACCTTTACGGTCTCATGATAAGCGTCTTTGACAAAGGACAAAGCGTCTACGCCTTCGGTGGTGGTGATAAAGTCCAAACCCTGTAGGTCTTTTGGCATACGCACGGCATTGCTGGCTGCATAGTCTTTGGAAGCTAGCAATACTTGTGGCACTCTCATGAGTGGTACACCCAGCTTGTCATCTTGCTCACCAAAATTGACCGCCAAGTCCACACGCTCGCCAATCATATCTACAGGCGTATTACTGGTAACGATACGCAAGGTCAAATCTTCATGCTTGTTCAGCCATGTGGACAATGCTGGCAAGATGTGAGATTTTGCCAATCTTGGTGTGGTTGCAATACGCAAATTACCAAGCAAGCCATCTCTTAATTGACTGACGTTTTCTCTGCCTTCTTCGGCGGCACGTACGATATTCTTGGCAGAATCGTACAGGCTTTGACCTGCTTCGGTTAGGCTTAATTTTCGGGTCGAACGGTGTAATAACACCACGCCCAAATCATTTTCAAGTGCACGAATCTGCTGACTCACTGCACTTGTTGTGATGCCCAGGTCTTTGGCTGCACCACTGAAAGAACCGTGTTGCACGACGCTGGCGAATACTGCCATTCCACGCAAATTATCTAACATAGTTAAATACCTCTTACTCTCACTTTTTGCAGGTATCCACAGTACTTCTGACCGCTGTTTGTCATTTTGCTTGCTTGGCAAGACTAAGGCGACTCATACGATAACGCAACTCAATCATTAATGACAGCCGTACCATACAGCCATCACCCAATCAAGGTAAAACAACCAACATTCAGCCACATCACTCAAAAAAAAATATTAAAAGTTACTGAAGTTACCCCCCCCCCCGTGCTTTTTCGCAGATGGCTTTTTTGTACATGTTTGTACATGCTTGTACATGTATATATAGCTATGTACACAAAAGTGTGTATATCAAAGCAGATACACCCAAGCTGTATTAATCAACAAAAAACCTTGGTAGACCTTTGATATACACCACGCCAAAACACGGTCGCATACAAGCCGCACTCATGACAACTTATACACCTATTTTCCAATATTCTTAGACTTGCAGTATTATTACATATAGTCTGAAGTTAATACCATCATAGTTCGTATTAATTCATGTTTCATTATTGTACTTTTTACTTTCCATAACTCAACATTGTCTTAATCACATCGCCGAACACGCATTCGGCAGATACAAACCACTATCAATCAAAAAAATGACGGACATTATAAAATAAAAGTTCGTATTTTGCTAATTTTTTTTGAACATTCATCAATTTGTGCTTATCTTGCTCTTTGATTTATTAACATAACTAATGTTAATGTTTTAACAAAAACCATTAACATTGATTGCAAAAACCATAGATTAGTTAAGTTAATAAATCCAAACAATTTCTAAACAATTACAGCCATGATAAGCCACTTAAACAACTACTGAATAAGCCATTGAATAAACAAATTTTGAAACAAGCGATTACAGAACCATCATCAACCATTACTCAAAATAACGCACAACAATACACTATTAACCCATACAAATCATCTCGCACAACATAAGTTGATTGATGGTTTTGATTGATAACTTATGCTTGAGTATATAGCAACTATTTGTTATCAATTCAAAATTGGAATATGCTTATATTTCATCACGCAGTTTCATCGCACAAACTCTGCAAGACAAGAAACATTAAAAGCACTTATCCAAACCAGCAACATTCGTGTCTTGTTCAAACAATGAAGTCTAAGCATTTTCGACAACAGTCAAAAAAAATTTATCAAAGGGTCATTTTTTTGGCACGTTATCGGTTACAATATATCATCTTGCCAACGCCCCAATTTATAAACGCCCATTTGCAAACACTCAAGATATGCTTACCTTGCAGAACTTCGCAGCTTTGTGTGATTGATGATTTTGCGTGATATAAAGTTGGACAGACCCTAATTGTCCATGTATGCCCAGTATGACTATTTTTTTGCATATTTAATGCCAGTTTTGTAAGCCAAGGGGCTACCCCCCCCCGCAAATCTGGGTTAAGAAATACTTACAATTTTTAATATTTAACCATTCATTTCAATACTTTTGAGCTATTATGAACATCACCAATTATCGTCATACCGTATTTATTACGCTAATTTTGTCGTATTTTGTCAGCTTGAGCAGCCACGCCAATGTCAATACGCCCAATATTGACAACACCAAGCCCTTGCCAGTGCTTGAGAGCATGAATCAATTGGGCGAACTCAAGGCAACCATGCCTGTTATGGAGCGGTTTGTTAGTGCTAATGGCGTGCCAGTGCTGCTCACACGCACGCACGAGCTACCTATGGTTGATGTCAGTATCAGCTTTGTGGCAGGCTCGGCGTATGATACGCAGATTCGTGCCGATGGTTTTGGCATTGCCAATATGGTTGCCACCATGCTCACCCAAGGCACTGATACACTCACCGAAGATGAATTTGTCTTTGCCAGTGAGCAGCTGGGCATTTCGCTGGACAGCAATGCCACACGAGACAGCCTAAGCGTTGGTCTAAGAAGTCTATCCGACAAGGTAACACTGGACAAAGCCGTCGCACTGATGGCAAGCACCCTTAGTACGCCTGCCTTTGACAATGATGTGCTAACTCGCAACAAAAACCGTCTTGCACTGTCTTTGCAACAAAGCGAGCAACGCCCCAACTATCTTGCCAATGTCGCCTTTGCCAAAGCCGCATTTGGCAATCACCCTTATGCCCACCCCATCACAGGCACAAAAGACAGCGTGGCAAATATCAGTCAAGCGGATTTGCAAGCCTTTAAAGACAGATTTTTGGTCGCACGCAATGCCATCATCACCATCACAGGTGACGTGGACACCAGCACCGCCACACAAATCGCCAACACATTAAGCACCGCTCTTGCCCAAGGCACGCCTGCCCCAAATTTGCCCACACCTGCCAAGCCTGCACCCACTCGCATTCACATCAATCACCCAAGCCCCCAAACCAGTATCATCATTGGACACCTAAGCGAACCACGTGCGACAAACCAACAGGCTATGCAATCCGCCACCAACTTTATGCTGGCTAATGACGTACTGGCAGGCGGCGAATTCTCAGCACGGCTGATGAATGAGATTCGAGTTAAGCAGGGCTACACCTACGGCATTTATGGCAGCACATCACGCCTAAAAAACGCAGGGCTATACACCATCAGTTTTTCGGCGAATAATGACGTTGCCACCGCCGCCATCAATGATAGCTTAAAAGTCATACAAGACACACTGGATAATGGTATCAGCCAATCCGAGCTGACCCTTGCCAAGGACAACGCCAGCAACAGCGAACCCATGCGATTTGCCAGCAATGCCAGCATTCATGGTGTCGCCAATATGATGAATTTTTTTGCACTGCCCGACAGCTATCTGACAGACAGCACCGCACGCATTCACAAGACAAGCCTAGACAGCGTCAACGATACCCTAAGACAAAGCATTTATCCCAATGATTTTATCATCATCACTGTCGGCGGCGAGACTGCTAACAAAGACACTGGCAACACCGCTGACAAGACCGCTAGCAACACCACCAGCAAAGACACTGACAAGGATACTGGCAAGCCCACTGCGGACAATCCCTAAATCACCCCCTTGCCCACAAAAAAGAGCCTATTATCAATAGATAATCAGCTCTTTTTTAAGAAATATAGTCGATTAAAATAAAAATGAGACAGTACGACAGACCGCCGTGTACAAGTAGTACATAAGGGAGCTGTCAACGTAAGTATCATTGCAATTTTAATTGACTATAAAACGCTTAATCCACATGCACCACCACAGTATAATCAATATTTTTGGGCTGTTTTTGCACACCGTCATAACGCACTCTGATGACGTGCCGCCCCGACTGGGTTACGGTGTACGCCCCATTGGCAAAGTCATGCCACATAGGACGCAATAGCTCCACCTTTAACAAGCGGTTTTTCAGCGATACATCTATCATTTGCCCTTGCACTGGGTACAAAAAATAATCACAATACGGCGAAAACAGCACGCTTTCTACCGCAATCATGGTGTTATCTACCTGTTGTTGTAACAGGCGTGGACAGTTGTGTCCATTTGATAGCTTAGCAAGATTGGACGTTGCACCAAGGGTTGCTGTATCAGCCGTGGTGTTTTGTGCAGTATTTTGCACGGTATTCTGCATTTTGTCATGCTGCGTGGAATAATCCACCATCACACGCTTGTTAGCAGAATAGGTGTCAGTAGCATAAGCACCATTAGGATAAGCAGCACCGATTTGATAGGTGTCATCTTGAGTGATATTGGCATGATTGGTGCTATCGGCAGGTTCTACATGCTCTTCACAACCTGTCATCAATACACACAGCCCCAATATGCCAAGTCCTAATACACCAAACCCTAATGCACCAAGCTCTGATACACCAAACTTTGCCATCAGCGGTGTGCGTGTAGAGAGTTTTGTTTGTATAAGTGGTTTTATTTGTTGCACCTTTGCAATCCTTAAAAATAACCAACGCCAACCAAAATGACCTTATTCTAGCACATCTTGCAGCCCATGCCATCAATAAAAAGCCACAAAAAATTGAGCAAGCCATTCAACTTACTCAATCTTGATACAAAACAATCTTAACTCAAAACAATCTTGATACAGAAATTAGGGGCTAAAGCGATTAAACCAACTCAACAACCACTATAGTCGATTATATAGTCGTCTATATACCTTTTGTAAACTCGCTGACACAAGCCGTCAAAGTCTTGGCAACCGCCGTACCAACCACCTGCGTGCGTGCCGATGAGCTGATGGCGGCTTGTCCAAGCTCTGTCAAGGTTACACTTTCTGGTGCTTTTTCACTGACGCAGCCACACACTTTATTCTCAAGCGTGGTTTTTTGCTCGCTACCCATGACAGATGTGATGAGTTTATAGCTGTTGTGATTGTTTAATTCCGCACGGCATTGATTGTCCACAGCAGTCTTAAACACATTCATCGCCACGGTATTGGCGGTGCTGGCTGTGGTGTTTGTTGTCGTGCCTGTTGTGCCTGCACAGCCTGCCATCATCAGTGCCACGCCTGCTATGATTGCGAATTTTTTCATAAGATTTGCCCCTTGCTCGATTGTAAGAATGAGTTGTGAACATAAGTCATAAGAATAAACTGTGTGCGTGATAACAACGATTTCATCATTTTGTCCGATTTTACCATTTTGCCATCGCTTCACCACCTTATCATCACTGGTAAATTATCGCACAATCGTCTGATTTTGTCGTACGATTTTATACAATAGTACATTTTTTACACAACTGTCAACAATGAGCAATACCAAATCCAAAAACCAAAGCCAAAACAGCAAGCAAAGCGAATGCAGACAGTGTAGTGAGCTTGATAAAGCCAGTTCATTTTAAGAACGTTTTACAACACCATCGCTGCCAACCAGCCAAATACAATAAGCGGAATATTATAATGAATAAAGGTCGGTATCACCGTGCCAGTGATATGGTCGTGCTGTCCATCGACATTTAGCCCCATGGTCGGTCCAAGGGTAGAATCCGAAGCAGGCGAACCTGCGTCCCCCAGTACGCCAGCCGTTGCCACCAATGCCACCGTTGCCATCGGACTAAAGCCCAACGCCATGCACAAAGGCACATAAATCGTGGCAATAATCGGCACGGTAGAAAATGATGAGCCAATCCCCATCGTAACCACCAGCCCAATCATCAGCATAACCAAAGCAGCAACCGCCTTGCTGTTGGCGAACACCGCCACCGCCGATTGCACGAGCGAATCAATCTGCCCTGTCGCTGTCATCACTTCAGCAAAACCTTGGGCACTAATCATGATAAAGCCAATCATCGCCATCATCTTAATGCCGTCATTAAAGACATCATCTGCCTTTGACCAGCCTACCACCCCTGTCGCCATAAATGCCGCAAAACCTGCCAATGACCCCAGCACCAGTGAGCCTGTCATCAGCTGAATGCCGAATGCGAGCAAAATCGCCACGACAGTAACCACCACCTTATAAGTCATCTTGCTGTCGGTTGGCGTTGCTGGTTGCTTTAACTCATTGGTAGCGTTTAGGGTGATTTCGTTGTTGTACTGCTTAGGCTTACGATAGCTGACAAACACCGCCGTCAATAGCCCCAGCAGCATACCCAGTGCAGGAATAGCCATCGCTTTGACAACAGAAATATCCGCCGTCTCCAGCCCTGCCTTGGCGACATTGGTCATGATGATTTCGTTCAGATAAATATCCCCAAAGCCATAAGGGATAAACATATAAGTATTAACCAGCCCAAAGGTAATCAAGCACGCAATCAGCCGTCTGTCAATCTGTAGCTGATTAAACACCATGAGTAGCGGCGGAATGAGCAGCAAAATAAACGCAATATGAATGGGAATTAGGTTTTGGCTAAGACACGCCGCCAGCACGATAATAAAGAACACACCCCATTTGATACTCGTGCCTTTGGCTTGTTGCACTTTGGCAATCACCTTATTTGCCAGTGCCTTGGGTACGCCAGAATGTGCAATCGCCATCGCAAACGCCCCCAGCATGGCATATGACAGGGCAATCTGTGCACCGTTTTTTACGCCATTTTGAAAATGGCTAAGCACGCCCACTGTGCTATCGCCTGCTGCATTTGCCACGTCCAAGAGTGGCAAGCCAGCCAGCAAACCCCCCACCAACGCCCCCACCAGCAAGGACAACACCACATGCACACGGGCAAGCGACAAGCCCACCATCACAATCACCGCCAAAAGTACTGCATTCATCTTATAATCCACATTTTACAAAAACGGCTAATTATAACCGATTTTGTCATTTTGTTGATGTTTGGTTACAATTTTTTGTCATACAACTGTCATGATTGACACAAATTCACCTGCTTTGCCGCCCTACTCACCTGTCCTACTTACCCACATTGGGGCAAAATTTTCCCCCATTCATCTGCTTTTATTTGATTGATAAAGATGGCGACTTGCAATTTACTCACTTAGCACCATTTAGAACGGTACGCATAAGCTGTATACAAAAATTAAGGAGCTTTTATGAGCGATACCACCGACCTTTTACCGTTACTGGCTGTTCGTGATGTGGTTGTTTATCCGCACACACAGATTGCCTTATTCGTTGGGCGAACCCAGTCGGTCAATGCCGTAGAGCTGGCTGAAAATAACTTTAACGGCGAGATTATGCTCGTCTCCCAAAAAGATTCGCTGTCCGAAGAGATTGACCCTGACAATCTACACAGCCATGGCACATTGTGCAAAGTGATTAGCACCATGCCGCACGACAGCGATGAAGGCTGTATCAAGGTACTGCTTGAAGGCAAAGAACGTGCCTTTATCAACAGCATTTCACTTGCCGAAGGGAATGAGCCACTGTTTGCCGAGTACACACTTGCTCCGCTTGCTGATAATTTTGACGATGAGACCAGACAAAGCCGCAAAGAAGCACTGGTACAGATGTTTTCTGATTATGCAGAAGGCAATCTACGTAATGCTCGTGAACTAATAAAAGTCGCCGAACGTATCGAGCAGTTGCCACAGCTGGCGTATTTTATCGCCACTCGCACCAGCCTTGATATGGACAAAAAACTTGGACTGCTTGCCCTAGATGACCTAAGCGACTTATACAATGCGTTGATGAACTACTTCATGAACGAAAAAGCCGAACAAGACATCGAAAGTGAGCTACAAGAATCCGTTCGCAAACAAATGGAAAGCAACCAGCGTGAGTACTATCTGAACGAAAAAATGAAAGCCATCAAAAACGAGCTTTCTGACATCAATGACACCCCAGAAGACGACGATGCCGAGCTTGAGCTACGCCTAAAAGAAGCCGACCTGCCAGAAGACGTACGCAAAAAAGCCGAAACCGAGTTCAAAAAACTCAAACTCATGCCAGCGTCATCATCAGAAGCGTCCGTGGTGCGTGGCTATGTAGAATGGATTTTGGACACCCCATGGAACAAAGCCAGTAAAGTCGCCATCAAACTCGACAAAGCCAAAGAAACCCTAGACAAAGACCATTATGGGCTGGACGATGTCAAAGACCGTATCTTGGAATATTTGGCGGTGCAGTCTCGTGTCAAAAAACTAAAAGGCCCTATTCTGTGCCTAGTTGGGCCGCCAGGGGTGGGTAAGACTTCGCTCGGCGAATCTATCGCACGTGCCACAGGACGTAAGTTTGTGCGTATGGCATTGGGCGGCGTGCGTGATGAAGCCGAAATTCGTGGACATCGCCGCACTTATATTGGGGCAATGCCCGGTAAAATCGTACAATCTTTGGCAAAAGTTGATGTCAAAAATCCGCTGTTTTTGCTTGATGAAATTGACAAGATGGCACAGGATTTTCGTGGCGACCCTGCGTCTGCCTTGCTAGAAGTGCTAGACCCATCACAGAACCACAGCTTTAACGACCATTATCTCGACCTTGATTTGGACTTATCGCAAGTAATGTTTATTTGTACCGCCAACAGCATGAACATTCCGCCTGCCCTGCTTGACCGCATGGAAGTCATTCGCCTGCCCGGTTATACCGAAGACGAAAAACTCTCTATCGCCAAGCAATATCTCGTGCCTAAGACGCTTGAGCAAAATGGGCTAAAACCTGCCGAACTTGAAGTAACGGACGACGCCATCACCAGTATTATTCGTCATTACACGCGTGAAGCTGGCGTGCGTAACCTTGAGCGTGAGATTAACAAAATCAGCCGCAAAGCCGTACGCACCGCTGTCGAAAGCAAAGCCAAAAAGCACGAGATGAGCGTCAATGACGACAACATCACCGACTTTTTGGGTGTCAAGCCCTTTGATTATGGCTTGGCAGAAAAAGAAGCGGAGATTGGGCGTATCACAGGGCTGGCATGGACTTCTGTGGGCGGTGAGCTGCTCACCATCGAAGCGGCAACCATGTCTGGCAAGGGCGAGCTTATCTTTACAGGTTCGCTGGGCGATGTGATGAAAGAGTCCATTCGTGCGGCGATGAGCGTGGTGCGTGCCAATGGCGAAAAATTCGGCATTACTTATGATAAGGTCAAAGAAACCGACATTCATGTACATATGCCAGAAGGGGCAACGCCCAAAGACGGCCCATCAGCTGGTATCGCCTTGACGACTGCCTTGGTGTCTGCCTTGACTGGTATCGCCATTCGCCCTGACATCGCCATGACAGGAGAAGTAACGCTGCGTGGCAAGGTGCTGCGTATTGGCGGACTTAAAGAAAAACTGCTGGCGGCTCACCGCGGGGGTATCACCCATGTACTCATTCCAAAATCCAACGAACGAGATTTGGTCGAGATACCTGATAACGTCAAAGAAGGCTTGACCATTCAAGCGGTTGAGAGCATTGATGAAGTGCTAAAAGTCGCCCTTGTCGCACCGCTTATGCCGCTAAAGCCTGTACCAAAAAGCGATGATACCAAAACCAAAGCCCTAAAAAGCTAAGCCCATCAATCCACCAACAAAATCCTACTTAGCCTAAGTGGGATTTTGCTTTTTTTGGTGTTTTGTTTTAAACTATGACTTTTTATTGACTATATCCTATGAAAGCGTTATTGGACTACATTCCGCTCATCGTATTTTTTGTGCTGTACAAGACCACCGACCCCAAGGACAGCAATCACCCCTTGCTACAACTTGTCGGTTCAGCAGGCGTAGAGAACAATCACATTCTTGTCGCCACGGCAGGGCTACTCATCACCACGTTGATTGTGTATATTGGGCTGTTTGTTTTTCAAAAGTTTCGCCTAGAAAAAATGCAGTGGTTCGTGGTGATTATGACCGTGGTATTTGGCGGCGTTACGCTGGCATTGAGCGACGATTATTATATTCGCATGAAAGCGGTGCTGATTAATCTTGGCTTTGGGGCGGGCATTCTTATCGCACCCTTATTTATGCAGAACAAAGAACCCATTGTCAAAAAACTGTTCGCAAGCGTGCTAGAGCTTAGCCATCAAGATTGGCAACGGCTCAATATCGCATGGGCTGGCTTGTTCTTTTTATTGGCAGGATTGCACGCTTTTTTTGCCTTTGTTTTTATGAGTGGCAAATATTGGGGCGAATTCACCGCCTTTGGCGACATTATCGTGATGATAACCTTTGTATTTGGCATGTTTTTTATACTACGCAAAAATTTTAAAAGCAGCGAATAACTAGGGTCTGCCGACAATTCATCACGCCAAACAATTAAGTTTGAAATTTGTGGCAAACACATTTAATTGACTATAAAAGCCAGTGCAATCAGTGCTTACCAATAAGTTTAACAAAGCAGCAAATTTAACCTATAGTCAATTAAAATTGCAATGATACTTACGTTGCCAGCTCCCTTATGTACTACTTGTACACCACGGTCGCTGTCGCCTTGTCTCATTTTTATTTTAAATGACTATAAAAACCGTATAAACAATTTTATCAAGGAAAAATACCATGCCTTTATTTGCCATCATCGGTCATGATGTTGCCGACAGCACCGCCAAACGCAGCGAAATCCGCCCAAGTCATCTTGAGCGACTAAACACACTAGACGCTCAAAATCGCCTTGTCCTAGCAGGCCCTATGCCTATCGAACACGACAAACCTGCCATGTCAGGCAGCTTAATCGTCGCCCATTTTGACAGTCTTGCCGAAGCCCAAGCATGGGTCAATGACGAGCCCTATCTCACCGCTGGCGTGTATTCTCATATGGAAGTGCGTCCGTTTGTGCAAGGCTTCCCCAAGCTCACCATTGAGGATTGATATGCGTCATCTATCATTAGGCTTATTCGCTCTGACATTGTTCATTACCAATGTCGCAGTGGCAGCCACCGCCGACAACGATACAGTCAATGCCGCTGATGGCGAAACTTCTGTCTCCGTCTCTGCCCCCGCCAATCCACATGACCCCAACGCCCCAAGCCTGCTTGAGCTACAAATACCCAATGAATCCGAGCTGTCCGCCGCCAATCAGACATTACTCACCAAAAATGCCGAACTCGAACGCCAAGTCAGCACACTCACCACCCAAGCCAATGTATTGGTACAAGAGCGTAGTGGACAGTTATTCATGTATGGGGCGATAACCGCTGGTATCAGCTTGTTTGTTGGTTTGTTTTTGGGCAAACTCATCTTTGGGCGAGACAGATGGTAGTCAGATGACTAATCACGCAGGCATTCAAACTGCCGACATCACATGGCAGACGGATAACGATGGCAGACAAATCCCCCTATCGTCCGCCTTTGATGATGTTTATTTTTCTAAGGCGAATGGCTTGGCGGAGACCAATTATGTGTTTTTGCACGCCAATGATTTGCCTAGCAGATGGGCGACGCTTGCCCCACAGCAGAGCTTCACCATTATCGAGACAGGTTTTGGTACGGGTTTGAATTTTTTGGCAACTTGTCTTTCATGGCAACAACACCATCACGACAATACCCACCTGCATTTCATCAGCACCGAAAAATTCCCCTTAACCAAAGCGGATTTAACTCAAGCTCTAGCCATTTGGCAAATCAGCGAACCCATGCTTGGTTCTGTGATTGATGAGTTATTGGTACAATATCCCTTGCCTTTGGCTGGTTGTCATCGCCTGCATTTTGCTCACAACATTATACTGGATTTGTGGATTGGCGACGCAGCAGACAGCCTAGCACAGATGACTGCCAAGGCAGACGCATGGTATCTGGACGGCTTTGCCCCTGCCAAAAATCACGCCATGTGGTCATCTGCCCTGTTCGATGAAATCGCTCGCCTGTCGCACCGTGATACCACGCTTGCCACCTTTACCGCTGCAGGTTTTGTCAAGCGTGAGCTTGTTCGCATTGGGGCAACTCCCATCAAAATCAAAGGCTTTGCCCACAAGCGAGAAATGCTCACGGCAAAATTTGATAAGTTTTTACCACCGCCACTCGCCCAAGCCATCAATACCGCTACCGTCATCGGTGCTGGCGTGTCAGGCTTAACCATGGCTTATGCCCTTGCCAATCAAGGCATTCATGTTACACTGATTGACAAAACCGCTCCACTGGCAGGTGCGTCTGGCAATCCACGTGCCTTATTCGCCCCCAAACTCTCACAAGCTAACACCGCACACGACCATCTGCCTACCGTCAGCCATCTGTACGCCGAGCGATTTTATCATAAGCTCAGCCAGTACGCCGCCACCGAGATATTTACCCAAACAGGAGTGATAGATTTTTTAGAGCCGCACAAAAAATCCCATGCCAAACTTAGTACACTTGTAGACAGCTACCCTAACGCACTCATCAGCCATTACAACAGTGCAGATAATGAGATTTACCCAGCCTGCCAAGCCGACTTTGATGGACACACCATCACCGCCCACATACCACAGGGCGGACTGATTAACCCAAGATTATTGGCGGATTTTATCCTTGGCCACCCTTTCATCAGCTTTGTACAACAAGACATCACAGTCCTTAATACAGCTGTGCCAACTTCGGATATTACCGTTATTTGTGCAGGGTTTGAAAGCCATCTATTGCACCCCAAGATTTTTGACTGTCGCAAAATTCGTGGACAGGTGTCCTTCACTCCCTTAGCAAATCCAGCCACCACAACCCCCATCAAATACGATGGCTACTGTGCAACATTTCATCACGATGATACGCCCTATTTGCTTATGGGGGCAAGTTTTGTCAGAAATGACACCAGTACCGACATCAGACATGACGAACACAAGCACAATCTTAACAATTTTTGTCAAGCCTTACCAAATTTGGCACAAAAACTCAATATCAATGCAGATAACTTGCAAGGACGTGCCAGTGTCCGTGCCCAAACACCTGACTATCACCCCATTATTGGACAGCTTGACGCAAACACCTTTGTGATGACCGCCATGGGGTCAAAAGGCTTTGGCTTTGCTCCACTATGTGCCGAGATATTAACCAGCCTAATACTACAAAGACCCCTACCCATTTCACAAGCACTGCTTGCAAAGATTGACCCCCATCGCCCACGCCTGCACATGCCACTTATGGATAATGTCTAGGCTGTTGATACCACGTTCAACCGCTCCCAATCCGCAAAAATTACAATACTGGCATGAATTTTGCATATAAATCTTATATTTGAGTTTTACATATTTTGTACAATTTAGTAATGAAAATCATTAGGGTCTGCCCACAATTCATCATGCAAAACCCTACAGGTAAAAATGTTAAGGGTTTTAGTTGGACTAAACAATAGCTAAATTCGTCATTTTTATATCAAACCTCTTGCAAGTATAATAAGCATTCCTAAGCGGTTTTTTATCAAAAGACTTATCCTTGCTTGTTTTTTAGCCCAAAGATGAAAATAAGCACGCTACAATGCACGCATTCATAGATACACATTCATAAACACGCATTCATAAAATAAGGTTGTTATCATGTTCAAGCTATTTAAAAAAAACAAAAGCGAACCCAATAGCGATAGTGTAAAAAAACCCCTATTCGCCAAAAAAGAAAAAGGCGATGGCGAGCAGACCCAGCCTGCCAAAAAATCGCTGTTCGGTAAAAAAACCAACACCGAGACAGCCGACAAACCTGCCAAAAAATCCACTTTTTCGTTGAAAAAAAACAAGGCACAATCAGACAACCATGGAGCAGATACCACACAGCCAAAAACACAAGGCAGCCAAGCCAGTATTGACGAGCTGATTACAGATGACAACAAAACCAAAAAACTCATCATCGCACTGGGTGTATTATTGGCATTGGTGCTGGTAGCCTTGGCAGCTAAATTATTTTTGTTCCCCGACCAGCCGACGAATGACACCGCACCTGCGGTTATAGACACACCTGCTCAAGTCGATAACACCCCTACCGACAATGCCGAACAAGCCGAACCATCGGATACAAGTACGCCAAGCGATACACTATCTGATGTCGCACCAAACGACACCCCAGCAGCAGCCCAAGTGCCAGTATCAGAACCACA